>JBJOPV010000080.1:0-15183 GCA_046050625.1 Pseudomonadota bacterium
CTCCTGGGAGATCTGGAGGAAGACCGGGATCAGGCCACGACCGCGCTGATGAGCAGCTCGGTGTAGTTCTGGCGATGGCCTTGGCGCTTCTGGTAGTGCTTGCGGCGACGCATCTTGAAGATGCGCACCTTGTCATGCCGACCGTGCGAGACGACGGTGGCCTGCACCGACGCACCGTCCACCAGGGGAGCACCGACCTTCAGCTCAGCGCCGTTGCCGACGGCGAGCACCTGATCGATCACGATCTCCTGGCCGACGTCCGCAGTGATCTGTTCTACCTTGATTTTTTCGCCGGCTGCAACCTTGTATTGCTTGCCACCGGTTTTTATGACCGCGTACATGTCAACCCTTTCGTGGGGAAAAGAACTTCTTGCTCGCGCGCCGTGGCCAGCTGCCTGAAGCTGTGCACTTCAAGCACCAGACCCGTTCCGCGCGAAGCCGAAGATTGTAGCACGGCTCTTGCGTGCGCTCTGCAGCGTTGTCGGATCGGGCCGACGCGCGGGCACCGCAGAGCGGCCCGGCGATACCGTCACGGGCAGCCGGGAGGCTCAGGCTTCCTATAATCCACGGATTGTGCCCTCCCGACCTGAGAAGTCCTCCCTCGTGAGCCTCGTCACCGATTCATCGAACAACCAGGCCGCCATCACCGAACTGATGGCCGGCGAGATGGCGCAGGTTGACGCCGTGATCCACCGTCGGCTCGCCTCCGAGGTGGTCCTGATCAACCAGATCTCGCACTACATCGTCAGCGCGGGCGGCAAGCGGCTGCGCCCGATGCTCGTGCTGCTGTTCGCGCGCGCGCTGGGCTTCGAGCAGCCGGCCCGCTTCGAGCTGGCCGCCACCGTCGAGTTCATCCACACCGCGACGCTTCTGCACGACGACGTCGTCGACGAGTCCTCGCTGCGCCGCGGCCGCCAGACCGCCAACGCCCTGTTCGGCAATGCCGCCAGCGTGCTGGTGGGCGACTTCCTGTACTCGCGCGCCTTCCAGATGATGGTGTCGGTCGACAGCATGCGGGTGCTCGAGGTGCTGGCCGATGCGACCAACGTCATCGCCGAGGGCGAGGTGCTGCAGCTGCTGAACATGCACGACCCCGACATCTCGGTCGAGGACTACCTGCGTGTCATCCGCTACAAGACCGCCAAGCTCTTCGAGGCCAGCGCGCGCATCGGCGCGGTGCTGGCCGGCAGCGACAGCGCGCTCGAGGCGGCCTGCGCGTCCTACGGCCAGGCGCTGGGCACCGCCTTCCAGATCGTCGACGACCTGCTCGACTACGAGGGCACCACCGCCGCGCTGGGCAAGAACGTCGGCGACGACCTGCGCGAGGGCAAGCCCACGCTGCCGCTGCTGGCGGCGATGAGCCGCGGCACGCCCGACGAGCGCGAGCTGATCCGGCACGCGATCCAGCACGGCGAGGTCGAGCGCCTGGACGAGATCGTCGCCATCGTGCGCCGCACCGGCGCGCTGGACATCACCCGAGAAGCCGCCCGGGCCGAGGCCGAACGCGCTCGCGCGCATATTTCCACCCTACCCCCTTCCCAATTCAAGGAAGCGCTGCTAAGATTGACAGTCTTGGCGGTTGATAGAACTTCCTGAGCAATCAGGCAAGTTGGCGACTGAAGAACCCACGGGGTGTAGCTTAGCCTGGTAGAGCGCTACGTTCGGGACGTAGAGGCCGGAGGTTCGAATCCTCTCACCCCGACCAGCTTCTTCAGTGTCATGTCAGCCAGATGCCAGATTTCGGGGTGTAGCTTAGCCTGGTAGAGCGCTACGTTCGGGACGTAGAGGCCGGAGGTTCGAATCCTCTCACCCCGACCAGATTTCTCCTTGCATGGCAAGGACACACGAAAGCCCCACTTGCTGGGGCTTTGTCGTTTCTGGATCGACTGGACTGCCACCAGACTCCTCATGACCCACGCTCCCTACACGACCCTGCCCTTGTGGCCCCGCGCCTATCCGGCCAGCGGCGCCAGCGCCACGCTGAAACGCCTCAACGAGGACTTCATCGTCACCGAGCTGCCGCTGCAGCTGCCCTCCGGCGCGGGCGAGCACCTCTGGCTGGATGTGGAGAAGAACGGCGCCAACACCGCCTTCGTCGCGCAGCAGCTGGCCGCGGCCGCGGGCGTGACCGAGCGCGACGTGGGCTACGCCGGCCTGAAGGACCGCCACGCCATCACCCGCCAGTGGTTCAGCATCTACCTGCCGACCGGCAAGGCCGGCGAGACGCCCGACCTGACGCAGCTCCAGCACCCCGAATTCAAGGTGCTGGGCCAGAGCCGCCATGTGAAGAAGCTGCGCCCGGGCGACCTGCTGGGCAACCGCTTCCGCATCGTGCTGCGCGACGTGGCGGGCGAGCGCGACGCCATCGAGGCCACCCTGAAGGCGGTGGCCGCGCAGGGCGTGCCCAACTACTTCGGCGCGCAGCGCTTCGGCTTCGACGGCGGCAACGTCGAGCAGGGCCGGGCGATGCTGGCGCGCGAGATCCGCGTGCGCAACCCGAAGAAGAAGGGCATCTACCTGTCGGCGGTGCGCTCCTTCGTCTTCAACGAGGTGCTGGCGCTGCGGCTCCAGCAAGGACTCTGGGGCCAGACGCTGCCCGGTGACGTGATGGACGAGGCCGGCCGGCCCACAGGGCCGCTGTGGGGCCGCGGCCGCGTGAGCACCACGGACGAGGCACAGGCGCTGGAGAACGGCGTGGCCGAGCGTCACGCCACGCTGTGCAGCGGCATGGAACACGCCGGGCTGGACCAGGAGCGCCGCACCCTGGTGGCGCTGCCGGCCGACATGGCCTGGGAATGGCCGCAGGCCGATGCGCTGGTGATCAGCTTCTCGCTGCCGGCCGGCAACTACGCCACCTCCGTGCTCGACGAGATCCTGCGTACCACCGAGCCCGAGCGGCACGCCGAGGGCGAGCCGGACGCTGTCGCCTGAGGGCGAGCACTCAGCGCAAGCATGCCTCCGCTCGAGGCAGCTGGCGCGGCAGGTTCCGCCGCAGGTTGCCTGTCGATGCCCGCGCGGCGCCGCCCCTCCCTGCTGCCCGGAGCCTGCATCGGCTCGCTCATATCGCACCCGCTGCGGCCAGCGTGCCGATGTCGTCCTGGCCATAGCCCAGCTCGGCCAGGATCGCGTGCGTGTGCTCGCCCAACTGCGGCGGCGGGGTCGTGACCGACGGTGCCTCACCGTTCAGCTTGAAACCCGTGCGCACGACGCGGATGTCACGCCCGACACCGGGCGCGTTCTCGAACGTCGCCAACATGCCTCGACTCTCGATCTGGGGATGTTCAAGCGCCTGCGAAACCGTGTAGACCGGCCCGGCCGGCACGCCGGCATCATTGAGCGCACGCCACCAGTGGTCGGCGGACGCACCGGCCAGCACCTGCTCGAGCAGAAGGCGAAGCGCCTCCCGGTGCAGCAACCTCGCATGCCGATCGACAAAGCGGGGATCGCGCGCCCACTCCGGGTGCCCCAGCACCGTGCAGACCGCCTCGAACTGCTCCTGCTTGTTGGCGGCGATGTTGAGCAGGCCCTGGCCCGTGCGGAACGTGCCCGACGGGCTCGCCGTGACGTTGTCGTTGCCCAGCGGCCTGGGCTCCCGGCCAGCGATCAGATGATTCGACACGGCCCACCCCATCGTCGCCATCGCAGCCTCCAGCATCGAGACATCGATGAAGACACCCTCGGTCCTGCGGCGATCAGCCAGCGCGGCAGCCACCGCGAACGCAGCGGTGATGCCACCGATGGTGTCGGCGACAGGATAGCCGACGCGATACGGCGCGTTCTCCGGGGCACCCGTCACGCTCATGATGCCTGACATGCCCTGGATGATCTGGTCATAGGCTGGCAGGTCTCGCAGTGGCCCGTCCTGGCCAAAGCCGGAAATCGCGCAATAGACAAGCCTCGGGTTGTCCTTGAACAACTCGGCGTGGCCGACGCCCAGCCGGTCCATCACGCCGGGACGGAAGTTCTCCATCACCACATCGGCCGTGCGCACGAGCCGGCGGAAGACCTCTCTGCCCTGGGCGCTCTTCAAGTTCAGCGTGATCGAGCGCTTTCCAGGATTCTGGGCCAGGAACGAAACACCCATGTTCGCCTTGTTCAGCGCGTGATCCGCACCGAGCTGGCGCGCAAGATCCCCTGTGCCCCGGGCCTCGACCTTGATGACATCCGCGCCCATGTGCGCCAGCTGGTGACACGCGAAAGGCCCGGCGAGCACATTGGTGAGATCGAGAACGCGGATGCCTTTCAGCGGTTGAATCGTCATGGCGGTCTCTCGGTCAGTCGGCCTTGATGCCGGCGGCCTTCACGACCGCACCCCACTGCTGCATCTCCGCGGCGACGAACTGCGCGGCTTGGGCAGGCGTGTTCGACACCGGGTCGAGCCCCTGCTCGGCGAGACGCTTGCGGCCCTCGGGCGAGTTCAGCGCGTCGGCAACCGCCTTGTTCAGCTTGTCAATCACCGGCTGCGGCGTGCCGGCCGGCGCGGCCAGGCCGACCCAGAAGTCCATCAAGAACCTCGGCAGGCCCGCCTCCTTGGCCGAAGGCACGTCGGGCAGAAGCTGCGTGCGCTTGTCCGCCGTGACGGCAAGCGCACGCAGCTTGCCCGACTTGATGTGTGGCAGCGCGGTCGGCAGCGACGTGACCAGCATCTGCACCTGCCCGGCCATCAGGTCTTGCAGCACGGCACCCGCCCCCCGGTACGGCACATGCACGATGAACACCTGCGCCTCTCGCTTGAAGAGTTCACCGCCGAGGTGCGTGTTGGTGCCGTTGCCACCGGAGCCGTAGTTCATCTTGCCGGGGTTGGCCTTCGCGTAGGCGATGAACGCCTTCAAGGTCTTTGCCGGCACGTCCGGATTGACGACCAGAACATGCGGTGCCGAGGCTGCGGTGATGACGTGCGTGAAGTCCTTCTTCGGGTCGAACGGCTGCTTGAGACCGAGCGCGGGGGCGATGGTGAATGACATCTCGGTCGTCAGCAGCGTGTGACCATCGGGGGCCGAACGCGCCACGGCACCCCAGCCGACGTTGCCGCCGCCACCGGCCCGGTTGTCGACGACGAGCGGCTGGCCCAGCGCATTGCCCATCTGCGTTCCGACCAGGCGCCCGACGATGTCGGTGGTGCCGCCGACCGCGTACGGCACGACGATGGTGACGGGCTTGCTCGGGTAGGCCTGCGCGAGCGCCGAGCCGGTGGCGAGCAGGAGGGGTGCGGCGATGAGGTGCCGGCGGGTCAGGTTGTTCATGTCGTCTCCAATGTTGTTGAACGGTGGACTCCTGCGGGCGCTCAATCGAGCCGATAGACGCGGCTCGCGGTACCTTCGAAGAGCTTTTGTCGTTCGCTCACGCTGCAGCCTGCGGTCAGCCGCTTGAACGCATTCCAGCCATTCACATAGCTGTACGAGCCCTTGTCGACCGGGAAATTGCTCTCGAACATGCAGCGGTCGGCGCCGAAGGCTTCAATGCAGGTCTCGATCCACGGCTTCCAGGCCGCCGCCAGCTGCTCGGACGACGGCGGCAGTTCGCCCTTGTCGAAATCGAAGCCATTGATCCGCATGCCCAGCCCGCCCAGCTTGACGTGCACGTTGGGCAGCTGTGCCAGCTCGCGCATGGAGAGGCGCCAGCGTGCGTAGACCTCGGCCTGGCACCCCTGGTAGGCACCGATGCGGACAATGCCGCCACAGTGATCGACAACGATCGTCGTCTCGGGGAAAGCCTTGGCGGCGTCGATGAGCTCGGGCAGTTGCGGGAAGAACAGCCACGCGTCGTAGCTCAGGCCAAGCGGCGCCAGTTGGGCCAGCCCGGCGCGGTAGGCCTCATCGCTCAGCAGGCCCGAGGGCGCCGCGGTGAGCGGGTTGGCCAGCGACGCATCAGCATCCCAGGTCGTCAGGTGACGCACGCCGCGAAACCGTCCCTGGCCCGCTTCGATGTGCGCCTCCAGGACGTCACGAACGGCCGCGCCTGCACGGAGGTCCGCATGCCCGACGATGCCGGCCGCAATCCGTGGGAAACGATCCCTCGTGGCCTGCGCGACATATTCCGTCTCACCCACCGGCCTGAGCGCCTCCGGGCCGGACACGCGGTAGCGAGTCAGCGCCTGCATGTACACGGAAGCACGCACATCGTGGCCACTCGACGCATCGGCACCGTAGTCCTCGCTGAGATAACGCCAGCCCGGCCGATCGTAGAAGTGATGGTGTGCATCGACGATGGCCAAGCCCGGCTCCAGCACATCCTCACGATGACGCTGCAGCCATTGCTCTCGGACAGGAAGGTAGTTGGGCGACGACATGGCGGCAGTATGTCCCGCTGGAAATCATCAAAAAAGCGACGATGTCTTTGATCACTTGATAATTCAGCTATCAATTGATTGCAGAGGACTGGATGGAGACGGCCTACCTCAACACCTTTGCCCTCGTCGTCGAGTCGGGCTCGATGTCTGAGGCTGCACGGCGCCTGGAGCTGACGCCAGCAGCGGTTGCACACCAGCTCCGCCTGCTGGAGCGGGAGCTGGGAACGCGACTGCTCACGCGCGCCGGGCGGACCGTGGTGCCGACAGAGGCGGGCTACCGGCTGGTCGATCGCGCGGCAGGCATCCTGCGCGATCTGCGCAACCTCAAGGCGGCCATCAACGACGAAGCCGCGACGGGCGAGTTGCGCCTGGGCGCCATCAACACGGCGCTGCACAGTCTGATGCCAGAGGTTCTGGCAGGCTTCGTCCAGACGTACCCGGACTCGCGCATCGAGATCCGATCGGCGTTGTCGACGGAGCTGTACGACGCGGTTCTGCGCGGCGAGCTGGACGCGGCAGTCTGTCTGCACCCGCCGTTCACATTGCCGAAGACCGTGAGCTGGGAACAGCTCTGCGAGGAGCCCCTCGTGGTCCTGGCGCCGATCCAATGGGCAACGCGCGATGCGCATGAGCTGCTGCGCAACGAGCCCTTCATCCGCTACAACCGCAGCCTCGGTGGCGGCAAGCAGGCCGACGATTACCTGCGCCGAGCCGGCATCGTGCCTCGTGAACGCTTCGAGCTGAGCTCTCTGCCGGCCATCGCCTTGCTGGTTGACCGTGGTCTGGGCGTCTCACTGGCACCGGATGCATCGTTGCCGTGGTCTCGGGGGCTCGGGATCGCGCGCATTGCGCTGACCGATCAACCGTACAGGCGCCGATTCGGGATCATCTGGCCGCGCGCTTCGGTCCGCACGCGCCTGATTCTCGCCTTGGTCGAGCAAGCGCGTCACGCGGTGTCAAGAAGGAAGGACTGAGGGGCCCGCAGAACTCCGGCGCGAGAATGCAGCACCATGACACCCCCCGTCCGCCTGCTGCCCCTGCCCGCCCTGCTGCTGCCACTGCTCGCCGCGGCCCAGATGCCCCCCGACGCCGCGCCCGACACGGCGCTGCAGGCCTGCCTCGCCGAGCTGCAGCCCGCGGCCCGCACGGCCGGCGTCGCGCCCGAGACCTGGCGGCAGCACACTGCCGGCCTGGCGGCCCTGCCCGAGGTGCTGGACAAGCTCGACCAGCAGCCCGAGTTCCGCACGCCGATCTGGGACTACCTGGCCGCACTGGTCGATGACGAGCGCGTCGCGCAGGGCCTGGCGATGCTGCGCCAGCACCGCCCGGTGCTGGACGAGGTGGCACGGCGCCACGGGGTCGACGCGGCCACGGTGGTCGCCGTCTGGGGCGTGGAGAGCAACTTCGGCCAGACCTTCGGCAGCTACCCGCTGGTGCAGGCGCTGGGCACGCTGTCGTGCCAGGGGCGGCGCCAGAGCTTCTTCCGCGGCGAGCTGTTCGCGGCGCTGCGCATCCTGCAGGCCGGTCATGTCGCGCCGGAGCGGCTGCGCGGCTCCTGGGCCGGCGCCTTCGGCCACACCCAGTTCATGCCGACCACCTACGAGCGCCTGGCGGTCGACTTCGACGGCGACGGCCGCCGCGACCTGATCGACAGCGTGCCCGACGCGCTGGCCTCGACCGCCAATTTCCTGGCCCGTGCCGGCTGGAAGGACGGCCTGCCCTGGGGCTTCGAGGTGCGGCTGCCGGAAGGCTTCTCCACCGAGGGCCAGGGCCGCAAGCTGCGCCAGCCGATGGCGCGCTGGCGCGACCTGGGCCTGCGCCGCGCCGACGGCGTGCCGCTGCCGGAGCTCGATGCGCCCGCCGGCCTGATGACGCCCGCCGGCCCCCAGGGCCCGGCCTTCCTGGTGACGAAGAACTTCGACGCGATCTACAGCTACAACGCCGCCGAGAGCTACGGCCTGGCGATCGCGCATCTGGCCGACCGGCTGCGCGGCGCCGGCCCCTTCGTGACGCCGTGGCCGACCGACGACGCCGGCCTGTCGCGCGCCGAGCGCCGCGAGCTGCAGCAGCTGCTGGCCGCACGCGGCCACGACATCGGCGCGATCGACGGCCTGCTGGGCGAGCGCAGCCGCGCGGCCATCCGCGCCGAGCGCAGCCGCCTGTTCGGCGAGCGCGCCCCGGACGGCCGCGCCGGCCAGAAGCTGCTGCGCACGCTGCGCGCCGAGGCGCTGCTGCCGCCGCCCGAGACGCCGGTCAGCCGGTGAACAGCGCCCGGTGCGCGTCGCGCAGCAGGTTCTTCTGCACCTTGCCCATCGCGTTGCGCGGCAGCTCGGTCACGACGAAGGCGCGCTTGGGCACCTTGTAGCCGGCGATCTGCGCCTTGAGCTGCGCCACCAGCGCGTCGGCGTCGAGCGTGGCGCCCACTTTGGGCACGATCAGCGCGATCACGCCCTCGCCGAAGTCCGGGTGCGGCACGCCGACCACCGCCGACTCGGCCACGCCGGGCATGTCGTTGAGCCAGCCCTCGATCTCGGCCGGGTAGACGTTGTAGCCGCCGGTGATGATCAGGTCCTTGCTGCGGCCGACGATGGTGAGGTAGCCGTGCGCGTCGAAGCGGCCGACGTCGCCGGTCTTGAACCAGCGCTCACCCGACGCATCGGCGGTGAACTCCTCGGCGGTCTTCTCCGGCATGCGCCAGTAGCCGCCGAAGACGTTCGGGCCGCGCACCTGCACATGGCCGATCTCGCCGGCGGCCACCGCAGCGCCGGCGTCGTCGACCACGCGCACGCCCACGCCCGGCAGGGCTGGCCCGACCGTGCCGCCCAGCCGCCGAGGCTCGGGCTCGCCGGCCTCGGCGCGGCAGGGGTTGGAGGTCAGCATGATCGTCTCGCTCATGCCGTAGCGCTCCAGGAGGGTGTGGCCGGTGCGGGCCTGCCAGTCGCGGAAGGTCTCGATCAGCAGCGGCGCCGAGCCGGAGATGAACAGGCGCATGTTCCGGCAGGCCTCGCGCGTGAGGCCCGCTTCCTGCAGCAGCCGAACAAAGAGCGTCGGCACGCCCATGAAGACGCTGGCGCGCGGCAGGCGCTCGACCACCGCCTTCGGATCGAACTTCGCCAGCCACAGCATCTTCGAGCCGTTGAGCAGCGCGCCGTGACTGGCGACGAACAGGCCGTGGACATGGAAGATCGGCAGCGCGTGGATCAGCACGTCGCCCGCTCTCCAGTCCCAGAAGTCCTTCAGCATCTGCGCGTTGGACAGCAGGTTGCCGTGGCTGAGCATCGCGCCCTTGCTGCGGCCGGTGGTGCCGGAGGTGTAGAGGATGGCGGCCAGGTCGTCGGCCGACTTCGGCGCGACCTCGTGGGTGTCGGGGAAATGCGCGGCGCGGTCGAGCAGCGTGCCGGTGCGGTCGTCATTGAGCGTGAAGACATGCGCCACGCCTTTCTGGAAGGCAAGCTGGCTGATCCACGGGAAGTTGCGGCCCGCGCAGACCACCACCGCCGGCTCGGCGTTGCCGATGAAGTAATCCAGCTCGGCCGCCTGATAGGCGGTGTTGAGCGGCAGGTAGACGAAACCCGCACGCAGCGTCGCCAGATAGAGCATCAGCGCCTCGACCGACTTCTCGGTGTGCGCCGCCACCCGGCTGCCGGCCGGGATCTCCAGCGACTGCAGCAGGTTGGCCAGCATCGCGGTGGCGCGGTCGAGGTCGCGCCAGGCGTAGTCCAGGCCGCTGTCGGTCTCGATGGCGATCGCGTCGAGGTCGGCGGGAAAGGCGGCGCGCAGGGCGGCGAAGAGGTTGGGGTTGGCGGCGGTGCTCATGGGGCGGCGGGCGTGGATCCCCGCCTGCGCGGGGATGACGGAGGTGACGGGGAAATCAGGCGCCGGAGGACTCAGGCGCCGGTGAACTTCGGGGGGCGCTTCTCGATGAAGGCGGCGATGCCCTCACGGTGGTCGGGGCCGCTGGCGTAGGCGGCGAGCTGCTGGCGCTGCGCCTCGGAGAAGCAGAACTGCGGCGCGACCAGGCGCAGCGCCTGCTTGTTCAGGCGCGCGGCACGCGGGGCGCCGGCGGCGATGCGCCGCGCGGTGGCCTCGGCCTCCTGCGCGACCTCCTCGTCGGGCATCACCCGCTGCACCAGGCCGCGCTGCAGCGCGACCTCGGCCTCCAGCAGCCGCGCCTCCAGCAGGATCTCGGCGGCGGTGGCCAGCCCGGCCACCCGCGCCACGCCCGCCAGCTCGTCGATCGCCATCGGGAAGCCCAGCCGGGCGATCGGCGCGCCGAAGCGGCTCGAGCGCCCGGCGATGCGGATGTCGCACTGGCAGGCGATCTCCAGCCCGCCGCCGACGCAGGCGCGCTCGATCTGCGCCACCAGCGGGATGTCGCAGCGGTACATCGCGTCGAGCGCCGGGGCGACGATGTTCTCGTGGAAGTCGCGCACCGTCTCCGGCGCGAAGCGGAAGGCCGGGAACTCCTCGATGTCGCCGCCGGAGACGAAGGTGCCGCCCTCGCCGCGCACGATCACGCAGCGCAGGTCGGGCTCACGCGCGTCCAGGCCCTCGAAGATCTGGCGCAGCGCGCGCCACATCACGACGTTGACGGCATTGAGCTTGCCCGGGTTGGACAGGGTGAGCACCGCCACGCCGGACAGCGTGGCGTGGGGTTCGAGGCGAACCGCCGGCAGGATCGAGGCATTCATGCGTCACAGTCTCCACAGGATCGAGGGCTCACTTCAGCGCATCCCACAGCAGCTTGACCCCGGTCAGGAACATGCCCCACTGCACCAGGCGGTAGAACCCGCGCGGCGAGACCTGCTTCGTCGCCTGGATGCCGATCAGCACGCCGGCGGCGGCCACCGGCATCAGCGCCACCGAGGTGGCGAGCTGCCCCCCGTCGAGGAGGCCGAGCAGACCGTAGGGCACCCACTTGGCGAAGTTGATCGACGCGAAGAACACCGCCGAGGTGCCAGCATAGGCCAGCGGCGCCATGTGGCGCGGCAGCAGCGCCATCACGATCGGCGGGCCGCCGCTGTGCGCGATGAAGCTGGTGAAGCCGGAGGTCAGCGCCAGCGCGCCGCTGGCCACTGCACTGGGCGGCGCGGCCTCGGCCCGCGGCGGAAACCTCAGGTTCCAGGCCAGGAAGATCAGCGTCACCAGGCCGGTCAGGCCGCCCACGAGCTGCGGCGAGAGCACGCCGAAGCCGATCCAGCCCAGCACGATGCCGATCAGGCCGGCGGGCAGCAGCTGGCGCAGCACCGTCCAGTCGGCATGGCGGCGCAGCGTCACCAGGCCCATGACATCGGACAGGCACAGCAGCGGCAGCACCAGCGCGGCGGCCTGCGGCACGCTCACGCTCATCGCCAGCAGCGGCGTGGCCAGCGCGCCGATGCCGGAGGCGAATCCCGACTTGGAGATGCCCACCAGCAGCGCCGCCGGCACCGCGACGGCATAGAAGGCCGGATCGGTGATCACAGGATGCGGCAGGCGTCGTCGAAGTCCAGGCGAGCCGCGCGCGGGCGCAGGCCGGCCGGATCGCCGTGGCCGATGTTGCACACCAGCAGCGTCTTCACCGCGGTGCCGCCCCAGAAGGCGGCGTCGACGCCAGCGGCGTCGAAGCCGGCCATCGGGCCGCAGTCCAGGCCCAGCGAGCGCGCCGCCAGGATGAAGTAGCCGGTCTGCAGCGTGGCGTTGAAGCGCGCCATGTGCTCGACCTTGGCCGGCTGGCCCTCGAAGGCGGCGGCCGGCACATGCGGCGCCAGCCGGCCCATCGTCGCGGGGAAGCCCAGGTCGGCGCCCAGCACCGCCACCACCGGCGCGGCGGCGGTCTTGGCGCGGTTGCCCTCGGCCATCAGCGGCAGCAGCGCTGAGCGCGCCTCGGCCGAGACGACGAAGCGCACCCGCAGCGGGCCGCAGTTCATCGCCGTCGGCGCCCATTTCAGGCGGTCGTGCAGCGCGCGCAGCAGCTCGGGCGCGACCGGGCGGTCCTGCCAAGCGTTGTGGGTGCGGGCATCGTCGAAGAGCTGATCGAGGGAGATCGAGGTCGTCATGGCAAGACCGACGGGCAGCGGCCAGCAGTGAAAAAGGCCACAATTGTCGGATGTTTGCCCCCAGCCAGAACGACGTCCGGACATTCTTCTGCGAGGCCTGGCGCAAGTCGCGCGCCGGCGAGCCGCTCTCGCCCCTCGAGACGCTTGCATCGCAGTGGATCGAACTCCACCCCGAATACCACGCCAACCTGGCCGACCTGCCCGCCGCGCTGGCCGCCGTCTACGCGGTCGAGGACGGCCGCACCAACCCCTTCCTGCACCTGTCGATGCACCTGAGCATCAGCGAGCAGGTCTCGATCGACCAGCCGCGCGGCATCCGCCAGGCGGTCGAGCTGCTGGCGGCCCGGCGCGGCGACCTGCACGCCGCGCAGCACGAGGTGATGGAGTGCCTGGGCGAGATGATCTGGGCCTCGCAGCGCAGCGGCCAGCCGCCCGATCCGCATGCCTACCTCGACGGCGTGCGCCGCCGCGCCACCGCCGACCGCGGCTGAGCTGCCCTCCGCCCCCGATGAGTGCCACCTCTTCCAACGCCACCGCCGTGGCCCGCCCGGCCGACCTGGTCATCGCCATCGCGCTGGCGCTGCTGCTGGGCCTGCAGCCGGTCTCGACCGATCTCTACCTGCCGGCGCTGCCGGGCATCAAGACCGAGCTGGGCGCCTCGATGGCCGCCACCCAGCAGACCATGGCGGCGCTGCTGCTGGCCTTCGGCTTCGGCCAGCTGGTGTGGGGGCCGGTGGCCGACCGCTTCGGCCGCCGGCCGGTGCTGCTGGTGTCGCTGTCGGCGTATCTGCTCTCCAGCCTGGCCGCGGCCACTGCGGCCGACATCCAGGCGCTGATCCTCACCCGCATCGTGCAGGGCGCGGCGATGTCGGGCGCGGTGGTGGTGGCACGCGCGATGGTGCGCGACCTCTACCAGCCCAGCGAGGGCATGCGCATCATGTCGCTGGGCATGTCGGGCCTGGGCCTGATCGCGCTCTCCAGCCCGCTGCTGGGCGGCCTGGTGACCGGCTGGTTCGGCTGGCGTGCCAGCTTCGTGACCATCGCGCTGATCGTGCTGGGTGCGCTGCTCTTCGTCGCGCTGCGTCTGCCCGAGACGATCCGCGAGCGCAATCCGCGCGCGCTGCAGCCGGGCCCGCTGCTGCAGGGCTGGGCGCGCATCCTGAGCCACCCGACCTTTCTCGGCTGGTCCGGGCTGACCGCCGCGACCTACGGCGGCCTGTTCCTCTTCCTGTCGGGCTCGTCCTTCGTCTACATGCAGGTGCTGGGCCTGAGCGCGACCCAGTACGGCCTGGCGCTGTGCAGCAGCTCGGTGGCCTATCTGGCCGGCACGGTGGTGTGCCGGCGCTGGCTGGTGCGCCACGGCCCGACCGGCGCGGTGCGCCGCGCCGCGCTGATCTCGCTGGCCGGCGGCCTGTCGATGGCGGCGCTGGCGCTGGCCGGCGTGCAGACGGTCTGGGCGGTGCTGCTGCCGCAGCTGGCCTACGCCTTCGGCCACGGCACGCACCAGCCCTGCGGCCAGGCCGGCGTGGTCGGGCCCTTCCCGCAGCAGGCGGGCATGGCCTCGGCGCTGTCGGGCTTCATCCTGGCGGCGACCGCCTTCCTGCTCGGCCAATGGCTCGGCGGCGCGCTCGACGGCACCACCCGGCCGCTGGCCTGCGGCGTGGGCGCGGCCTCGGTGGCGGTGGCGCTGATCGGCTGGACCGTGGTGCAGCGCCACGGCCTGCCGGCGGAGAAAAACGCATGAGCACCGCCCCGGTGCTGGTGATCGCCGGGCCGACCGCCTCCGGCAAGACGGGCGCCGCGCTGGCGCTGGCGCGGGCGGCGCACTCGCGCGGCCTGGCGCCGGTGGAGATCATCAGCGTCGATTCGGCGCTGGTCTACCGCGGCATGGACATCGGCACCGCCAAGCCCACGCCGGCCGAGCGGGCCGAGGTGCCGCACCACCTGATCGACCTGATCGAGCCGACCGCCGCCTACTCGGCCGCCGAGTTCGTCGCCGACGCGCGCCGGCTGATCGGCGAGATCCGCGCGCGCGGCGCCGAGCCGGTGCTCGCCGGCGGCACGATGCTCTACCTGAAGGCGCTGTTCGACGGCCTGGACACGCTCCCGCCCGCCGACGCCGCGCTGCGCGCCGAACTCGACACGCAGGCCGCGCAGATCGGCTGGCCGGCGATGCACGCCGAGCTCGCGCGCATCGACCCGACCACCGCCGCGCGGCTGGCGCCCAACGACGCCCAGCGCATCCAGCGCGCGCTGGAGGTCTGGCGCCTGAGCGGCCAGCCGCTGTCGGCCTGGCACACCGGCCGCTTCCACCGCGCCCGCGTGGCCGAGGCCGCGCGCCCGGACGAGTTCCGGCTGCTGTCGCTGGAGCCGCAGGACCGCGCCTGGCTGCATGCGCGCATCGCGCAGCGCTTCGAGGCGATGCTGGCCGAGGGCTTCGCGCCCGAGGTCGAGCGGCTGCGCGCGCGCGGCGACCTGGATCCTGGCCTGCCCTCGATGCGCTGCGTCGGCTACCGCCAGGCCTGGGAGGCGCTCGACGGCCTGTGGCCCGCCTCCGAGCTGGCCGAGCGCGGCATCGCCGCGACCCGTCAGCTCGCCAAGCGCCAGCTCACCTGGCTGCGCGGCATGTCCCAGCGCGAGGTGATCGCCGCCGACGGGCCCGACCCGGTCGGCGCGGTGCTGGCGCGCGGCCTGCCGCTGCTGGAGGCGCGTGCGCGATGACACCGCCGCCGCTGCTGCGCCTGCAGGACCTGGGCAAGGCCTACCGCGACACGCCGGTCTTCGAGGCGGTCAGCCTGGAGATGGCGCCGGGCGAGGTGGTGGCGCTGGTGGGCGACTCCGGCGTGGGCAAGTCCA
>JBJOPV010000081.1:0-14974 GCA_046050625.1 Pseudomonadota bacterium
TGTGATAACGTGCGGCACTTCGACTCCACTTTTCCAACACGGAGCATATCGTGAGCAACAAAGGGCAACTGCTACAAGACCCCTTCCTGAACCTCCTGCGCAAGGAGCATGTTCCGGTCTCGATCTATCTGGTCAACGGCATCAAGCTGCAGGGCCATATCGAGTCCTTCGACCAGTATGTGGTGCTGCTGCGCAATACCGTGACCCAGATGGTCTACAAGCACGCGATCTCCACCGTCGTGCCAGGTCGTCCGGTCAATTTCCATGCGGCAGAGTCTCCCGAGCCGCACTGACCGCCGATTATTCTGAATCGCCCCCAAGGCACTTCCGCCCATCTTGACTGAAACGGCTTCTCTCGCGCCTCCACGCGCTGTTCTGGTCGGGGTGGACCTCGGCCCCGGGTCTTCCTTCGATCCTTCCCTGGACGAACTGGCCCTGCTGGCCGAATCCGCGGGCGACCTTCCGGTCGCCCGCATCATCGCCCGCCGCAAGTCCCCTGATCCCGCGCTCTATGTCGGGTCCGGCAAGGCCGAGGAGATTCGCCTGACGGTGCTCGAGCATCGTGCCCAGTGCGTGATCTTCGACCAGGCCCTGGGCCCTGCACAGCAGCGTAATCTTGAGCGCGTGCTCGGCGTCGAGGTTCTCGACCGCACCGGGCTGATTCTGGACATCTTCGCCGCGCGCGCACGCAGCCATGAAGGCAAGCTGCAGGTCGAGCTGGCCAAGCTGCAGTATCTGGCCACCCGGCTGGTGCGCCGCTGGTCGCATCTGGAGCGCCAGAAGGGCGGCCACGGCTTGCGCGGTGGTCCCGGCGAGACCCAGATCGAACTTGACCGGCGCATGATCGACACGCGCATCAAGTCGGTCAAGGAGCGTCTGGCCAAGGTCAAGCGCCAGCGCGGCACCCAGCGCCGCGCCCGCGAGCGCCGCGGCACCTTCCGCATCTCGCTGGTCGGCTACACCAACGCCGGCAAGAGCACGCTGTTCAACGCGATGGTCAAGGCGCGCAGCTACGCGGCCGACCAGCTCTTCGCCACGCTCGACACCACCGTGCGCCAGCTCTATCTCGAAGATGCTGGCTGCAGCGTCTCGCTGTCGGACACGGTCGGCTTCATCCGCGACCTGCCGCATGGCCTGGTCGAGGCCTTCCAGGCGACGCTGCAGGAGGCCGCCGACGCCGATCTGCTGCTGCATGTGGTCGATGCCGCCAGCCCCAACCGCCTCGAGCAGATCGAGGAGGTGATGCGGGTGCTGCAGGAGATCGACGCTGCCGGCATCCGTCAGATGCTGGTCTTCAACAAGCTCGATGCGCTCGAGGACGATGCGCGACCCCGTGTCATGGTCGATCAGTTCGAGATCGAGCCCGGCCGCAGCATCGAGCGGCTGCATGTCAGCGCCCGCAGCGGCGAGGGACTCGCGCAGCTGCGCGAGCGCCTGGCCGCGATCGTTCTCGAGGCGGATGAACCGAGCCCGCCCGCTGAACACGATCCCCGTTTTGATCGGGACGGAACCATTGCCCCGGATTGGCGCTCCGACCTGTCGGATCATTTTCAACCCGCGCCGGATGCGGCGTGAGCCATGTTGTAATTCCGGACATGAACAACACGAAACCGATGGGTGAGCGCATCGTCTCGTCCCGCCTGGCCGATGTGGCCGGCGCAGCCCTTCATCTGGTGGCCGGTGCTGTCAGGCAGCTGACTCGGTCGGTACGCGGCCCGGCAGGCAGCACCGTCCTGAACAATTCAGGTCGGAACGACGGTCCGCCCGATCTCGACGAGCTCTGGCGCGACTTCAACCAGAAGCTCGGCGGTCTCTTCGGTGGCAAGGGCGGCCCGGGCACCCCGACGCCCTCGGGTCAACCCGATCCGTCGGAGGGGCGTGCGGTGGGCATCGGTGGGGGTCTGATCGCCGGCGTGGCGGCGGTGCTGTGGCTGGGCAGCGGCTTCTTCATCGTGCAGGAAGGCGAGCAGGCCGTCATCCTGACGTTCGGCAAGTTCAGCCGGACCGTCGAGGCGGGCATCCAGTACCGGCTGCCCGGGCCGTTCCAGTCGCATGAGACGGTCAGCGTCACCCAGACCCGCTCGACCGAGATCGGGCGCAATGCGGTGGTGCAGACCACGGGCTTGCGCGACTCTTCGATGCTGACGCAGGACGAGAACATCGTCGACATCCGCTTCACCGTGCAGTGGCGTCTGAAACAGGCCAAGGACTTCCTGTTCGAGAACCGCAATGTCGAGGAATCGGTGGTGCATGCCGCCGAGAGCGCGGTGCGCGAGATCGTCGGCCGCAGCACGATGAATTCGGTGCTCTATGAGCAGCGCGACGCCATCGCTGTCGATCTGGTCAAGTCGATCCAGGCTCAGCTCGACCGGCTCAAGGCGGGCATCCTGGTCACCAACGTCAACGTGCAGAGCGTGCAGGCGCCCGAGCAGGTTCAGGCCGCCTTCGACGATGCCGTCAAGGCCGGTGCCGACCGCGAGCGCCTGAAGAACGAAGGTCAGGCCTACGCCAACGACATCATCCCGAAGGCGCGTGGTACCGCGGCCCGCCTGATGGAGGAGTCCGAGGCCTACCGATCCCGTGTCGTGGCCCAGGCCATCGGTGACAGCGAGCGCTTCCGCAGCGTGCTGACCGAGTACCAGAAAGCTCCTGCCGTCACCCGCGACCGGCTCTACATCGACACGATGTCGCAGGTCTACTCCAATGTCAGCAAGGTCATGGTCGACTCGCGCAGCGGCAGCAATCTGCTGTATCTCCCGCTTGATCGGCTGATGCAGCAGTCAGGCACTGCAGCACCGGTGCCTGCCGCACAGGCGCCGGCCTCGGCCGCGCAGACGGAGCCGCTGGCCGGCGCAGCGGGTGGGGACGTCCGCTCCCGTGATGGTCAGCGTGGCCGCGACCGCGACGGTCGCTGAGTCGATTCGCAGGAACAGGCAAGAACATGAATCGAATCGGATTGATGGGCGTTGGTGCGATGCTGGCGCTGATGGTGGGATCGTCGACGCTGTTCGTGGTCGACCAGCGCAACTACGCGGTCGTCTATGCGCTCGGCGAGATCAGGGAAGTCATCACCGAGCCGGGGCTGAAGTTCAAGCTGCCCCCGCCGCTGCAGAACGTCAAGTTCATCGACCGGCGCACCCAGACCCTCGACAGCCCCGAGACCCGCCCGATCTTCACGGCCGAGAAGCAGAGTCTGGTGATCGACTGGCTGATCAAATGGCGGGTCACCGATGCTCGCCAGTTCATCCGCAACACCGGCGTCGACCTGCGCAATGCCGAAGTGCGGCTGAGCCCGATCGTGCAGGCGGCTCTCAACGAGGAAGTCACCAAGCGCACCGTGGGCACGATGCTCTCCAGCGAGCGCGACAAGGTCATGCAGGGCGTGATGAAGCGGCTGCAGGATGACGCGAAGAACTTCGGCATCGAGGTGGTCGACGTGCGCATCAAGCGGGTCGACTTCGCCTCGACGGTGACCGAGTCGGTCTACCGCCGCATGGAGTCCGAGCGCAAGCGGGTGGCCAACGAGCTGCGCTCCCAAGGTGCGGCCGATGGCGAGAAGATCCGTGCCGACGCCGACCGCCAGCGCGAGGTCATCCTGGCCGAGGCCTACCGCGAGGCGCAGAAGATCAAGGGCCTGGGCGATGCGGAGGCCTCGTCGATCTATGCCGAGTCCTTCGGACGCGATCCGCAGTTCGCGAACTTCTACCGCAGTCTCGAGGCCTATCGCGCGAGCTTCCGCAACAAGACGGACGTGATGGTGGTCGACCCGTCGAGCGACTTCTTCCGCGTCATGCGCGGCGGCTCCGGCGCCGCGAAGTGACGCACGCGTGGGCGAATCGCTGCTGATCGCGCTGGCGCTGGTGCTGATCCTCGAGGGGCTGCTGCCCTTCGCCAGCCCGGGGCAGTGGCGCCGTGTCTTCGAGGAACTGCTGAAGATGCAGGACGGCCAGATCCGCTTCGTGGGTCTGATCAGCATCGTCTGCGGACTGCTGATGCTGGCCTTCCTGGTCGGCTGAGCCGTTGTCATCATGCCGACACCGACCTGCAGGCGGGTCGGTGATCTCGTGCTGCCGTGCGCAGGCCGGTAGAATCACGTTTTTAGTCCTTCCCCCACCGCTATGTCTTCTGCTTGGCTGCTGCCCGAGCACATCGCCGACGTCCTGCCCCACGAGGCGCGGCGCATCGAGGAACTGCGCCGCATCCTGCTGGACGCAGCGCGTGCGCATGGCTGCGAGCTGGTCATGCCGCCGATGCTCGAGCACCTGGAGTCGCTGCTCAGCGGCACGGGTCGAGCGCTGGATCTGCGCACCTTCAAGCTGGTCGACCAGCTCAGCGGTCGCACGCTGGGTGTGCGGGCCGACACCACGCCGCAGGTCGCCCGGATCGACGCGCATCTGCTCAACCGTGCTGGCCTGACCCGCCTGTGCTATTGCGGCCCGGTGCTGCACACGCTGCCGGCGGCGCCCGGCAGCACCCGCGAGCCGCTGCAGTTCGGTGCCGAGATCTACGGCCACGCGGGTCTCGAGGCCGATCTGGAGGTGCAGGAGCTGGCCATCGAGTGCCTGCAGCGCGCTGGCGTGCCGGGGCTGGTGATGGATCTGGCCGATGCGCGCCTGCTGGCCGGCCTGCTCGATGGCCTGCCGCCGAAGTCCATCGACGCGGAGGCGCTGGAGGCGGCGCTGGCGGCCAAGGACCAGGCGGCCGTCGATGCACTGACCGCCGCGCTGCCCACGGACTGCCGCGACGCGCTGCGCCTGCTGCCGGCGCTCTACGGGGGCGACGAGGTGCTGGCGCTGGCGCGCGAGCGCCTGCCGACGCGGCCTCTGGTGACCGCCGCGCTCGATGACCTGCAGTGGTTGGCCAGCCATCTGCGTCGGGCCTACCCGGAGCTGCGTGTCGGCTTCGATCTGGCCGATCTGGCGGGCTACGACTACTACAGCGGTAGCCGCTTTGCCGTCTACGCCGCCGGCAGCGCCGGCGCATTGGTGCGTGGCGGCCGCTATGACGATGTCGGCGCGATCTTCGGTCGCCGTCGCCCAGCCGTCGGCTTCAGTCTCGACCTGAAGACGGTGGTCGGCCACGGGCATGTCGACGGGCGCCGTGCGGCGATCCTGGCGCCGTGGGGCGAGGATCCGGCGCTGCGCGCCGCGATCCGCCGCCTGCGCGACAGCGGTGAGTCGGTGGTGTGCCTGTTGCCCGGCCACGAACACGAGGCTGACGAATTCGAGTGCGACCGCGAGCTGGTCGACGTGCTCGGACAATGGGTGGTCCGGGCGCGCTGAGCGTCGCCGTGCTTCCCGCCTGACCCTCTTTCCTTTCGAACGGATACTTGAGATGGATACACGCAGTGCTGCGTCCGCCGGAACGCGCGGTCGCAATGTCGTCGTCGTCGGCACGCAATGGGGTGACGAGGGCAAAGGCAAGGTCGTCGACTGGCTGACTGATCATGCCGCCGGCGTCGTTCGCTTTCAGGGCGGTCACAACGCTGGCCACACGCTGGTGATCAACGGCAAGAAGACCGCGCTGCAGATCATCCCGTCGGGCATCATGCGCGAGGGTGTGCCGTGCTTCATCGGCAACGGCGTCGTGGTCGATCCGACCCATCTGCTGTCGGAGATCGAGCGCCTGGAGGCCGCGGGTCTGGACGTGCGATCGCGCCTGTTCATCAGCGAGTCCTGCCCGCTGATCCTGCCGTTCCACGTCGCGGTGGACAAGGCGCGCGAGGCGCTGCGCGAGAACTCCGGCGCCGGCAAGATCGGCACCACCGGCAAGGGCATTGGCCCGGCCTATGAGGACAAGGTGGCCCGCCGCGCGCTGCGTGTGCAGGACCTAAAACATCCCGAACGTTTCGCCAAGAAGCTGCGCGACTTGCTCGAGCTGCACAACTTCGCGCTGACTGGCTACCTCAAGAGCGATGCGCTCGAGTTCCAGCCGATCTTCGACCACGCGATGAAGCTGGCCGAGGAACTCAAGCCGATGATGGCGGATGTGGGCGTGCTGATCGACCAAGCCAATCGCGAGGGCGGCTCGATCCTGTTCGAGGGCGCTCAAGGCACGCTGCTCGACGTCGACCACGGCACCTATCCGTACGTCACCTCGAGCAACTGTGTGGCGGGCAATGCCGCCGCGGGCTCGGGCGTGGGTCCGGGCATGCTGAACTACATCCTGGGCATCACCAAGGCCTACACCACCCGCGTGGGTTCGGGGCCGTTCCCGACCGAGCTGGACTGGGACACGCCCGGCACCGTCGGCCACCACCTGTCCACCGTCGGACAGGAGCGCGGCACCGTCACCGGTCGTGCCCGTCGCTGCGGCTGGATCGATGCGGCTGCGCTGAAGCGCTCGATCCTGATCAACGGCATCTCGGGCCTGTGCCTGACCAAGCTCGATGTGCTCGACGGGCTGTCGGAGATTCGCATGTGCACCGGCTACGAGCTGCACGGCGAGAAGGTCGATATCCTGCCGCTGGATGCCGACGAGATCGTCAACTGCGTTCCGGTCTATGAGACCTTCCCGGGCTGGACCGAAACCACCTTCGGCGTGACTTCGTGGGACGCCTTGCCCTTGAATGCCCGTCGTTATCTCGAACGGGTTCAGGAATTCATCGGCGCGCCGATCGACATGGTTTCGACCGGGCCTGACCGTGACCACACCATCCTGCTGCGCCACCCTTACAAGGGCTGATCAAGGAGTTTCCATGCTGACTGACGATGGCAAGCACCTCTATGTGTCCTGGGACGAGTATCACCAGCTGATCGAACGACTGGCCATCCAGGTCCATGAGTCCGGCTGGGAATTCGACCAGATCTTGTGTCTGGCCCGTGGTGGCCTGCGTCCGGGCGATGTGATGTCGCGCGTGTTCGACAAGCCGCTGGCCATCATGGCCACCAGCTCCTATCGTGCCGAGGCGGGTACGATCCAGGGCCGTCTGGACATGGCCAAGTACATCACCATGCCCAAGGGTGAGCTGGCAGGGCGTGTCCTGCTGGTCGATGACCTGGCGGATTCTGGCGTGACGCTGCAGGCGGTGGTCGAGCGCCTGCGTGGCATGCCCTCGATCCGCGAGCTGCGCTCTGCGGTGCTGTGGGTCAAGGGCGTGTCCTGCTATACGCCGGACTATTTCGTCGAGATGCTGCCCACCAGCCCGTGGATTCATCAGCCCTTCGAGGAATACGATTCGCTGCGCCCTGATGGGCTGCTGCGCAAGACCAGCGTCTGAGCCTGGCGCATGACAAGGCCCGCTCACCGAGAGGTGAGCGGGCCTTTTTCATGCATGGCGCATGCTGTTCCGATGTTGCTGCATGCCAATGAGAAAAGCCGGCATGAAGCCGGCTTTTCTATCTGTCTGGTGCCCAGGAGAGGACTCGAACCTCCACGGAGTTACCCGCTAGTACCTGAAACTAGTGCGTCTACCAATTCCGCCACCTGGGCCATGAAATCCTTGACTACGAACAATGATCCGGATCTCTAAGATCATTGCAAGATGGTGCCCAGGAGAGGACTCGAACCTCCACGGAGTTACCCGCTAGTACCTGAAACTAGTGCGTCTACCAATTCCGCCACCTGGGCCATGAAATCCTGAATACGAGCCCAGACCCGGATTTCAAAGGTCTGTGCAAGTTGTCGAATCTGGCGTATGCTGGATTCATTGGTGGTGCCCAGGAGAGGACTCGAACCTCCACGGAGTTACCCGCTAGTACCTGAAACTAGTGCGTCTACCAATTCCGCCACCTGGGCTCTTGCGCTGATTCGAAATTTTGTTTCGATCAGCGAAGAACGCCAGTGTAGCATGAGAAAAATTCGATCCGCAAGTGTTTGAGAAGGAATTTCGTTGAACAGCACGCTGATGAGTGAAGTGGAAGGCGCGGTGCAGGGTCACCGTGACGGTCACGGCTTTGTGGTGGTGGAGGGCGGCGAGGCCGACATCTATCTGGCGCCGCAGGAAATGAGGGCGGTGCTGCATCGCGATCGGGTTCGTGTGCGCATCGTGCGCTACGACCGCAAGGGACGTCCGGAAGGGCGGGTGCTCGAGATCCTGGAGCGACGTCGCTCGCCGATCATTGGCCGGCTGCTGCTGGAGAACGGCGTCTGGATCGTGGCGCCAGAGGACAAACGCTATGGGCAGGACATCCTGATTCCGAAGAACGCCACGGCGCAGGCTGAAGCCGGCCAGGTGGTGGCTGTCGAGTTGACCGAGCCGCCCTCGCTGCACTCGCAGCCGGTCGGGCGCATCACCGAGGTGCTGGGCGACATCGATGATCCCGGCATGGAGATCGAGATCGCGGTGCGCAAGTACGAGGTGCCGCACCGCTTCTCGCCGGAGACGCTGGCGCAGACCGGCAAGCTGCCGGACCGGGTACGTGCGGTCGACATGAAGCATCGCGTCAACCTGACCGACGTGCCGCTGGTGACGATCGACGGCGAGGACGCGCGCGACTTCGACGATGCGGTCTACTGCGAGCCGGCCAAGGTGGGGCGGCGCAAGGGCTGGCGGCTGGTGGTGGCCATCGCCGACGTCAGCCACTACGTCAAGCCGGGCGACCCGCTCGACGACGATGCCTACGAGCGCGCGACCTCGGTCTATTTCCCGCGCCGCGTCATCCCGATGTTGCCGGAGAAGCTCTCCAACGGCCTGTGCTCGCTCAACCCCGAGCAGAACCGGCTGTCGATGGTCTGCGACATGCTGGTCGATGCCGACGGTGAGGTCGCGGCTTATCAGTTCTATCCGGCGGTGATCTGCTCGCATGCGCGGCTGACCTACACCGAGGTGGCGGCGGTGCTGTCGAACACCCGCGGCCCGGAGGCGCAGCGCCGTGCCGATCTGGTGCCGCACCTGCTGCACCTGCACGAGGTCTACCGCGTGCTGCTCAAGCAGCGCGCCACACGCGGCGCGATCGACTTCGAGACCACCGAGACACAGATCGTCTGCGACGACAACGGTCGCATCGACAAGATCGTGCCGAGGGTGCGCACCGAGGCGCACCGGCTGATCGAGGAGGCGATGCTGGCGGCCAATGTCTGCGCCGCCGACTTCATCCAGGCGGGCAAGCACCCGTCGCTGTACCGCGTGCACGAGGGGCCGACGCCCGAGAAGCGGGTGGCGCTGCAGGCCTACCTGCGCAGTCTGGGTCTGAACCTGTCGGTCAGCGACGAGCCGAAGCCCGCCGAGCTGCAGGCGCTGGCCCAGCAGACGCGCGACCGGCCGGATGCGGCGCAGATCCACGCGATGCTGCTGCGCTCGATGCAGCAAGCGATCTACACGCCTTTCAACAGCGGGCACTTCGGGCTGTCCTATGAGGCCTACACCCATTTCACCAGCCCGATCCGGCGCTACCCCGATCTGCTGGTGCACCGGGTGATCAAGGCGGTGCTGGCCGGGCGCAAGTACGGCCTGGTGGTGAAGTCCTCGATTCCGGGGGCGGCGCAGCCGCTGCGCCGGCGCCCCGGTGGGGCCGCCGCCAAGCCGATGCCGCGGATGGAGGGCATCGCGCCGCGCGATCTGGAGGTCTGGGAGGCGGCCGGCGCGCACTGCAGCGCCAACGAGCGCCGTGCCGACGAGGCCTCGCGCGATGTCGAGGCCTGGCTGAAGTGCAAGTTCATGCGCGATCGCCTCGGCGAGGAGTATTCCGGCACCGTCAGCGCGGCGACCAGCTTCGGCCTGTTCGTGCAGCTCGACGAGCTCTATGTCGAGGGCCTGGTGCACATCACCGAGCTGGGCGGCGAGTATTTCCGCTACGACGAGGTGCGTCAGGAGCTGCGTGGCGAGCGCACCGGCGTGCGCTATGCGGTGGGCGTGCGCATCCGGGTGCAGGTCAGTCGGGTCGATCTGGACGGGCGGCGCATCGACTTCCGCCTGGTGCGCGATCCGCTGGCGCCGGTGCTGCCTCCTGCGCCTCCGGTGGGCAAGGGCGGGCGCGAGCGGGCACCGGCCCGAGCGCAGGACGAGCTGCAGTCGGTGACCGAGGCGGATCGCGCGGTGCGCCGTGCCGCGTCGCGCGAGCGCGATCGCTCGGGCAGTGCGCGGCCGTCGCACAAGGCCGCCAAGCGTTCGGCCAAGTCGGTGGGCAAGACGGCCACCAAGAACAGCGCGGCCAAGCGTCGCCGCTGAGCGTCACGACCCGCGCTGAGGCCGTTTCAGCCGTCCTGCCCGTCCGGTACGATGCGGCTGGCCACCAGCGCCTGTCCTTGTGGCGCCAGGCGCTCGGCGCGGCGTCCATGCAGCCAGACGCCACGACGGGCTGCCAGCTCGGCCTCGGCCAAGGCAGCTTCGCCCCGGGTCGTCCGACCGCCGGCGATCTGACTCCACAGGCCGGCGATCCAGCCGGCCAGCACGTCGCCACTGCCGGGCGTGGCCAGCGCGGCATGGCCGCTGGCGTTGATCCAGAGCGGAGCATCTGGCCGCCCGATCAGCGAGCCAGAGCCTTTCAGGACCACCACTGCGCCGCTGCGTGCGGCCAGTTCGCGCACCGCGCGCAGCCGGTCGGCCTGCACTTCGGCGGTGCTGCAGCCGAGCAGGCGTGCCGCTTCCAGCGGGTGGGGTGTCAGCAGGGTCGGCAGCGTCTTCGCGCTGCGGCGCGCCAGGGCCTGCATCAGACCGGTGTCGGCTGCCAGCGCGTTGAGTGCATCGGCATCGAGCAGCAAGCGGCCGGCCTGGGCGAGCAAGGCGGGCAGCCGCGCGGCCACGGCCTCGCCGCCGCCGCAGCCGGCGACCACGGTGGCGGGGCTCAGCCGCTCGTCCTGTGGGGTCGAAGCGAACATCAGTTCCGGGTGCACCGGATCGAGCCGCGGAGCCTGCGCGTCCAGCAGATCGACCCAGACGCGACCGGCGCCGGCGCCCAGGGCGGCGCGTCCGGCCAGCAGCGCGGCGCCCCCCATGGCGCGGGCTCCGCCGACGACACGCACATCGCCGAAGCTGCCCTTGTGCTGCGCGTGACGGCGCGCCGGCCACAGCGCGTCCAGACCGGCCGCGCCCTGCAGGCGCGCGGCCGGTGCGGGCAGATCCGGATGCGCGAGGTTCACGCCCAGGTCGTCCCACCAGATCTCGCCGGCCTGATCGCGGCCGTGCGCCGTCAGCAGACCCGGCGCCAGCGACAGCCGTGCCAGCGTCCAGCGCGCCTGGATGCAGGCGGCGCCGCTCTCCAGCGCACCGGTGTCGCCGGACAGGCCGGAGGGCAGGTCGACCGCCAGCACCGGCACGCCCGAGCCGTTGCACAGCCGGATCGCATCGGCCACGGGACCGCTGGCCGGTCGCGCCGTGCCGCGGCCGAGCAGCGCGTCGATCACCAGGTCGGCGCCGTCGAGCGCCTGTGGTGCCAGCCCATCGTTGCTGTCACGGCCGATCGCGTGCAGTCGCACCTCGCGGCCGGCGCGGTGCAGCTGCAGCGCGGCCTCGAAGCCGTCGCTGCCGGGGTTCCCAGGGCCCGCCAGCACATGGATGCAGCGCGCGTGCGGCGCCAGCGCCATCGCCAGTCGGGCCACCGCCAGGCCGGTGCGCTGCATCAGCGTGTGCGCCGGCAGTGTCTCGGCTGCCCAGGCCTCGAGGGCGCGCGAGGTGGCCGCGTCATGCAGCGGCCACGGGCCCGGCGCCCGCGCGAGCAGATCGGCCAGCCGCACCGGCCGATGGCCCGCAGGCTGGACCGACAGGACCCGGGCGACGGTTGAGGCGGTCATGACAGGGCGCCCTGGGGTGATGGGTCCTGTCCGGCTTCGGCGGCGGCCCAGCCTTCCGGCGTGACCACCGCGACCCCGAGGGCGCGCGCGCGCCGCGCCAGCCGCCGCAGCGCATGATCACGGGTGATCAGCCAGGGCGTGCGCCGCGACACCGCCAAGTCGATGAAACACTGGTCGTCCGGGTCGGTGCAGCGCAGCCGCTCGGGATGCGGCAACAGGTCCGGGGCGGCCACCGGCTGCGCCAGTCGGGCGACCTCCTGGCTGGCCGGCGCGTGCCGCTCGGCCCAGCGGATCAGCGTGGGCAGGTGCAGCAGGCGGCCGAGCACATCGGTCAGCTCCTCCTGCATCGCCGGGCTGACGATCCAGCGCAGCCGTCCGGCCTCGATCGCCGCGCCGATCGCCAGCCCGCTGGCATGCTGGAAGACCAGCCAGTCGAGCACGACATTGGTATCGAGAATGACGTCGATCGCCTCGGACGTCGCGGCGCTCATCGTCCGGCCTCCGGGGCGGTCTTCAGCGTAGCCTCGATCTGCAGCGCCAGCGACAGCAGCCGCTCGTCGCGCCCGCCCAGGCTCCAGGCCATCAGGCCCACAGGCGCGCTGCCCGGCGCGTGGCAGGGCAGGCTGATCGCGCAGCCGTCGAGCAGGTTGACCACCGAGGGGTTGCGCAGCAGCCGCGCATTGACCTCGAAGAAGGCGGCGTCGTCGGCCAGCAGCGGCGCCAGCGGCGGCGCGGTCATCGGCACCGTCGGCGACAGCACCGCGTCGAAGCCGCCCAGCGCCGTCGACATGCGCCCGATCCAGTCGGCGCGCGCGGCGTGCAGCGCGGCCAGCGCCTCGGGCGTGATCGCCGCGCCGCGGCGGATGCGCGCGGCCACCCGAGGGTCGTAGCGATCGCCCTTGCGGTCCAGAAGCTCGCGGTGCCAGGCCCAGCTCTCGGCGGCGGGCAGGCCGCCGTCCTGCGTCAGGCGTGGCAGCTCGTCCAGCAGTGGCAGGTCGATGAACTCGACGTGCGCGCCGGCGCGGGCCAGCGCCTCCAGCGTGCGAGCGAAGGCCACAGCGACCGGCGCCTCCAGCGCGTCGAGCATCAGCGTGCGCACCACCGCGAGCCGGCGCGCGGCCAGCGGCTCGGCGTCCAGGCGCACGACGCGCTCGGCCAGGATCTCGTGCAGCAGGATGGCGTCGCGCACGCTGCGGGTGATCGCGCAGACGGTGTCGAGGCTGGGCGCCAGCGGCACGCTGCCTGTGGCGGGCGTGAGCGTCTGGGTGTTCTTGAAGCCCACCAGACCGTGCAGCGCCGCCGGAATGCGGATCGAGCCGCCGGTGTCGCTGCCCAGCGCCGCCACCGCCGCACCGCAGGCCACCGAGACCGCGCCGCCCGAGGTCGAGCCGCCGGGCACGCAGGCGGGTGCGGCCGGATCGAGCGCGGCCATCGCCGCGTTGGCCGGCGTGCCGTGATGCGGGTTGATGCCGACGCCGGAGAAGGCGAACTCGGTCATCTGCGTGCGCCCGATCAACGCCGCGCCGGCCGCACGCAGCCGCGCCACCGCGGGCGCATCTGCCGTGGCCGGGGGGCGGTCCGCCAGCACGACAGAGCCGGCGCTCGTGACCTGGCCGGCAATGTCGTAGAGATCCTTGACGCTGATCGGCAGCCCAGCGAGCGCGCCTGTGGGCGCAGCGGCCGCGGCGCGGGCGCCCTGTTCGTCGAGCGCGGCGAAAGCGTGCGCACAGCGCGGCGATCGTGCTGCGGCCAGGGCCTGGTCGAGCAGCGTCAGGGCATCGGTGGCGCCCTCGTCGAGCTGCTTGCGCAGCGTGTGCAGGTCGGGGGTGTGCAAGGCTTGCTATAATGTCGGGGTTTGTCCGGTGCCGCGTCGAGTCGCGGCGTCTTCCCGACGCGTGGTGCGCCGGGAGCCGACCCCGGTGTTCGGGACGGATGAATCAATCCCGGATCCGACTGGCTGAAGGTGTTGCAGCGAGCTGCGCCCGTGCGGTGCGTCTCTCGCCTGCGATCCGAGTCGGATTCTAGATCCAACCTTTCAGGAGTGATCTCATGTCTTTCACGATGCGCGACATGCTCGAAGCAGGCGTCCACTTCGGCCACCAGACCCGTTTCTGGAACCCGAAGATGGCTCCGTACATCTTCGGCCATCGCAACAAGATCCACATCATCAACCTCGAGAAGACGGTTCCGCTCTTCGAGGAAGCCACCAAGTTCGCTCGCCAGCTGGCGGCCAAGCGCGGCACCATCCTGTTCGTCGGCACCAAGCGCCAGGCGCGCGAGATCGTCGCCGAGGAAGCGGCCCGCGCCGGCATGCCCTTCGTCGACCAGCGCTGGCTGGGCGGTATGCTGACCAACTTCAAGACCGTCAAGGGTTCGCTGAAGAAGCTCAAGGACATGCAGGCTCAGGTCGAGGCCGGCCTGGAGTCGATGAACAAGAAGGAAGGCCTGCTGTTCCAGCGCGAACTGGGCAAGCTGGAAAAGGACATCGGCGGCATCCAGGACATGGCTGCTCTGCCTGATGCGCTGTTCGTGATCGACGTGGGCTTCCACAAGATCGCCATCGCCGAAGCCAAGAAGCTGGGCATCCCGGTCATCGGCGTGGTCGACACCAACCACAACCCGGTCGGCATCGACTACGTCATCCCCGGCAACGACGACTCGGCCAAGGCCGTGGCGCTGTATGCCCGCGTGATGGCTGACGCCGTCCTGGAAGGCAAGAACAACGCCGTCAACGAAGTCGTCGAGGCCGTCGCTGGCGCCGATGAATTCGTCGAGGTGAGCGACGCCGCCTGAGTCCCCGCGACTCGGCTTGCAAGGGGCTGATTCAGCCCCTTTTTTTCAGTTTCACGTATTCAGGTTTAGGAGAGTTTCAATGGCTGCGATTACCGCCAAGATGGTTGCCGATCTGCGCGCGAAGACCGACGCGCCGATGATGGAGTGCAAGAAGGCCCTGACCGAAGCCGACGGCGACATCGTCCGCGCGGAAGAGATCCTGCGTGTCAAGCTGGGCAACAAGGCGGGCAAGGCCGCCTCGCGCGTGACGGCCGAGGGCGTTGTGGCCGCAGCGGTCAACGGCTCGACCGGTGCGATGGTCGAAGTCAACTGCGAGACCGACTTCGTCTCGAAGAACGAGATCTTCCTGTCCTTCGTGCAGTCGCTGGCCAACCTGGTGGCCGCGCACAACCCGGCCGACGTCGAGGCCCTGTCGGCCCTGCCGCTGGCGATGGAAGACTTCGGCCCGACGGTCGAGGACGTGCGCAAGGGCCTGATCGGCAAGATCGGCGAGAACATGACCATCCGCCGC
>JBJOPV010000082.1:0-14630 GCA_046050625.1 Pseudomonadota bacterium
CATCGTCGGCTTCTACAACAGCGTGCGCCTGCACTCCAAACTGGGCAACCTGCCACCCAATGCCTTCGAGCAGCAATCGGCACTCACACAACCTATCGCTGTGTCCGAAAAAACTTGACCAGCACAGCGCGCGCGGACAGTGTTTCTTCGGTCATCTGCACCCCCTCAGGCGCACCCCTCGGGAACGGGAGCCACGGCAGGCAGGCGAGGGATTCCCGCTCTTCGGCCCGGTTTCGAGGCGGGCCTAGCCGCGGCAGAAACTCAGGCCGGCGCTACCGGCGCGCGCCCCTCAATCGCCATCCGGGCGATGAAGCCGGACCGGGTTTCACCAGCGCGGCGCGCCAAGTCGTCCAGGCGGTGCAGCACGCGGCGCGGCAGGCTGATGTTCACCCGCTCCACCGTCTCATCCAGCATGGCGGGGTCCACCTTCACCAGTGCCCACAGCCAGCCGTCGAACTCGGGATGTGCGGCGCGCAGAGCTTCAATGCCGGACGGCTTCGGGATGCTCTCGCCCGAATCAATCGTGGCCTCAACCCATGCCGTGATGGCCTCTTCGGCTTGAATCATGGCCTCTTCCAGCGTGTCGCCCGCAGAGAAGCAGCCCGGCAGGTCGGGCACCACGACACCCCACGCGGTCGTGTCGGTGCCGGGTTCGATGGCAATGGGATAGCGCATGGTGGTTCCCTTTCAGATGCCGGCCTGTCGCCGGATGGACTTCACAAGGCCGATGCCCAAATCCTTCTTCGGGTGTGGCACGACAACGATTCCGGGTCGGCTTGAGTGCTTGAAGATGTGGTGCGAACCGGTCACGCGGTCAAGCGCCCAGCCAGCACGCTGCAGGTCACGTATCAGGTCGGCACTCGTCATTTGTGTATCGTACACACCGAACGGTGTTGAATCAAGCTCATCCCTGTTGACCAATCACGCGCAAGCGGGCGGGTTCCTCGCTGGCGCTGGGCACCGGCAGGCCGGCCTGTTCCAGAATCCACGCCTCGGCCTTCTGGTGCCACATGCGCAGCAGGTCCAGGGGTCGGCGCCTGTAGTGCTTCTCTGCGGTCGCGCTGGGCTTGTGGCCTTGAATCTGCGCGGCGATGCCGGCGGGCATCTCGACCCACTCGCACAGCGTTCCGAAGGACCGGCGCAGGCCGTGAATCGTCAGGTGCGGCAGGCCGGCGGCCAGCAGGGCGCGGCCGTGCGCCTCGCGTGGGTCGGTGATGCGGCCATCGGCGGCGACGGGCGACGAGAACACCCATTCGTTCCGGCGCGGCAGCACGGCCAGCAGGTGCGACACGTAGGGCGTCAGGGGGATGACGCGCAGCCCTTCCACCTTGTCGCGGATGGTCAGCGAGCACCAGCGAAAGTCCACGTCCTCCCAGCGCAGGCCGGCCAGTTCCTCGCGGCGGGCGCCGGTCAGCAGGGCGGCCTGAAGGTAGGCGGCATGGACCGGGTTCGGCAGCTCGCGCACGGCCTTGAACCACAGCGCCAGCTGCTCGCGCTGCAGGCAGTCCGACTTGGTGCCGGTCTTGGGCACCAGCTCGCGCACGGCGCGCGGCCGGTGGGCGTCGGGCTGCACGATGGCGGACAGCTCGGGATGCTCGCTGCACCAGTTCAGGAAGGCGCGCAGCATGCGGAAGTGCAGGGCGGCCACGGTCGGCCGGCGTGCTGTCTCGGCCTTCAGCCAGGTCTGCACCGCATCGGCGTCAAGGTGCGCGAGCGGCAGCGCCAGCAGGGCGCGCAGCGGGCCGGGCTGGCTGGTGCGCCCCTTCACCCTCGGGTGCGGCTCTCCGCCAGGCTGCGCGGCGGTGGCGTGGTCGGCGCGGCTGCGGTCGCCCCAATGCGGCGCGCGTGCCTCGCAGTAGGTCGCCCACGCCTCCAGGCCGGTCACGTCACGGCGCTGGCGCTCTGCCTTCGCTGCCTCGCGCTCTGCGGCCTCTCTGGCGATGGTGGCGGCCTTCTCGGCGCGCGGGTCGGCGCCTCGGTCAATCAGGGCCTGCAGCCGTCGTGCCTCGGCTCGCGCCTCAGGCAGCGGCCAGGCGGCAGGCTTGCCGATGGTCATCCGCAGCGACTTGCCGGCGTGCTCGCTCTGGAAGATGAAGGCGCGGGCACCGCTCGCAGTCACGCGCAGCCCCAGACCGGGCGCCATGTCGTCCCAGAGGAAGAACTGCTTGGCGCCAGGCGGGCAGGTCGCGGCGGCGATGCGGCCAGCGGTGAGGCGGATTCGTGCCATGCGGTGAGGGGTGGGCAATCCGTGTAAGGGCCGGTGTAAGACGAATTCTGACACGCCGATGAACACGCCTCAACGCCGATAATCTGTAAGTCGTTGATTCTTAAGGGGGTGAGGCCATCGAATCAACACCGATGAGCCCCCAAGAACACCCCATAGGACGGACTCATAATCCGTTGGTGCCGAGTTCGACTCTCGGGGGGCCTACCAGACGATTCCGGCAGATCACAAGGGGCCGTGCGACCTTCGCGCGGCCCCTTCGGTCTTCTCAATACTCCATGAACACCCGCTGCAGCGCCTTGCTGTCGGCGCCGCGGGCCAGCGCGACCATCGCCAGGATGCGCGCCTTCTGCGGGTTCAGGTCATGCGAGACGACCCAGTCGTACTGGTCGTCGGGCTGCTCGGCGTTGCGCAGCACGAAGCCGCCGGCGGTCACGCGGGCCGAGCGGATGATCTGCACGCCCTGGGCGCGCAGCTCGCGCAGCGCCGGGACCACCTGGTTCGCGACCGAGCCGTTGCCGGTGCCGGCATGAATGATGGCCTTGGCACCCTTGGCCGCGAAGGCGCGGTAGGCGGTGTCGTCGGCATTGCCCGAGCCGTAGGCGATCGAGACGGCCGGCAGCGCGCTGATCTGCTCGACGTCGAACTCCGAACCGGTGGTGTGGCGCTTGACCGGGGCGCGGAACCAGTAGGTCTTGCCCTCGACGACCATGCCCAGCGGACCCCAGGGGCTGCGGAAGGCCTCGGTCTTGATGTTGACGCTCTTGGAGACGTCGCGGCCGGTGTGGATCTCGTCGTTCATCACCACCAGCACGCCCTTGCCGCGGCTGTCCTTCGCCGCCGCGGTGGTGACCGCGTTGAGCAGGTTCAGCGCGCCGTCGGCCGAGATCGCGGTGCTCGGACGCATCGAGCCGACGACCACCACCGGCTTGTCGGTGCGCACCGTCAGGTTCAGGAAGTAGGCGGTCTCCTCGAGCGTGTCGGTGCCGTGCGTGATGACGATGCCGTCCACGTCGGGCTGCTTGGCCAGGGCCGCCACGCGCTTGCCCAGCGTCAGCAGGTGCTCGTTGGTGAAGCTTTCCGAGGCGATCTGGAAGACCTGCTCGCCGCGCACCTGCGCGACCTGGGCCAGCTCCGGCACGCCGGCGATCAGCTTGTCGACCGGCACCTTCGCGGCCTGGTAGGAGGCGCTGTTGGCGGCGGTGGCGCCGGCGCCGGCGATGGTGCCGCCGGTGGCCAGCAGCACGACCTGGGGCTTGGCGGGCGGCGTGGCCGTCTGCGCGTGCACGGCGGCGGCGAAGGTCAGCGCGACCAGGCCGGTCGCGAGGGAGTTCATCAGCTTCTTCAGCATGGCGACATCTGCGTTGGTGAGAGAGGCTCTCGCCATTGCAGATGCCGTGCCAGTACGCCTGGCATCGGTTCGATGCCCCTGATGCCGAGGCAAGTCCTTGATTTTGCAGGATTCGTCTGATCGAGCGCCCCGAACTCCGTACGAGAACCCGTCGCCGAACGACCGTTCGACGACGTGTGTTCGTCAGGCTGGCCGCGTGTCAGACCACCTGACCGAGCTTGAAGATCGGCAGGTACATCGCCACGACGATGCCGCCGATGATCGAGCCCAGCACGACGATGATGATCGGCTCCATCAGGCTGGACAGGCCCTTGACCGCCTCGTCGACCTCCTGCTCGTAGAAGTCGGCGACCTTGCCGAGCATCTGGTCGAGCGAGCCCGATTCCTCGCCGATCGAGGCCATCTGCAGCACCATGTTGGGGAAGATGCCGGCGGCCTGCATCGACGAGGTCAGCGCCGCGCCGGTGGCGACATCGCGCTGGATCTGCTCGGTGGCCTGGGTGAACACCGCATTGCCCGAGGCGCCGCCGACCGAGTCGAGCGCCTCCACCAGCGGCACGCCGGCGGCGAACATCGTCGAGAGGGTGCGCGTCCAGCGCGCGACGGTGGCCTTGTGGATCAGGTCACCGAAGATGGGCAGCTTCAGCGCCGCCCGGTCGATCGTCATCTGCATCTTCGGCGAGCGGCGCCAGCTCTCGATGAAGAAGTAGATGCCCGCGCCGATGCTGCCGAAGATCAGCCACCAGTACTCGACGAAGAACTCCGACATCGCGATGACGATCAGCGTCGGCGTCGGCAGGTCGGCGCCGAAGGACGAGAAGATCTGCTTGAACGACGGGATCACGAAGATCATGATCACCGCGACCACGATGAAGGCCACCACCAGCACCGCCACCGGATAGACCAGCGCCGACTTGATCTTCTGCTTCAGCGCCATCGTCTTTTCCTGGTAGGTCGCCAGGCGGTCGAGGAGCTGCTCCAGGATGCCGGCGGCCTCGCCGGCCTCGACCAGGTTGCAGTAGAGCGTGTCGAACTGCAGCGGGTGGCGGCGGAAGGCCGCCGACAGGCTGGTGCCGGTCTCCACGTCGCTGCGGATGTCGGTGAGCATGCGCGTCAGGCGCGGGTTCGGGCTGCCGCGCGCGACGATGTCGAAGGCCTGCAGCAGCGGCACGCCCGACTTCAGCATCGTCGCGAGCTGACGGGTGAAGATGGCGATGTCCTTGCCCTTGATCGCCTTGCCGCCGGACATGCGGCGCTTCCTGACCTTGCTGACGAGGATGCCCTGGCGGCGCAGGCTGGCGTTGACCATCGCCTCGCCGCCGGCACGCATCTCGCCGCGCACCGCCTTGCCGTTGCGGTCGCGGCCCTCCCATTCGAAGACGAATTCCTTGACCTTCTTCGAAGCGTTCGCAGCCGCTGTGGCCATGTCGGTGTGCCTCCTGGCAGGGGTCAGACGGGCGCTGACGGGGAAGACGGGGCAAGCCTGCCCGATCGCGCGGATGGGTTCACTGGTTGGTGACGGAAATCACTTCTTCCAGTGTCGTCACGCCGTTGCGCACCTTGAGCAGGCCGGCCTGGCGCAGGTCGCGCACGCCGTCGCGACGCGCCTGCTCGGCGATGTCGATCGCGTTGCCCTGGGCCAGGATGATGCGCTGGACGGCTTCGGTGATCGGCATGACCTGGTACAGGCCGACGCGGCCGCGGTAGCCGTTGTTGCAGGCCGAGCAGCCGATGGCGCGGTAGGGCCGCCAGCTGCCGTCGAGATCGTCGGCGGCGAAGCCGGCGCGCAGCAGCGCCTCGCGCGGATAGTCGGCTGGCGCCTTGCAGTTCTCGCACAGGCGGCGCGCCAGGCGCTGGGCCGTGATCAGGATCACGCTGGCGGCGATGTTGAAGGCCGGCACGCCCATGTTCAGCAGTCGCGTCAGCGTCGTCGGCGCGTCGTTGGTGTGCAGGGTCGACAGCACCAGGTGGCCGGTCTGAGCGGCCTTGATCGCGATGTCGGCGGTCTCCAGGTCGCGGATTTCGCCGACCATGATCACGTCCGGATCCTGGCGCAGGAAGGCCTTCAGCGCGATGGCGAAGTTCATGCCCGCCTTGTCGTTGACATTGACCTGGTTGACGCCGGGCAGGTTGATTTCCGCCGGATCCTCGACGGTGGAGATGTTGACGCCGGGCTGGTTGAGAATGTTCAGGCAGGTGTAGAGCGACACCGTCTTGCCCGAGCCGGTCGGGCCGGTCACCAGGATCATGCCGTAGGGGCGGCGCACGGCCAACAGCAGCCGCTCCTTCTCGTCGCGCTCGTAGCCGAGCGCATCCACGCCCAGCCGCGCCGAGGACGGGTCGAGGATCCGGATCACGATCTTCTCGCCGAACAGCGTCGGCAGCGTCGAGACCCGGAAGTCGATCGCCTTGTTGCCGAACTTCAGCTTCATGCGGCCGTCCTGCGGCACGCGCTTCTCCGAGATGTCGAGCTTGGAGATGACCTTGATGCGCGAGGACAGCTTGTCCTTGATCGCGATCGGCGGCTGGGTGATCTCGCGCAGCTCGCCGTCGATGCGGAAGCGCACCCGGTAGGTGTTCTCGTAGGGCTCGAAGTGCAGGTCGGAGGCGCGCATGTTGATCGCGTCGACCAGCATCTTTTGCAGGAAGCGCACCACCGGCGCGTCCTCGACCTCGGCGGAGGCGACCTCGTCGTCGGCCTTGGTGCTGGCGTCCTGTTCCTCGACCTCGAAGTCGAAGTCGCCGGAGGACACGATCGAGTCGAGCGCGTCGCCGGCCGAGGTCGACTTGGCGTCGACGATGCGCGCGAGCTTGTCGTACTCGAGCACCACCCACTCGGGCGTGAGCTGGGTGGCGAACTTGATGCGGTCGACCGCCTCCTGGTCGGTCGGGTCGGCGCCGCCGATGAACAGCCGGTTGCCGCGCCGGCCCAGCACCAGCACCTGGTATTGCGACAGCGTGCGGGCGTCGACCAGGTTCTGGGGCAGCCGGTTGATGTCGATCGCGTCGAGGTCGAGCAGCGGCAGGCCCAGCACCTGCGACAGCGAGATGGCCAGATCGTTGGCGCTCAGCGCGTTGGCCCCGACCACCGCCGACACGAAGCTGCGGCGCTGGTCCCGCGCCACCCGGGACAGGTCTTCCGCGATCCGCGACGGCAGCTTGCCGGCGAGAACCAGCACGCGTGCCACGCCCGACAGGGTGCTGGCGGGTCCATCAGGAAGAATTTCTGCTGCCACGGAAAGACGACGGGACGGGTGAAGAAGGATCCGAAGACGAAAAACGGATGATCCGTGATCGGCTCCGTGCTGTAAATCACGGATTGCAAGCACCGGATTCGGGTGATCCAGCGGGCTGACGTCGGGTCAGCTTGTAACTCAGCCGCCCTGCTCCAACGTGACCTGTGCGCGCAAATTCGCCGTTTCGGTATCAATTGCTTTCACATTCGCCAGAAATTCACGTTCAGATCCGTTCACCCGCTTCGGTGGGCTGCGCGGCAGGCCGAGTGCCGCTCTTGAAAAGCGTCCGTCCGGCCTCATGCTCGGAAGCCGTGGCCGCCCGCGGCCGGCGAATCCTTCGAACCGGACCCTCGAACCGGATCCCTCGACTTCTTCCGAGACGACTCACGACCATGGAAAAACAGACCCTGTCCTTCCAGGCCGAGGTGAAGCAGCTGCTGCACCTCGTCACCCACTCGCTGTACTCCAACAAGGAGATCTTCCTGCGCGAGCTGGTGTCGAACGCGTCGGACGCCTGCGACAAGCTGCGTTTCGAGGCGCTGAACGATGCCGCGCTGCTCGAGGACCAGCCCAATCTCGAGATCCGCGTGGGCTTCGACAAGGAGGCCCGCCGCATCATCATCAGCGACAACGGCATCGGCCTGTCCGCCCAGGAAGCCATCGACCACCTCGGCACCATCGCCAAGAGTGGCACGAAGGAGTTCATGTCGAAGCTCGACGGCGACAAGGCCCGGGACGCGAATCTGATCGGCCAGTTCGGCGTGGGCTTCTACTCGGGCTACATCGTCGCCGACCGCATCACGGTCGAGAGCCGCCGCGCCGGCCTGCCGGTGACCGAAGGCGTGCGCTGGTCCAGCGAAGGCACCGGGGATTTCGAGGTCGAGACCCTCACCCGCGAACGCCGTGGCACCGACATCATCCTGCATCTGCGCGAGGGCGAGGACGAGTTCCTCGCCGCCTGGAAGCTCAAGTCGATCATCAGCAAGTACAGCGATCACCTCTCGCTGCCGGTGCTGATGCGCAAGGAGGCCTGGGACGCCGAGAAGGGCGAGAACGTCGTCTCCGACGAGTGGGAGCCGGTCAACAAGGCCGCGGCCATCTGGACGCGCTCGAAGTCGGACATCACCGACGCCGAGTACAAGGCTTTCTACGAGCAGCTGACCTACGACCAGACCGCACCGCTGGCCTACACGCACAACCGCGTCGAGGGCCGCACCGAGTACACGCAGCTCCTCTACATCCCGGCCAAGGCGCCGATGGACCTGTGGAACCGCGACAAGCGCGGCGGCGTCAAGCTCTACGTCAAGCGCGTCTTCATCATGGACGACGCCGAGGCGCTGTTGCCGACCTACCTGCGCTTCGTCAAGGGCGTGATCGACTCGGCCGACCTGCCGCTGAACGTGTCGCGTGAACTGCTGCAGGAAAGCCGCGACGTGCGCGCGATCCGCGAAGGCTCGACCAAGCGCGTGCTGTCGATGCTCGAATCGCTGGCCGACAGCGGCGACGAGCAGACCGCCGCCGCCGACAAGGCCAAGTACGCCGCGTTCTACAAGGAGTTCGGCGCGGTGCTGAAGGAAGGCGTCGGCGAGGACCACGCCAACCAGGAGCGCCTGGCCAAGCTGCTGCGCTTCGCCTCGACGCAGGCCGACGAGGGCGTGTCCTTCGCCGACTACGTGGCGCGCATGAAGGACGGCCAGGAGGCGATCTACTACATCACCGCCGACACGCTGGCCGCCGCGAAGAACAGCCCGCAGCTCGAAATTTTCAAGAAGAAGGGCATCGAGGTGCTGCTGTTCACCGACCGGGTGGACGAGTGGATGCTGAGCCACCTCTACGAGTTCGAGGGCAAGAACCTGCAGAGCGTGGCCAAGGGCGCGGTCGACCTGGGCAAGCTCCAGGACGAGGAAGAGAAGAAGCAGGCCGAGGTCGCCGCCGAGGGCTTCAAGCCGACGCTGGACCGCCTGAAGACCGCGCTGGGCGAGCGCGCCAAGGACGTGCGCGTGACGACCCGGCTGGTGGACTCGCCGGCCTGCCTGGTGACCGAGGAAGGCGACATGAGCGGCCACCTCGCGCGTCTGCTCAAGCAAGCCGGTCAGGCCGCGCCGTCGTCCAAGCCGGTGCTCGAAGTCAACGCCGAGCACGCGCTGGTGAAGAAGCTCGCCGCGCTGCCCGAAGGTGCGGCGCAGTTCGACGACCTGTCGCAGGTGCTGTTCGACAACGCGCTGCTGGCCGAGGGCGGCCAGCTCGAAGACCCGGCCGCGCACGTCAAGCGCATCCAGGCGCTGATCCTGGGCTGAGTCGAGGCGAACCCGAGCCGACCCCTTCAGGCTGCCCGGTTTGGGGGACAATCCCGCCATGTCCCTCACCTCCGGCCTGCGACGCATCGGCTGGACTGGCATCGTGCTGGTCCTGCTGAACGTGTTCGTGCCGGTCATGTCGCACCTGCTGCGTTCGGCGGACACCTTGTCGGTGCGTCAGGCCCATCGGGAGATGGTGCTGGCGGTGGCGGGCGACTGGTGCGTGAGCGGAGGGGGCGGCCAGATCACCGCCGATGAGCTGCGCACACTCTCCTCGGCGGTGTCGCTCGATGCCACGCTCCGCCACCTGAGCGCCTGCGACTTCTGCGACGATGCTCCTCTGGCCGGGGGCGCCCTGCCGCTGCCGGAGGTGACCGGGGTCGACCCTGCGCCTCTGGTGGCGTCGGCCGTGCGCTTCACGGCATTTGCGACCGCGATCCTGCGCCGCCAGGCGTTTCGGCTGCCGCTCAGCCACGCACCACCTCAGGTCTGACACCGAGTCTTCTCCACCCTGCTGCCGTTTCCAGGCACCGCGGGGCGTCTCCGTGTCTTCGACCTGAATGGTTGCTTGCCCATGCGCAAATTTCCCCGGCTCCAGGCCATTGGCCTGACGCTTCCGTGCGTCTGTTTTTCTGCGGTCTCTGCTGAGCCGCTCACGGCCGACACGCCGACCAAGTCCCTCGGCGTCGTCGTGGTCACCGGCAGCCAGCCGACCTCGCTGCCCACCCAGATCCCCACCACCATCGAAGGCATCAAGGGCGCCGAGGTCGTCGAGAAGATCAACGCCACCGACGCCGAAGACGCGATCAAGTATTTCCCCAGCCTGCTGGTGCGCAAACGCTACATCGGCGACTACAACCACGCCGTGCTGTCCAGCCGCGCCTCGGGCACCGGCAACAGCGCCCGCTCGATGGTGTTCGCCGATGGCATCCTGCTGTCGAACTACCTCGGCAACGGCGCGAGTTTCACGCCGCGCTGGGGCCTGGTGACGCCGGAGGAGATCGAGCGCGTCGATGTGCTGTACGGGCCGTTCTCGGCGGCTTACCCCGGCAACTCGGTCGGTGCGGTGGTCGATTACGTGACCCGGATGCCCAAGTCCTTCGAGGCCCACGCCAAGGTCGGCTATTTCACGCAGCCGTTCTCGCTGTACGGCACCGACGCGACCTTCTCGGGCCACCAGGCCAGCGCCTCGCTCGGCAGCCGCGAGGGTGCCTTTTCCTGGTGGTTCAACCTCCACCGCACCGACAGCACCGGCCAGCCGCTGACCTTCCCGACCAAGCTGGTCAGCGCCGGCTCGACGGCCACCAGCGCCGTGCCTGGCACGGTGGTGACCGGCGCGGTGCTCGATCAGGACAAGAGCCGCAACCCGTGGTATCTCATCGGCAGCGCGACCCAGTACCACACGGTGCAGGACCACGCCAAGCTCAAGCTTGCCTACGACCTTGACCCGACCGTGCGAGCCGCCTACACCCTGGGCGTGTGGCACAACCAGTCCGCCGGCCAGTCGGCCAGCTACCTGCGCGACGCCAGCGGCCAGCCCTTCTACGCGGGCACGGCCAACATCGGCGGCAAGAACTACACCGTCGCCGCGACCGACTTCAACCAGTCCCGCGAGCAGCTCGAACACGTCATGCACGGCCTGTCGGTCAAGAGCCGCACCCGTGGTGTCTTCGACTGGGAAGTGGCCGCGTCACGCTACGACTACCGCACCGACCGCCAGCGCACGCCCACCGTCGCCAAGCCGGCGGCGGACCTCGGCGGGGCCGGGCGCCTCACCGACCTGGGCGGCACGGGCTGGGACACGCTGGCGCTGAAGGGCGTCTGGCGCCCCGAGGGCGTGGACGGGGCGCACACCGTCGACTTCGGCGTGCAGCAGAACCGCTACCGCTGGCACCAGCGCGTCAGCAACACCGGCGACTGGCTCAGCGGCGATCCGACCCGTCTCTTCACCGATTTTGGTGGGCGCACCCAGCTCCGCAGCGCCTATGCGCAGGACGCCTGGACGCTGACCGAGCAGTGGAAGACGGTGCTGGGCCTGCGGGCCGAGCAGTGGCGCGCAGGGGATGGCTACAAGGTCGCTTCGGGCGGCCAGCGCGTCGCCTACCAGGCGCGGCAGGAAACCTACCTGTCGCCCAAGGCGGCCGTGGGCTACCAGGCGGCCGAGGACTGGACGCTCAAGCTCGCCAGCGGCCGGGCGGTGCGCATGCCGACGGCGGGCGAGCTGTTCCAGGGCGGGCTGAGCAGCGCCGGGGCCTACGTCGCGGGCGATCCGGTCACGAACCCGAACCTGCTGCCCGAAAAATCCTGGACCACCGAGTTCAGCTCGGAGTGGGACCACGGCCCGCACCAGTGGCGCACGACGCTGTTCCACGAGCTGACCCGGGACGCGCTCTATTCGCAGAGCGCGGTCATCGACGGCAAGACCGTCACCAGCACCCAGAACATCGACCGCATGCGCACGCTCGGGCTGGAGCTGGCCTACCGCGGGCAGGACGTGGGCTGGCGCGGCTTCGACCTGAGTGGCAGCGTGACGTACACGCAGTCGAAGATCCTGGCCAACGCCGGCTATGTGAGCACCCCCGGTGACACGGTCGGCAAGCAGCAGCCACGGGTGCCGATGTGGCGCGGCAGCCTGCTGGTGACCTGGCGGCCCACTCCGCAACTGAGCCTGAGCTACGGCGCCCGCGCCGCCAGCAACCAGTACGGCACGCTCAACAACAGCGACCCGAACGGCTTCACCTACCAGGGCTTCTCGAAGTTCTTCACCACCGACCTGCGCGCGCGCTACCAGTTCGACCGCCAGTGGTCGGCGGCGCTGGGCATCGACAACCTGAACAACTATCAGTACTGGAACTTCCACCCGTACCCGCAGCGCACCTACAGCGCCGAACTGAAGTTCGACCTTTGACACCTGACCCGAACACCTGAACACCTGAACACCTGAACACCTGAACGGGAATCTTCCGACATGAAAACGTTGACCCTTGCCCTGACGGGCGGCCTGATGGGTGTCCTGACGGCCCTGACCCCTTCCACCGCCTCCGCCCACGTCACGCTGCAGCAGCCGAGCGTGACCACCGGCAGCTACTACAAGGCCACCTTGATGGTGGGCCACGGCTGCACGGGCGGCCAGCCGACCCACACCGTGACCGTGCGCATCCCGGCCGGTTTCCGTGGCGCCAAGCCGATGCCCAAGCCGGGCTGGGCGCTGACCGTCAAGCGCGAACCGCTGGCGCAGCCCTACACCAGCCACGGCCGCACCGTCACCGAGGACGCCACCGAAGTGGTCTGGACCGCCCGCAGCGAGGACGCCTGGCTCGCCGATGCGCACTACGACGAGTTCATCCTGCGCGGGCAGGTCGGCGCGGCGCCGGGGCCGATGTGGTTCAAGGTGCGGCAGGACTGCCCGACGGGGCGGCTCGACTGGAGCGAGGTGCCGGCCGATGGCGGCAGCTCGACCAAGGGGCTGGCGTCACCGGCGGCGCTGCTGACGGTCGAGCCTGCGCCCGAGGCGGGGCACGCGCACCACTGAGTGGCGCATCGCGGGGTCAGGCCACCAGCGGCTCGTCCTCCATCGCCGCGATCTGCTCGCGCAGCAGTGTCGTCTGCTGCGACCAGTAGGACGGGCTCGCAAAGCTCGGAAAGGCGACCGGGAAGGCCGGATCGTCCCAGCGCCGCGCGATCCAGGCGCTGTGCTGGATGATGCGCAGCGTGCGCAGCGGCTCGATCAGCGCGAGTTCGCGCCGATCGAATTCGCGGATCGTCTCGTAGCCGTCGAGCAGCGCGCCGAGCTGGGCCTGCATCTCCTGGCGGTCACCGCTCAGCAGCATCCACAGGTCCTGCACCGCCGGTCCGTTGACCGCATCGTCCAGATCGACGAAATGTGGCCCGGCGCCAGTCCACAGCAGGTTGCCCACATGGCAGTCGCCGTGCAGGCGCAGCAGCTCGAGCGCGCCGTGGCGCCTCAGCCGGGTATCGACCGCATCGAGCGCGCGCAGACAGGTGTCATGCCAGCCGTGCAGCGCATCCGGCGGCAGCCGGTCGCCGTCGATCAGCCACTGCACCGAGGCACGCGCCGCGGCGCTGCCGTCGAGCGTCAGGCGCTGCGCGAAGGGGCGGCGCGCGCCCACCGTGTGCAGCCGGCCGAGGAAGCGGCCGATCCATTCGAGCACCGACGCATCCTCCAGCTCGGGCGAGCGTCCGCCGCAGCGCGGAGACACCGCGAAGCGCCAGTGCTCGAGCGTGGCCAGCGTCGGCGGCCGGCCCTGCAGCGTCAGGGCGGCGGGCGCCTCGGGGGGCGCGTGCAGCGCCAGCGGCGCGACGGCCGGCACCTCGGCCTCGGCCAGCTCGCGCGCGAAGGCGTGTTCCTCGAGGATCTGCGCGTCGCTCCAGCGCCCCGAGCGGTAGAACTTCGCCACCACCACCGCGGGCGGCGCGGCCTGCGGGTCCAGGCTTTCCTCCAGATGGACCTGGAAGACGCGGTTCTCGTAGGAGTTGAGCTGCAGGATGCGGCCGTCGCCGCGCAGGCCGGCAGCGTCGAGCGCGTCGAGCACCGCGTGCGGGGTCAGGCCCGCATAGGGCAGATCGGGGGAGGGCGGGGATGCGGTCATCGCCGCATCCTAGCGAAGCGGCCGCGTCCGGGCCGACCGCAGGGTCCGTTCGTTGCCGTTCAGCGCTTGCCGACGATGTCGCCGGCCGCGTCGCCCGGCGGGCCGAAGTCGCCGGGGTTGAACTTGCTGGTCGACTGGCCGGCCCAGCTGCGGTGGCCGGCGCCGTTGGGGGCGCCTGCCGGGGCGGTGCGGGGCGAGTCGTCGAAGGGATCGCGCTGCGTCTCCGGCGCGAAGAAGGAGTCGTGCGAGAAGCCCGACTCATACCACTGGCTGCTCGCGCCATTGGCGGGTGCGCCGCTGCGCACGGCGTTGGCCAGCGTCGAGTGGCGCTGTGCGGTCGTGTCGTCCGGGCTGCCCGGCACCGCTGGGCGCTGGCTGTCGCCGCTGGCGGGCACCAGCAGCTGCAGCTCGGCGGCGGTCGGCAACTGGTCGGCACGGCAGCGCACATAGCGCACCCGACAGGCGTCGAGCACCGCCAGCTTGATCGCCGCGGTGCGCTTGGAGGCAGGCCGGTTCGGCCGCTCGATGTCGACCGCGGCCAGCACCTTGCCGTTGTCGGCGCAGACGACGAAGCTCACATGGATCGGGCCGAGCAGATTGAACCAGTAGCGCAGCTCCTCGCGGTCCTCGGGCTGGCAGAAGCGCACCAGCGGCAGCTTGGCCAGCACCATGTGGTGCGGCAGCGCGGTGCGCAGCTGGCGGTAGAGCGCGCGTTCCTCAGGCGAGAAGATGGGGCGCTGCGTCAGCGGCCATTCGGTGGGCAGTTCGGCGTTGCCGCTGGCGGCCGCCCCGGAGCGCCGCAGGACCAGCACTGCCAGACCGATGATGCCTGCGATCGCGGCGAGGGCGAGGATCCAGACTTGGATGGGCATGGGAGGTTCCGAGAGTTTGCAAGGTGAAGGCGGTGGATGC
>JBJOPV010000083.1:0-14600 GCA_046050625.1 Pseudomonadota bacterium
TCGAACACCTCGTCGAGGTCGGCGAAGCGCTCGGTCAGCTCGGCGGCCACCGGAATCGAGCGCGCGTTGGCCAGATCGCAGAAGTCGCCGCCCGGGCAGGCGATCATGTCGGTGACCAGGCCGATGTTGGGCGTGGCGTAGCCGGCGGCCTTGGCCGCGGCGTGCACGGCGGGCAGGTCGCTGGCCTTGACCCAGGGCAGCAGCAGGTTCTGGTCGTGCGTGACGCGCAGCTCGCCCAACGAAAAGCGGTCGGCCAGGTCGGCGGCGGCGTCGAGCTGGGCGTCGGTGGCGTCGCCCGGCGCCTGGCCGGCGCGCTTGACCGACAGCGTCACCGCGCGCCAGCCCGGCACCTGGTGCGCGTGCACGTTGCGCGCGAGCCAGCGGGTGTAGGCCAGCGGCGCGTCCGGCGCGGCGGCCGGCTCGGCCAGCGGCTCGACGCCGGCCGGGCGGGTGAAGCAGGCCGCGACACGGTCGAGCTCGGCCTGCGGGATCAGGTGCAGCGCGCCGTCCGGGTCGTTCTCGAGGATCTGGCGGAACTCGGCCTCGACCTGGTCGAAGTACTTCTGGCCCTCGGCCTTGACCAGGATCTTGATGCGCGCCTTGTAGGCGTTGTCGCGGCGGCCGTAGCGGTTGTAGACCCGCACCACGGCCTCCAGATAGACCAGGATCTGGTTCCAGGGCAGGAACTCGCGGATCACCGCGCCGATGATGGGCGTGCGCCCCATGCCGCCGCCGACCAGCACCTTGAAGCCGATCTCGCCGGCCTCGTTCTTCACCAGCTGCAGGCCCACGTCATGCCAGCCGATCGCGGCGCGGTCTTCCGCTGCGCCGGAGATGGCGATCTTGAACTTGCGCGGCAGGAAGGCGAACTCGGGGTGCAGCGTGCTCCACTGGCGCAGCACCTCGGCGTAGGGACGCGGATCGACCAGCTCGTCGGCGGCCACGCCGGCCAGGCCGTCGGTGGTGATGTTGCGGATGCAGTTGCCGCTGGTCTGGATGCCGTGCATGTCCACCGCCGCCAGCTTGTCCATCACGTCGGCGGCCTGCGTCAGGGGGATCCAGTTGTACTGGACGTTCTGGCGGGTGGTGAAGTGCACATAGCCGCGGTCATGGACACGCGAGATCTCCGCCAGCGCACGGATCTGGTCGCTGCCGATGGCGCCGTAGGGCACCGCCACGCGCAGCATCGGCGCATGGCGCTGGATGTACCAGCCGTTCTGCAGGCGCAGCGCCTTGAAGTCGTCGCCGTCGAGCTGACCGGCGAAATGACGGTCGAGCTGATCGCGGAACTGGGCCGCCCGGGCGCGGACGAACTGGCGGTCGAAGTCGGTGTACTTGTACATGGTGGCTCTGGAGGCTCAGCGATTCCGGACCGAGGTGAACTCAGTGGAACGCCCGGTAGAGGTTGTAGACGCTGATGAGGGAAATGACGGTGCCGACCAGGGCCAGCAGTGCCTTCGTGTTCAGGTGGCGGGTCAGCAGCGCGGCCAGCGGTGCGGCGAACAGGCCACCGATCACCAGCCCGGCGACCGTCGGCCACGGGCTCTCGCCGACCAGCATCGCGAAGACGCCAGCACTGATGAAGGTCAGGAAGAACTCGGCCAGATTGACCGAGCCGATGGTGGTGCGCGGGTCGGAGCCCGTGCCCACCAGCGTGGTGGTCACCACCGGGCCCCAGCCGCCGCCGCCCACCGCATCCACGAAGCCGCCGAACAGGCCGAGCTTGGCGACATGGCGCGGCTCCTCGTGGTGGCGCCGGATGGTACGGAAGATCTTGCTGATGACATACAGGCCCATCAGCAGCAGGTAGATCGAGATGACTGGCTTGATGACGGCGGCGTCGACGCTGGAGACCACCCAGGCGCCTGCGCTCGCGCCAATCATGCCCGGCACCAGCAGGCGCAGGAACAGGTTCTTGTTGACGTTGCCCAGCTTGATGTGGGAGATGCCCGACACGCCCGTGGTGAAGACCTCGGCGATGTGCACCGCCGCGCTGGCGACCGCCGGGCTGGAGCCGGTGGCCAGCAGGAAGCTGGTCGAGGTGATGCCATAGGCCATGCCCAGCGCGCCATCGACCGTCTGCGCCAGCAGGCCGACCGCCACCGCGCTCCAGAAGGCACGGCTCTCGAGCGTCTCGGCGATGATCTGGAAGCCGGTGTGGCCATCGGGCTGGTTGAACAGCCGCGTGCCCAGAAAGACCGTCACGCCCATCAGCAGGAAGACCACCGACCACATCGCGAAGCGCAGGACGGGATGATCGCCCGAATGCGTCACCGCATGCTCGAGCGGAGGCAGGCCGAGTTGCTGGTGCTCTGCGTTGACAGGGCTGTCGGTGAGGTCGAGGTCGCGGATCTTCATACAGGGGGCGCATGCTAGCGGCTCCCCTTATGGCGCCAAACAACAAAAAAGTTGATAGCTTATTCAGGCTGGTTATTTTGAAGGACTGTTGACTGGGCGGAACGGTTCGCCGCCGAGGCGGCTGCCGGCCGACAGGCCCTTCTTCGCGAACCAGCCCTGGTTCATCTCGAGCACGAAGCGCACCGGCTTTCTCGAGCAGTGCGAGTCCTCGGTCTGCGGCTTCATGTCCTCGATGTTGACGATGCGGCCTTCGTCATCGAGGAAGGCCGCCGACAGCGGGATCAGCGTGTTGCGCATCCAGAAGCATTGCACACCGGGCTGCTCGAAGATGAACAGCATGCCCTCGCCGGCGGGCATCGTGCTGCGGTGCATCAGCCCGATCTGGCGCTGCAGGTCGGTGCGGGCCACCTCGGCCCGGATCTGATGCATCCCCGCCGTCAGGGTGATGGCGTGCAGCTTCTGCGCCGTGTCCTGGGCCGAGGCGGTGGTTGTCAGCAACAGACTCAGCGCCAGACCCAGCGTCGACATCAAGGGCGCGAACACCTGTCGCCGGCACCGAGGGTGAGCAGGGTGTCGATCTTTCGTGGTGGAATCCCCACAGCGGTGCAGGTGGGTGAGGCGCGTCAACACGGCACATCCGGGTTGAACCGGATCGAACTTGATGTGGATCATGTTTTGAGGGGGGCTGCCCTCGAAGAATAGCGCATGCGTGGCGGCCGCCCGGTCGTCCCATGCCCCCGATGCCCGCCACAACACCCCCCTCCGCCCGTGTCGATGCTCCATTGACGCCGTCTTCGGCCGCGTCCGGAATCGTCACGCCGGTGGTGCCGGGGCAGTTCAGCGGCGATCCGGCGCTGACCACCACCCAAGCTGCCGCGGTCGATGACCGCGCCCAGCAGCAGGCCTTCACCCAGTGGATCGACGATGGTCAGGGCGGCGAGCTCGGCCAGTCGCGCCTGCTGATCGGTGGCATGTACTGCGCGGCCTGCGCCGGTCAGATCGAGGAGGTGCTGCTGCAGGTCGACGGCGTGAGCCGGGCCGACGTCAGCGGCGCCGCCCAGCGTGCCGTGGTGGTCTGGGATCCGCGCCGGACCAAGATCTCCGTGATGATCGAGGCGGTGCGCTCGATCGGCTATGGGGCTTTTCCCGACACCGGTGCGCAGGCCGTCGCGCTGGCCACGAAGGCGTCACGTCAGTCGCTGTGGCGGCTCTTCGTCGCGTCTTTCTGCATGATGCAGGTGATGATGTACGCCACGCCCACCTATGTGGCGGCGCCCGGCGACATCACGCCCGACATGCTCGGCCTGCTGAACTGGGCCAGCTGGGTGCTGAGCATTCCGGTGATCATCTTCGCCGCCGGCCCCTTCTTCCGCGGCGCCTGGAACGGCCTGCGTGAGCGCCGTGTCTCGATGGACCTGCCGATCGCGCTGGGCATCGCGGTCATGTTCATCGCCAGTTCGGCGGCGACCTTCGATCCGAACGGGTCCTTGGGCTCCGAGGTCTATTTCGACTCGCTGACGATGTTCGTCAGCTTCCTGTTCGCTGCACGCACGCTCGAGGCGCGGGCGCGTCAGCGCGCGGCGCAGTCGCTCGACGCGGTGATGCGCCGGCTGCCCGATGCGGTCGAGCGTCTGGATGCGGCCGGTCGCGGCGAGCTGGTGCCCTCGTCGGCGCTGGCTGTCGGCGACCGGGTGCGGGTGCATGCCGGCCAGGCCTTCGCCGCCGACGGTCGCCTGCTCGAGGGCCGCACCCAGGTCGACGAGGCGATGCTGACCGGCGAGTCGCGTCCGGTCGATCGCGTCGTCGGCGACGAGGTCTCGGCTGGCTGCCTGAACCTGGGCGCACCGGTGGTGATGGCCGTGCTGCAGCTCGGCGCGCAGACCCGCTACCAGCGCATCGTCTCGCTGGTCGAGCGTGCGCTGACCGAGCGCCCTGCCTTCATCCTGGCCACCGACCGGCTGGCCGGCCCCTTCCTGATCGCGGTGCTGGTGCTGGCGGCGCTGGCCTGGGGTGCATGGATGGTCATCGATCCGTCGCGGGCGCTGTGGGTGGCGGTCGCGGTGCTGGTGGTGACCTGCCCGTGCGCGCTGTCGCTGGGCGCGCCGGTGGCGCTCCTAGCCACCGCCGGCGAGCTGGCGCGCCGCGGCATCGTCGTGCAGCGCCTGGACGCGCTGGAAGTCCTGACCCGGGTGGGCGACGTGGTCTTCGACAAGACCGGTACCGTCACCGAGGACCGGCTGGCGCTGGCCGCCACGATCGAGATGCAGCCGGTCGCGCCGGTCTGCGCCGGGCTGCCGACCGGGCTGCTGCGTGATGTGGCCCGCCAGCTGGCCGAGCGTTCCTCGCACCCGCTGTCGCGTGCGCTGGTGCAGGCGCTGCCGCTGGCTGACTGGTCGGCCGAGCCGGCCGATCTGCTCGAGCAGGCCGGGCAGGGCGTGCAGGCGAGCGTGCGCATCGCTGCCTGCAGCCTGGAGGTGCGTCTGGGCTCCGGCGCCTGGTGCGGTGCCGCCGAGGCAGCCGCTGGCGTGTGCCGCCCCCAGGTCTGGCTGGCGCTGCGCGATCGCGAGGCTGGTGCCGCCTCGCCCTGGCAGCCGGCGCTGCGCTTCGAGTTCGATGAGGTGCTGCGCGCCGATGCGGCCAGCGGCACCGCGCGGCTGGCCGCAGACGGCCTGGCACTGCACCTGCTGTCGGGTGACCAGCCCGGCAGCGTCGCGGCGATGGCCGAGCGTCTGGGCATTGCCGACGCGCGCTCGCGCTGCACGCCGCAGGACAAGCTGGAGGCGGTCGAGGCCCTGCAGCGGCAAGGCCGCGTCGTCGCGATGATCGGCGACGGGATCAATGATGCGCCTGTGCTGGCGCGCGCCGACGTGTCGATCGCGATGGGCACCGCGGCGGCGCTGGCCCAGGCCCGCGCCGACGTGATCGTGCTGTCCGACCGCATCGAGGATCTGCCGGTGGTGTTCGCGACGGCGCGCCGCACGCTGGCGGTGGTGCGGCAGAACCTGCGCTGGGCGCTGATCTACAACGCGGTGTCGGTGCCGCTGGCGCTGGCGGGCTGGATGCCGCCCTGGCTGGCGGGCCTCGGCATGGCCGCCAGCTCGCTGCTGGTGGTGGTCAACGCGCTGCGCCTGACCGCCTGGCGGCCACGTCTGCCGGGAAAAGGCTGAGCGATGGACATCCTCTTCCTGCTGATTCCGCTGTCGATCGTGCTGGTCTTCCTGATCATCGTGATCTTCGCCTGGGCCCTGAAGGCCGGCCAGTTCGACGACATCGAGCGAGAGGGCGAGCGCATGCTGCGCGCAGACCCGGACGAGCTTGATTCGAGTCAACCTCGTCGCTGACGGGGTGCCAAAGAATTCCCGTCCGGGATCGAGAGAGTTTCCAAGGAGCAACCAATGGCAATCAACACACAGACGGCTGGCCCCGTCTACAGCGATGCGGTGGTACGGCAGTTTGCCGTGGCCGCCGTGCTGTGGGGCATCGTGGGGATGTTCGTCGGGGTCGTGATCGCGGCCCAGCTGGCATTTCCCGAACTGACCAACGGCATTTCCTGGCTGAGCTACGGCCGGCTGCGACCGCTGCATACCAATGCGGTCATCTTCGCCTTCGGTGGCTGCACGCTGTTCGCGACCAGCTACCACGTGGTGCAGCGCACCTGTCAGACCCGGCTGTTCGCGCCGATGCTGGCCCAGTTCACGTTCTGGGGCTGGCAGCTGGTCATCCTGGCTGCGGCGATCTCGCTGCCGCTGGGCTTCACGCAAGGCAAGGAATACGCCGAGCTGGAGTGGCCGATCGACCTGCTGATCGCCGTCGTCTGGGTCAGCTATGCCGTCGTGTTCTTCGGCACGGTGGGCATCCGCAAGGTCAGCCACATCTATGTGGGCAACTGGTTCTTCGGCGCCTTCATCCTGGCGGTGGCGCTGCTGCACATCGTCAACTCGGCCGCGATCCCGGTCAGCCTGACCAAGTCCTACTCGGCCTATGCCGGCGTGCAGGACGCGATGGTGCAATGGTGGTACGGCCACAATGCGGTGGGCTTCTTCCTGACCGCCGGCTTCCTGGGCATGATGTACTACTACATCCCCAAGCAGGCCAACCGCCCGGTCTACTCGTACCGCCTGTCGATCGTCCACTTCTGGGCGCTGATCTTCACCTACATGTGGGCGGGCCCGCACCATCTGCACTACACCGCGCTGCCGGACTGGACGCAGTCGGTCGGCATGATCTTCTCGCTGGTGCTGCTGGCGCCGAGCTGGGGCGGCATGATCAACGGCATCATGACCCTGTCGGGTGCATGGAACAAGCTGCGTGACGACCCGATCCTGAAGTTCCTGATCGTCTCGCTGTCGTTCTACGGCATGTCGACCTTCGAAGGTCCGATGATGTCGATCAAGACCGTCAACGCGCTGAGCCACTACACCGACTGGACCGTCGGCCACGTGCACTCGGGTGCGCTGGGCTGGGTCGGCATGGTGTCGATCGGCTCGCTGTACCACCTGATCCCGCGCATGTTCGGCCGCAAGCAGATGTTCAGCGTGCGTGCCATCGAGCTGCACTTCTGGCTGGCCACCATCGGCATCGTGCTCTACATCGCCGCGCTGTGGATCGCCGGCGTCATGCAGGGCCTGATGTGGCGTGCCACCAACCCCGACGGCACGCTGGTCTACAGCTTCGTCGAGAGCGTCAAGGCGTCGTATCCGTTCTATGTCATCCGCCTGGGTGGCGGTCTGATGTACCTGACCGGCATGCTGCTGATGGCCTGGAACACCGTCATGACCATCCGCGCCGGCAAGGCCGAGCCGGTGGTCATCCCGCCGGTGGCCGCGGCCCACGCCTGACCCCGACCCACGGAGCAACATCACCATGGCAAACAAGAATGCACCGGTGACTGGTCACGAGAAGATCGAGACCAGCAACTTCCTGATGATCGTCCTGACGCTGGTCACCATCCTCTTCGGTGGCCTGACGGAGATCGTCCCGCTGTTCTTCCAGACCTCGACCACCCAGCCGGTGGAGGGCCTCAAGCCCTACACCGCGCTGCAGCTCGCCGGCCGTGACGTCTACCTGCGCGAAGGCTGCTACAACTGCCACTCGCAGATGATCCGCCCCTTCCGGGCCGAGACGCTGCGTTACGGCGAGATCTCCAAGGCGGGCGAGTTCGTCTACGACCATCCGTTCCAGTGGGGCTCGAAGCGCACTGGTCCTGACCTGCACCGCGTGGGCGGCAAGTACAGCGACCAGTGGCACTACGTGCACCTGATGAACCCGCGCGATGTGGTGCCGGAGTCGAACATGCCCGCCTACTCCTGGCTTGACGCCGCGCCGGCCAATGTCGACATCGGCAAGAACATGGCCGCGCTGCGCAAGGTCGGTGTCCCCTACACCGACGAGGAGATCGCCAAGGCGGCCGATGTGGTCAAGGGCAAGACGGAAATGCAGGCACTGATCGCCTTCCTGCAGGTGCTGGGCACCGCAGGTGGCAAGGCGACTCCGGCCGCGACCACCGCGGCTGCGCAGTGACCGGAGGAGGAGCGTCATGGACATCGTCAACGACCTCCGCAGTCTCGTCACCGTCTTCTTCCTGATCCTGTTCCTGGGCATCGTCGCCTGGGCCTATTCCAGCCGCAACCGCTCGGCCTTCGACGAGGCCGCGGCACTCGCGCTCGACGGCGACGAGCCGGCTGATCTCAAGACAAGCACAAGCAACGGAGGCACCCGTGAGTGACTTCATTTCAAGTTTCTGGTCGTGGTACATCATCGCGATCGTGGTGGGCGGCCTGGTGTTCTGCGTGTTCGTGCTGGCCGTGGCCAGCAAGCGCACCGTCATGGCGGACGACAATTCGACCGGCCACGTGTGGGACGAGGATCTCAAGGAGATGAACAACCCGCTGCCGCGCTGGTGGATGGGCCTGTTCATCATCACGGTGGTGTTCGCTGCGATCTACCTGACGCTCTACCCGGGCCTGGGGGGCAGCAAGGGCGTCCTGAACTGGTCCTCCAAGGGCCAGCTCGAGGCTGAGCACACCAAGGCCCGCGAGGCGATGGCGCCGATCTACGCCGGCTTCATGACGATGAGCCCGGAAGCCCTGGCGGCCGACACGAAGGCCATGGGCATCGGCGAGCGCCTGTTCGTCAACAACTGCGCCGGCTGCCATGGCTCCGACGCGCGCGGCGGCAAGAGCTTCCCGAACCTGACGGACAACGACTGGCTGGGCGGCACGGGCGTCGACTACATCGCCAAGACCATCGCCGAAGGCCGTCAGGGCATGATGCCTCCGATGGCGGCGGCAGTCGGCTCGGCCGAGGACGTCAAGAATGTCGCCAACTATGTGCTGAGCCTGTCGGGCAGCGCGCATGACTCGATCCGCGCGCAGCTGGGCAAGAGCAAGTTCGGCGCCTGCGCCGCCTGCCACGGTGCCGACGGCAAGGGCATGCAGGCCATGGGCGCGCCGAACCTGACCGACAAGGTCTGGCTGCACGGCTGGGGCGAGGCCGCGGTGATCGCGATGATCAACAACGGCAAGACCAACGTCATGCCGCAGCACGCCAGCCGCCTGTCGCCGGAACAGATCAAGGTGCTCGCCGCCTATGTCTGGAGCCTGTCGCACAAGGGTGACAAGCAGACTGCGCTCGCACCCGCAGGGGATGCGAAAGCGCAATAACCCCAGGGTCTTCCTGGGTTAAAACTGAGGCCATGGATACCAGCAAGACGGGCGCTTCGCCCCTTTCCCCGCCCTCCGTGGCCTCAGCCTGCGCCGGTCCTGCGCCGGCTGCCGAGCCGGCAGCCGCCAGGACCGTCTCGCTTTATCAGAAGTCGAAGAAGATCTATCCGCGCGCCGTCAGCGGCTATTTCGCGAAGTGGCGCTGGGCCCTGGTGTGGCTCACGCAGATCGTCTTCTACGGCCTGCCCTGGCTGATGTGGAACGACCGCCAGGCGGTGCTGTTCGATCTGGTCAGCCGGCGCTTCTACCTGTTCGGTCTGGTGCTGTATCCGCAGGACCTGATCTACCTGACCGGACTGCTGATCATCTCCGCCTACGGGCTGTTCCTGTTCACCGCGGTGGGGGGGCGCCTGTGGTGCGGCTACGCCTGCCCGCAGACGGTCTACACCGAGATCTTCCTGTGGTTCGAGCATCGTCTGGAGGGCGACCGCGCCCAGCGCATGAAGCTCGACGCCGGCGCGTGGACGGCCGAGAAGATCCGCCGCAAGGGCGCCAAGCACCTGGTGTGGGTGCTGTTCGCGCTGTGGACAGGCTTCACCTTCGTCGGCTACTTCACCCCCATCCACACGCTGGCCGCCGAGGCGATGACCTTCGGCTTCGGCCCGTGGGAATGGTTCTGGGTGCTGTTCTACGCCTTCGCGACCTGGGGCAATGCCGGCTTCATGCGCGAGCAGGTGTGCAAGTACATGTGTCCGTACGCGCGTTTCCAGAGCGTGATGTTCGACAAGGACACGCTGATCATCAGCTACGACACCGAGCGGGGTGATCCGCGTGGTTCGCGGGGCAAGAAAGTCGACCCGAAGTCCAAGGGCCTGGGCGACTGCGTCGACTGCGGCGTGTGCGTGCAGGTCTGTCCGACCGGCATCGACATCCGCAACGGCCTGCAGTACGAGTGCATCGGCTGCGCGGCCTGCATCGATGCCTGCGACGGCATCATGGACAAGATGAACTACCCGCGTGGCCTGATCCGCTATGCGACCCAGAACGGGCTGAAGGAGCACTTCAGCCGGGCGCAGATGTGGCACCGCGTGCTGCGTCCGCGGGTGCTCGTCTACACCGTGATCCTGGTGCTGATCGTGGCGGCAGTCGGCGCGAGCATCTGGATGCGCACGCCCTTCCGGGTCGACGTGATCCGGGATCGGGCCTCGCTGGCGCGCATCGTCGACGAAGGGCAGATCGAGAATGTCTATCGTCTGCAGGTGATGAATGCCGGCGAGCAGCCGCATCGCTACCGCCTGGGCGTGAGCGGCCTGAGCGGCGTCACGGTCGATCCGGCCACGGAGATCGAGGTCGCCGCTGCCGAGGCCCGCTGGGTGACGGTGTCTGTCCGGGTTCAACCGGAGGCGGCAGCCGAAGCCGGACCGGGTTCGCACGAAATACACTTCGACATCGCGCGTGTCGATGGTCAGGATCCGGCGCCCCTGGTCGTGCGCGAGAAGTCGACCTTCATCATTCCGCGCTGAGGAGATCTCCGCATGAGTCGAACCCCTGTGAACCCCACACCCGCATCCGTCCCGGCCGACGATCCGCGGCCGTGGTGGCGCTTCAAGATGATGTGGTTGGTGGTCGGCGGGCCGCTGGTCGTCGTGGCGGCCAGCTTCGTGACGCTCACCCTGGCACTGAAGAACCCCGATCCGGTCATCGAGACCTCCGACCATGTCTCTGCCGATCAGGCCGCCAACGCGCCGGCCATGCAGGGCCGCAACCATGCCGCCACCGGGGGCGTCAAATGAAGACCGACCCGCTCGAGCATGACGGTTCGCCGGTGTTCGAGGGCGGGGCGGAGGTCCAGCCGGCGGCCTCGGCGCGTGAGCGCCGCTGGCCCGCCGTGCTGTGGCCATCCTTCCTGATGGCCGGTGTCGTCGAGATGCTGGTCTTCTCGATGGTCGATCCGGTCGACCTGCGCTGGATGGGCAGCCCAGTGGCCGAGGCCGATGCGACGACGATCTACTCGGTCGCCTTCCTGCTGTTCTGGGTGCTGATCGCGCTGGCCAGTGCGATGACGCAGCTGGTGATGGGCGAGGACGGTCCGACGAGCGGGCTGCCGCCTTCCCTCTGAGTCCGTCGGGCGGCCGTCCGATGGCCTGGCGGATCGGGGGTCAGCAGTTCGCTGCGTTGACCACCCGCTGCAGCGCGTTCTGGTCGAGGATGCGGATGTCGCGCTGCTTGACCTCCAGCAGGCCCTCCTCCTGGAACTTCGAGAAGGTGCGGCTGACCGTCTCCAGCTTCAGGCCCAGGTAGCTGCCGATCTCCTCGCGGGTCATGCGCAGCACCAGCGCCGAGGCCGAGAAGCCGCGCGCCTGCAGGCGCTGCGTCAGGTTCAGCAGGAAGGCGGCCAGGCGCTCCTCGGCACGCATCGAGCCCAGCAGCAGCATCACGCCGTGGTCGCGCACGATCTCGCGGCTCATGATCTTGTGGAACTGGTGCTGCAGCAGCGTCATCTCCCGCGAGAGGGTCTCGAGCTGGCTGTAGGGGATCATGCAGACTTGCGAGTCCTCCAGCGCGATGGCGTCGCAGGAGTGGTGGTCGGTGCTGATGCCGTCGAGGCCGATCAGCTCGCCCGCCATCTGGAAGCCGGTGACCTGCTCGCGGCCGTCGGCGGCCGACACGACGGTCTTGAAGAAGCCGGTGCGCACCGCATAGAGTGCCGTGAAGGTCTCGCCCGCATGGAACAGACTTTCGCCGCGACGCACGGTCCGGCGGGTGCCGATGATGTCGTCGATCGAGGACAGCTCGTCGTCCGACAGGCCGACCGGCAGGCACAGCTCGCGCAGATTGCAGGCCGAGCAGGCGACCTTGAGCGCATCAAGGCGGGGAGACGTCGTGGTGTCGTGCATGGCGAAAAAGGCGTTGGGGTGTCGATGCGGATCCGGATCCGGATCCGCTTCCGCTCGAGCCCCATTCTGAGGCCGCAGACTCTCGATCCGATCAATCGCAGCCGATTCTTGGGGATGTGTCCTGCATCGCGCTTGAGCTGCGTCAAGGTCCGCCGAGCCTCAGTCGGCACAGTGTGCGTCCATGGACCAACCGACTCTCCACCCGACCCGTGGCAGCGGCCTGCAGGCCGAGCCCGTTCTGACCGACGAACTGCTGCGCCGGATGGACACGCCCGGTCCGCGCTACACCTCCTATCCGACCGCCGACCGCTTCGTCGAGGCCTTCACCGCCGAGCATTTGCGGCAGGCGCTGGCCCAGCGCCATGACATGGGCGGGGTTGGCGGGGCAGGCGTGCCGCTGTCGCTCTACATCCATGTGCCGTTCTGCGAGTCGGTCTGCTACTACTGTGCCTGCAACAAGATCGTCACCCGCGATCACGGCCGGGCCGCGGCCTACCTGGATGCGCTCGAGCACGAGATGGCGCTGGCGGCCGATGCGCTGGGCGAGCGGGTGCAGGTCTCGCAGCTGCACTTCGGTGGCGGCACGCCGACCTTCCTGAGCGACGAGGAGCTCTCACGGCTGATGACGGCGGTCCGCGCCCGCTTCGAGCTGCTGCCCAAGGGCGAATTCTCGATCGAGATCGACCCGCGCACCGTCACCCGCCAGCGTCTGGCGCACCTGCGTGCACTCGGGCTCAACCGCGTCTCCTTCGGCGTGCAGGACTTCGACGCCCAGGTCCAGCAGGCGGTGCACCGTGTCCAGCCTTTCGAGCAGGTCGAGGCGCTGATGCGCGATGCGCGCGAGCTGGGCTTCGAGTCGATCAATGTCGACCTGATCTACGGCCTGCCGCGCCAGACGCCCGAGAGCTTCGAGCGCACCGTGCGCCAGGTGGCGGGCCTGCGGCCGGATCGCATCGCGATGTACGGCTATGCGCACCTGCCGACCCGCTTCAAGCCGCAGCGCCGCATCGAGCCGACCGAGCTGCCCAGCGGCGGCCAGCGCGTGGGCATGCTGGCGCAGGCGCTGGCCGGCTTCGTCAGCCACGGCTACCAGTACATCGGCATGGATCACTTCGCGCTGCCGGACGACCCGCTCGCCCAGGCCAAGCGCCAGGGGCGGCTGCACCGCAACTTCCAGGGCTACAGCACGCAGCCCGACTGCGACCTGATCGGCCTGGGCGTGTCGGCGATCTCCCGGGTGGGGGCTTGCTACAGCCAGAACGCCAAGACGCTCGACGAGTATTACGATGCGCTGCGTTCCAACCAGCTTCCGGTGGTGCGCGGCCTGGCACTGACGCGCGACGACCTGGTGCGGCGTGCGGTGATCATGTCGATCATGTGCCACGGCCGGCTCAGTGACGAGTCGGTCGCGCTGGCCCATCTGATCGACGTGCGCTCGTATTTCGCCGCCGAGATCGAGGCGCTCGAGGATCTGGCCCGCGACGGGCTGGTCACGCTGAGCGAGGACGGGCTGGAGGTCACGCCGCTGGGCTGGTACTTCGTCCGCTCGGTCGCGATGGTCTTCGATCGTCACCTGCAGGCCGACCGCAGCCGGGAGCGCTTCTCCAAGGTGATCTGAATGACAGGTGCGCTGCTGCTGACGGCGGCACTGATGGGCCTGGCCGGCACGCCGCACTGCGCGGCGATGTGTGCGGCCGGATGTGCGGCGGTGGCGCGGCGCTGCACGCCGCAGGCGCCGGTGCGCGGCGCGCTGGGGCTGCTGACCGGGCGGCTGCTGGCCTATGCGCTGGCGGGTGCGGCGGCGGCCTCGATCGTCGGCGGGCTGCGCTGGCTGGCCGAGGTGGCGGGCTGGCTGCGACCGCTCTGGACGGGGCTGCAGCTGTTCATGGTGATGATCGGCCTGTGGCTGCTGCTGCGCGGGCGCTTGCCCGCCGCGCTGGAGGCCTGGATCGAGCAGCAGGGCGCGGCCCGGCCCGAGCTGCCCGACGGTGCGCGGCGCATCGCGATGCCGGGCGAGCTCAAGGCCGCCGGGGTCGGCCTGCTGTGGCCGGCGCTGCCCTGCGGGCTGCTGCACGCGGCGCTGCTGCTGGCGGCGGTGGCGTCCTCGCCGCTGGAGGGCGCGGCGGTCATGGCCGTCTTCGCGCTGGCCAGCAGCGCTGCGCTGCTGCTGGGGCCGGCGCTGTGGCTGCGGCTGCTGCCGGCGGCGCTGCGGCGTTCCGGCGCGGCGAGCGGGCCGGGCGATCTTCATGCGACCTTGCCGCTGCGCCTGTCCGGGCTGGCGGTCATGCTGCTGTCGGGCTGGTCGCTGTTCGGCCATGGGCCCTGGGCCGAGGCGCTGATCGCCTGGTGCCGCTGATCGGCCGCCCGCCGCGACGCCTGCTGTCACCGTGGAAAGTGTCCCTAGAATCGGCCTCTCACACCCCAACACACAACGGAACCGGATCCACCATGTACCAGCACATCCAGGTGCCTGCCGAGGGACAGAAGATCAGCGTCAACGAGGACTTCACGCTGAACGTCCCGAACCACCCGATCATCCCGTTCATCGAGGGCGATGGCGTCGGCGTCGATGTCACGCCGGTGATGATCAAGGTGATCGATGCCGCGGTGGCACGCTCCTACGGCGGCGAGCGCCGCATCCACTGGATGGAGATCTTCGCCGGCGAGAAGGCGACCCGCGTCT
>JBJOPV010000084.1:0-14222 GCA_046050625.1 Pseudomonadota bacterium
CTCGCCGTTGACGATGCGCTGCGCCAGGCCCTCGACGATGGCGGTCTTGCCCACGCCCGGCTCACCGATCAGCACGGGGTTGTTCTTCGAGCGGCGCTGCAGCACCTGGATGGCGCGGCGGATCTCGTCGTCGCGGCCGATGACGGGGTCGAGCTTGCCGATGCGGGCGCGCTCGGTCAGGTCGAGCGTGTATTTCTTGAGCGCCTCGCGCTGGCCCTCGGCCTCGGCGGAGTCGACGTTCTGGCCGCCGCGCACCGCATCGACCGCGCCGTCCAGCGCCCGGCGGGTCAGGCCGCAGGCGCGTGCTGCGTTGCCGTAGTCGGTCTTGGCGTCACTCAGCGCCAGCAGCACGATCTCGCTGGCCAGGAACTGGTCGCCGCGCCGGGCGGCTTCCTTCTCGGCGGCCTGCAGCAGCGCCACCAGATCGCGCCCGGGCTGGAGCTGGGCGCCGTCGACCTTGGGCAGGCGCGCCAGAGCCGCATCGGTGGCTTCTTCGAGCGCGCGCAGGCTGACGCCGGCGCGCTGCAGCAGCGAGCGCGGGCCGTCGTCCTGGTTCAGCAGCGCCTGGACGAGGTGGGGCGGTTCGATGTAGGCGTGGTCCGCGGTGTTGGCCAGGCTCTGGGCGTCGGCCAGGGCCTGTTGCAGCAGCGTGGTGAACTTGTCGATGCGCATGGGAGGGCTCCTTCGGTTGAGCTGCACTTGGGGAGGCGCCGAAGGCATTTCAAGGGGCGGACGTCACGCACGGCCTCGATGCGCTTGAGCCGCATCAAGCCCCTGCGCCGACCAGGGCGACTGCGGCACAATCGCGCCCGGCCGACCATCGGCCTGATCTTTCATTTCAGTCGCCCACTTGGGGCGAGCAAGGAGCATTTCCCGATGTCCGGTCACGGCTTCCATGTCCACGGTCCGCATGACCACGAGCTCGAGCACGCGGCCCACCACGCCGACAAGGACCCTTTCGCCAGTCGCATCGCGGTGACCACCGCGGTGCTGGCCACCGTGGGCGCGCTGTTCGGCTACATGGGGGGCGCCACCCAGGCCAACGCCGGCCTGTACAAGAACAACGCCGCGATCAGGAAGACCGAGGCGTCCAACCAATGGAACTACTACCAGGCCAAGAGCAGCAAGCAGAATCTCTCCGAGCTGGCCATCGTCATCGTTGCCGAAGATCAGCGCGACCGCTACCGCCAGGAGATCGATCGCTACAAGGAGGAGAAGGCGCAGATCAAGGCCAAGGCCGACGCGCTGGAGGCCGAGGCCCGCGACTGGGACCAGCGCTCCGATGCCGAGATGCATCTGCACCACCGCTGGGCCCAGGCCACCACCGCGCTGCAGGTCTCCATCGCGCTGGCGGCCATCGCGCTGCTGACGCGCCGGCGCTGGCTGGAGGTGGGCCTGTACGGCGTGGCGGCGATCGGTGCGGGCCTGGGCGTGGCCGCGGTGCTGCACCTCTGAGCGAATTCAGACCGGGCCATGCGCCCGCTCGACTCACCCGCCCAGCACCTTCCACAGCGTCACCCGGTTGAGCTGCTCGCCCAGGCGGACCTGGACCAGGGCCTGCTCGGTCGACAGCAGATTGCGCTGGGCGTCCAGGCGCTCGAGCTCGCTGGCCGCGCCGTTCTGGTAGCGCAGGTCGGTCAGGCGGGCGGTCTCGCGGATCGCGTCGAGCTGGGTCTGCTGCGCGGCGAGCTGCTCGCGCCAGGTGTCCAGGCCGGCCAGCGCGTCGGCCGTCTCGCGGAAGGCGGACTGCACCGCCTTCTCGTACTGGGTGACCGCGATGTCGCGAGCGATCTTCGCGCCCTCCAGATTGGCCTGGTTGCGGCCGGCGTCGAAGACGGTGGCCAGCAGCTGCGAGCTCATCGTCCAGGCGAACTGGCCGGCGTTGAACAGCTCCGACAGCGAGGTCGAGGCCTGACCGGCGCTGGCGGTCAGCGTCAGGCGCGGGAAGAAGGCCGCGCGGGCCACGCCGATGTTGGCGTTGGCGGCCACCAGCTGCTGCTCGGCCTCGATCACGTCCGGGCGCTGCAGCAGCACCTGCGAGGACAGCCCCACCGGCACCGGCGCGAGCGTGTCGCCCGCCCTCGCCGAGGTCGAGGCGGTCGGCAGCAGCTCGGCGGGCACCGGACCGCCGGCCAGGAGCGTCAGCGCATTCAGGTCCTGATCGCGCTGACGCTGCAGCTGCGCGCGGGCCGCACGGGCCTGCTCCAGCAGCGTGCGCGCCGACTGCAGCTCCAGGGACGAGGCCGCGCCCTTGTCGAAGCGCAGCTGCGCCAGCTTCATCGAGGCCTCGCGGCTCTCGACCAGCCGGCGGGTGCTGGCCAGCAGATCGGTGTCGGCCGCCAGCGCCAGCCAGCCCGAGGCGACGCCGGCCACCAGCGCCAGCTCGGCGCTGCGCCGGCCGGCCTCGCTGGCCAGCACCTGGGCCTGCGCGGCCTCGCTCAGATTGGCCAGGCGGCCGAACAGGTCGACCTCCCAGCCGCTGACCTGCAGGCCGGCGGTGTAGCTGCGCACCGTGCTGCCACCGCTGGGCGTGGCCGCGCTGGTCAGGCCGACACCGACGGTGGGCAGCCGGTCGGCGCGGGTCACGCCCAGCTGGGCCTGCGCGCGCTGCACGTTCAGCACCGCCAGGCGCAGATCGCGGTTGCGCTCCAGCGAGAGCTTCACCAGCTGCTGCAGCGGCGGTGCGGTCAGAAAGTCCGGCCAAGCGGTCGAGCCGGCCTGAGCCGGGGCCGAGGCGGCCAGCGAAGCCGGCAGCGGCAACTCGGCCGGCACCGGTGCGGCCGGACGCTCGTGGCGCGGCGCCAGGCTGGTGCAGCCCGCCAGCACCAGGGCCGCCACCAGCGTCGAGCCCACGCCAAGGGAACGCGGTTTCGTGGAGATCAGGTTGGAGATCATGTCGACGGTCACTTCTTGTCGTCCTTCAGCAGAGCGGCCAGTTCGGCATCGGCAGTCGTGCTGAACTGCCCCGGCGCGTGCGGCACCTCATGGCCGCCCGGGAACAGGCGGCGGATGACGACGAAGAACACCGGCACCAGGAACACCGCCAGCACGGTGGCCGTGATCATGCCACCCATCACGCCGGTGCCGATCGCGCGCTGGCTGGCCGAGCCCGCGCCGGTCGAGATCGCCAGCGGCAGCACGCCCAGGATGAAGGCGAACGAGGTCATGATGATCGGGCGGAAGCGCAGGTGGCAGGCGGTGAGCGTCGCCTCCAGCAGGCCCTTGCCCTCGGCCATCAGGTCCTTGGCGAACTCGATGATCAGGATGGCGTTCTTCGCCGACAGGCCGATGATGGTGATCAGGCCGACCTTGAAGTAGACGTCGTTGGGCATGTCGCGCATCCACACGCCGGCCAGCGAGCCCAGGATGCCCAGGGGCACCACCAGCAGCACCGCCACCGGGATCGACCAGCTCTCGTAGAGCGCGGCCAGGCACAGGAACACCGCCAGCATCGAGAACGCCAGCAGGATGGTCGCCTGCGAGCCCGAGAGTTTCTCTTCACGCGACTGGCCGGTCCACTCGAAGCCGAAGCCGGCGGGCAGCTGCGCGGCCAGACGCTCCATCTCGGCCATGCCCTCGCCGGTCGAGCGGCCCGGGGCCACGTCGCCGGAGATCTTCATTGCCGGATAGCCGTTGTAGCGCACCGTCTGCACCGGGCCGGTCACCCAGCGGGTGCTGGCGAAGGCCGAGAACGGCACCTGCTGGCCCCGGGCGTTGGTCACGTTGAGCTTGAGCAGATCCTCCGGCGCCATGCGCGCCGGCGCGTCGGCCTGCACGATCACCCGCTGCAGGCGGCCGGCGTTGGGGAAGTCGTTGACATAGGTCGAGCCGAAGGCGGTGGCCAGCACCGAGGCGATGCTGTCGTAGCTCACGCCCAGCGCGGCCGCCTTCTCGCGGTCGATGTCGAGCTTGACCTGCGGCGCGTCCTCCAGGCCGTCCGGGCGCACGCCGGCCAGCACCGGGCTCTGCGCGGCCAGGCCCAGCAGCTGGTTGCGCGCGGCCAGGAGCGCGTCATGGCCTTGACCTGCGCGGTCCTGCAGCCGGAAGCTGAAGCCGGTGGCGTTGCCCAGCTCGGGGATGGGCGGCGGCGACAGCGGGAAGACGAAGGCGTCGCGGATCTGCATCATCGCGCCGAAGGCCCGGCCGGCCAGCGCCTCGGCGCTCTGCCCGGGGCCCTGGCGCTCGCTCCAGTCCTTCAGCGGCACGAAGGCGAGCGCGGCGTTCTGGCCCGAGCCCGAGAAGCTGAAGCCGGTCACGCCGACCACGCGGTCCACCTCGGGCTGCTTCAGGAAGAAGCCCTCGACCTGCTGCAGCACCGCCTCGGTGCGGCTGACGGTGGCGCCCGGCGGCAGCTGGACGTTGACGATCAGGTAGCCCTGGTCCTCGTTGGGCAGGAAGGAGGTCGGCAGCCGGGTGTAGAGCCAGCCCACCGCCGCCAGCACCGCGACATAGATCACCATCCAGCGCCCGGCCTTGCGGATGATGCGCGCCACCAGGCCCTCGTAGCCGTGCGTGGTGCGGCTGAACACCCGGTTGAAGGCGCCGAAGAAGCCCTTCTTCTCGTGGTGGCCGCCCTCGATCGGCTTGAGCAGCGTGGCGCACAGCGCCGGCGTGAGCGTCAGTGCCATCAGGGCCGAGAACAGCATCGAGGCCACCATCGACAGCGAGAACTGCCGATAGATGTTGCCCACCGAGCCGCTGAAGAAGGCCATCGGCACGAACACCGCCACCAGCACCACGGTGATGCCGATGATGGCACCGGTGATCTGGCCCATCGCCTTGCGGGTGGCCGCGGCTGGGCTCAGACCCTCCTCGGCCATGATGCGCTCGACGTTCTCGACCACGACGATGGCGTCATCGACCAGGATGCCGATCGCCAGCACCATGCCGAACAGCGTCAGCACGTTGATCGAGAAGCCGGCAGCCAGCATCACGCCGAAGGTGCCCATCAGCGCCACCGGCACCACGATGGTCGGAATGATGGTGTAGCGCCAGTTCTGCAGGAACAGGAACATGACCAGGAAGACCAGCGCGATGGCCTCGGCCAGCGTGTGGATCACCTGCTCGATCGAGATGGAGACGAATTTCGAGCTGTCGTAGGGCACCTCGTAGCTCACGCCCTCGGGCATGAACTTCTGCAGCTCGGCCATGCGTGCGCGCACCGCCTTGGCCGTGGCCAGCGCGTTGCCGCTGGGCGCGAGCTGGATGCCGATGCCGGTGGCGGTCACGCCGTTCAGGCGCGAGGTGGTCGCATAGGCCTGGCCGCCCAGCTCGATGCGCGCGACGTCCTTCAGCCGCACGCTCGAGCCGTCGGCGTTGGCGCGCAGCAGGATGCGGCCGAACTCCTCCACCGTGGTGAACTGGCCCGAGACGCTGACGGTGGCGTAGAAGCTCTGCGAGGCCGGGTTGGGCGTGTCACCCACCGTGCCGGCCGAGACCTGCACGTTCTGGGTGCGGATGGCCGCCACCACCTCGTCGGTGCCCAGGCCGTAGCCGACCAGCTTGGCCGGATCGATCCAGACGCGCAGCGCGCGCTCGGTGCCGAAGAGCTGGGCCTGGCCGACACCGGCCACCCGCAGCAGCTCGGGCTGGATGTTGCGCGCGGCATAGTCGCCCAGCGCGATCGGATCGTAGGCCGGGTTCTTCGAGCTGAGCATGACGAACAGCAGGAAGTTGGCATTGGCCTTCTCCACCCGCACGCCCTGCTGCGTCACCGACGAGGGCAGACGCGGCGTGGCGCGGCTCAGGCGGTTCTGCACCTCGATCTGCGCGATCGAGACATCGGTGCCCGGCTCGAAGGTCACGGTGATCGAGCCCGCACCGCTGGCGTCGGCGCTCGACTCCATGTAGATCAGGCCGGGGGCGCCGTTGAGCTCCTGCTCGATGACGGCCAGCACGCTGTCCTCGAGCACCTTGGCCGAGGCGCCCGGATAAGCGGTGGAAATGATGATGGACGGCGGCGCCACCGTCGGGTACTGCGCTACCGGCAGCCGGGTGATGGCCGCGGCACCCAGCACCAGGATGAACAGCGCAATGACCCAGGCGAAGATCGGCCGGTCGATGAAGAATCGGGAAGACATCGTGTCGTCGCTCCTGGGCAGTTCAGCGGCTGGCCGCCGAAGCGGGGGCTGCAGCCGCGGCGGCTGCGCCGGCCACCGGCGGCGCCCAGGGCACCGGCGTGACCGGCGACTTCGGCCCCATCTTCTGGAAGCCGTCGACGATGACGCGCTCGCCCTCCTTCAGGCCGTCGAGCACCACCCAGCTGGCGCCCCGGCTGCCGCCGATCTTCACCGGGCGCGGTGCGGGCAGATTGCCCTCGCCGACCACCAGCACGGTGTCACCGGCGCTGCCGCGGGTCACTGCCTGCTGCGGCAGCAGCATCGCGCGCGGCGCCTCGGCCTGCGCGGTGCGCACCCGCACGAACAGGCCCGGCAGCAGCGTGCCCTTCGGGTTGGGCACCTCGGCACGCAGCGTCACCTGGCCGGAGGTCGCGTCCACCGACAGGTCGGAGAACAGCAGCCGCCCGGGCTGCGGATGCTCGCTGCCGTCGTCGAGCACCAGGCGCACCTCGGCGCCGCGCCCGCCCCCCTGGCCGAGCTGGCCGGACTCGACCGCACGGCGCAGCCGCAGCACTTCGGCGGCGGACTGGGTGAAGTTGACATACATCGGGTCGGTCTGCTGGATCAGCGCCAGCTGCGTGACCTCGCCCTGACCGACCAGCGCGCCCTCGGTGACCAGCGCGCGGCCGATGGTGCCGCCAATCGGCGCCCGGACCTGGGCGTAGTCGACGTTGAGCCGCGCGCTGGTGACGGCCGCCTTGGCGGTGGCGACATCGGCCTGCGCCTGCTTCAGCGCGGTCTGGTAGCCGGTCCATTCGGTCTGGCTGATCGCCCGGGCCGCAGCCAGCGGCTCGTTGCGCGTCAGGTTGGCCTGGGCCTGGGCCAGATTGGCCTCGGCCTTGGTCTGCGCGGCCAGCGCACTGTCGAGCGCGGCGCGGTAGGGCGCGTCGTCGATCTGGAACAGCGCCTGACCCGCCTTGACCTCGCTGCCCTCGGTGAACAGGCGCTTGCCGACCACGCCGGCCACCCGCGCCCTCACCTGCGCGGTGCGCCAGGCCTCGAGCCGGCCTGACAGCTCGGTGTCGATCGCCACCGGCTCGGCCTTGACCGTCAGCACGCCCACGGCGGGCGGCGGCGGCGCGGCACCCGCGCCGGGTGCCGCGCCGCCGGCCTTGTCATTGCTGCCGCCGCCACAGGCGGTGAGCGCCAGCGCGGCCAGCAGCGCCACCGCCAGGGTCAGAGCAGAACGGGCATGGGGATGTGAATTCATGTCGGGGAAAGCGTTCATCGCCATCTTGAGATCGGTCAGGATGCCCGCATCATACATACAATCATGAATGTATGCTGTCTGCACAGCAACCCAGGCGCGCAAAGGCGTACGATCGCGCCCCTCGCAAGGAGACTGGACCGTGGCAAGGAAGACGAAGGAAGAGGCGGCCGAGACCCGCGAGCGGCTGCTGGACACCGCCGAGACGGTGTTCCTGCGCGAGGGCGTGACCCGCACCTCGTTGCAGCGCATCGCCGAGGCGGCTGGCGTGACCCGCGGCGCCATCTACTGGCACTTCCAGGACAAGGCCGACCTGTTCAACGCCATGATGGAGCGGGTCTGCCTGCCGTGCGAGGAAGCCTGCACGCTCGACGCGCAGGCGGCGGACGCGGCGCAGGCGCTGCGCGAGTTCGCGCGCCAGCCGCTCGAGCGCATGCTGGAGGACGAGCGCACCCGGCGTGTCTTCACCATCGCGATCCACCGCACCGAGTACAGCGAGGAGATGCGCGCCGCCTTCGAGCGCCACCTGGAGGCGATGGAGGAATTCCGCACCCAGGCCGAGGCGATCGTGCGCCGCGGTCAGGCCGAGGGCGGCTTCGCGGCCCGGCTCGACAGCCGGGCCGCGTCGGTGGCGATGATCGCGCTGATCGACGGCCTGCTGTCGAGGGCGACATCCGCGCCGGCCGGCTCCGACGCAATGCGGGACGCCTTCGCGGCGATCGACCTGTTCGTGGAAGGACTGCGAGCGCGCTGAAGGGGGGCCGCGCTCACTCTCCAGCCTGCAGCCGGTGCTTGCGGATCTTGTCGTTGAGCGTGGTCTTGGGCACCCGCAGCGCCTTGGCGGTGCGGGCGATGTTGCCCTGCTGGCGACGCAGCTCGGCGGCGATCAGGCTGCGCTCGTAGCTGTCGACCGAGTCGGCCAGCGACAGGCCGTCCTCGCCCGTGCCTTCTCCAGCCTCGGCGGCGTCGGCCGGCGGCGGGCCCAGCAGATCATCCTTGCGCACGCCCAGCACCAGGCAGTCGGCCGCGTTGCGCAGCTCGCGCACATTGCCGGGCCAGTGGTGCGCCATCAGCCGGTGCATCTGCTCGGTGGTGACATTGGGCGGCGAGCGGTTGAAGCGGCTGGCCGCCAGCACCATGAAATGGTCGAGCAGCACCGGGATGTCCTCGCGGCGCTCGCGCAGCGGCGGCAGCTCGATGGTGACGACGTTCAGGCGGTAATACAGGTCGGAGCGGAAACTGCCGGCCTGCGCCCGCGCGATCAGGTCGTCCTTGGTCGCCGCCACCACGCGCACGTCCACCCGCAGCGGCTGGTTCGACCCCAGGCGCTCGATCTCGCGCTCCTGCAGCACCCGCAGCAGCTTGATCTGCATCGGCAGCGGCATGGATTCGAGCTCGTCGAGGAACAGCGTGCCGCGGTCGGCGTGCTCGATCTTGCCGATGCGGCGCTTCTGCGCCCCGGTGAAGGCGCCGGCCTCGTGGCCGAAGAGCTCGCTGTCGAGCAGGCTGTCGGGGACGCCGCCGCAGTTCAGCGCGACATAGGGCCCGGCACGGCGGCCGGAGAAATCGTGCAGCGCGCGCGCCACCACTTCCTTGCCGGTGCCGGTCTCGCCGTGGATCAGGATGTCGACCGGCGAGCCGGCGACCTCCGAGATCAGCCGGCGCACCCGCTGGATCTGCGGCGAGCGCCCGACCAGCTTGCCCTCCAGCCCGTCGCGGCCAGCCAGCGCCGCACGCAGCGTGGCCACCTCCAGCGTCAGGCTGCGCTTCTCGATGGCGCGGCGCACCACCTCGACCAGCAGCTCCGGCGAGAAGGGCTTGGGGATGAAGTCGTAGGCGCCGCTGCGCATGGCCTCCACCGCCAGCGTCACGTCGCCGTGGCCGGTGATCATGATGACCGGCAGGTCCGCATCCAGCCCGTGGCAGTGGCGCACCAGCGACAGGCCATCGGCGCCCGGCAGGCGCATGTCGGTGACGATCACCCCTTCGAAGCCGGGCGTGATCAGCCCGACCGCCTGCTCGGCCGAATCGACCGCCTCGACCGACAGGCCGGCGAGCTGCAGCGCCTGGACGCAGCCGAGCTGCATGTGGAAGTCGTCCTCGACGACAAGAACGGAGAGTGCGCGGGTCATGGGGTCAGGAAATGGAAGGCGAGACCGTGTCGGGATCGGCCGCCGCGTCGCCCGGGGGCAGCGGCAGCCGCAGCGTGAAGCATGCACCACCTTGCGGGTGGTTGCTCGCCTCGAGCTCGCCGTGGAACTCGCGCACGATGTCGCGCGAGATCGCCAGGCCCAGACCCAGGCCGACGCCCGCCTCCTTGGTGGTGAAGAAGGGCTCGAACAGGCGCACGCGCACCGACTCCGGCACGCCGGGGCCGCTGTCGACCACGTCCAGGCGCAGCGGCGGCTCGCCGTCCCGGGCCGCGGCGTCCGGTCCGGCCGAGATGAGCAGGCGGCGCACCGGGCTGTCCTTCATCGCGTCGGCGGCGTTGCCGATCAGGTTGATCAGCACCTGCTCGAGCCGGTTCGGATCGCACCAGGCGACGACCTCGCCGGGCACGCACAGATTGCGCACCTCCACGCCCTCGCGGCGCAGGCGCTGGTCGTAGAGGAAGAGTGCATTGGCCACCGCATGGGCCACATCGGTGGCCGCCGGCACCGCCGCCGACTTGCGCGCGAAGCCCTTGAGCGGCTGGATGATCTGGCCCATCTGGTCGGCCAGCCGGGTGATGATGTTCAGGTTGCCCGACACCGCCTTCTGGTCGCCGCGGCGCTGGAACTCGACCGCATTGCCGGCGAGCGTGCGGATCGCGCCCAGCGGCTGCGCCAGCTCGTGCGTGATGCCGGTGGCGAGCTGGCCCAGCGCGGCCATCTTGCCGGCGTGCACCAGCTCGTCGTGGGCCTCGCGCAGCGTGCGCTCGGCCTGCTCGCGCTCGGCGATCTCGCGGCGCAGCCGGGCATTGGTCTCGGTCAGCGCCCGGGTGCGGCGGGCGACCTTGTGCTCGAGCTCGGCATTGGCGCGCTCGAGCAGCTGCTTGGCCTCGAGCTTCTCGCGCATGCTGCGCCGGCGCTGGTTCAGGAACAGCGTCAGCAGCAGCACGAAGCCCACCGCCACCGCCGACAGCATGCTGTGCAGCACCGCCTGGTTGCGCACCACCCGCAGGTCCGGGAAGATCATCAGCCGCCAGTCCATGCCGTCGAGCGTGCGCCCGAGCACCAGCGCGCTGGTGCGGGCCGGGCGCTGCCCGTCCTCGGGGGGAAGCAGGCCCGGAGGCAGCACGCCGTCGACCTCCTCGCTGTCATTGCCGCCCTCGCCACCCTCGGCATCGGTCAGACGCAAGGGCACCGGGAAGCGCGGCAGCGGCTGCTCGTCGTAGAGCCGGGTGATCTGCATCTCGACGCGCTGCTCCAGCGTCGGCTCGCTCAGCGTGGTGTAGCGCCACTCCGGCCGCGACGACAGGATGACCACCCGGTTGGTGTCGGCCAGCAGCGCCGGCGCGCCCAGCATCTCCCACATCTGCTCGATCGGCTCGAGGCTGATCTTGATGGTGGCCACGCCCACCACCCGCGCGCCATCACGGATCGGATGCGAGACGAAGTAGCCCGGCTGGTGGGTGCGCGCGCCGATGGCGAAATGCCGCCCGACCTGGCCCGACAGCGCCTCCTGGAAGTAGGGCCGGAAGGAAAGATCCTCGCCGAGCTGGCTGTCGTCGCCGGACTGGTCGCTGCTGGTGGCCACGACGATGCCGCGCTCGTCGAGCACGAACACCGCCAGGCTGCCCAGGTGCGCGTTGAGCCGGCGCAGGTAGCTGTTGGCCGCGCTGACGCGCAGCGCATGGTGCGGCTCGAGCAACAGCGCCTGCACCTCGCGGTTGAGCTGGATGGTGGCCGGAATGTGCTCGAGCCGGCGGATCGCGCCCTGCGCGGCCGAGGCGAACAGGTCGAGGCGGTGATCGGCGTCGTCACGCAGCAGCGCCAGGCCGTGGCGCTCGCTCAGCACGAAACCGCTCCAGCCGGCCGCCAGCACCGTCAGCAGCGCCAGCAGCACGCCGGCGAGCTGACGCACCGCCGGCAGCAGCGGGCGGCGCGGCCCGAACAGCCGGGACGGGACAGGACTTGAACTCAAGCGCGCGACCCGTCGATCCGGTCTTGGTGCGGACTTCAGTGGCCGAGGATCTTCGACAGGAATTCCTTGGCCCGCGGCGAGCGGGCGTCTGGATGGCCAAAGAACTCGTCCTTGCGGCAGTCCTCGATGATCTGGCCCTTGTCCATGAAGATCACCCGGTGGCTGACCTTCTTGGCGAAGCCCATCTCGTGGGTCACGCACATCATGGTCATGCCCTCGTTGGCCAGCTGCACCATCACGTCGAGCACCTCGCCGACCATCTCGGGGTCAAGCGCCGAGGTCGGCTCGTCGAACAGCATCACGATCGGGTCCATCGACAGCGCCCGCGCGATCGCCACGCGCTGCTGCTGGCCGCCCGAGAGCTGGCCGGGGAACTTGTCCTTGTGCGCCATGAGCCCGACGCGGTCGAGCATCTTCAGGCCGCGCTTGGCGGCATCGTCCTTCGAGCGGCCCAGCACCTTGATCTGCGCCAGCGTCAGGTTCTCGGTCACCGACAGGTGCGGGAACAGCTCGAAGTGCTGGAACACCATGCCCACGCGCGAGCGCAGCTTGGGCAGGTCGGTCTTCGGATCGGCGATGGAGATGCCGTCGACGACGATGTCGCCCTTCTGGAAGGGCTCGAGCGCGTTGACGGTCTTGATCAGCGTGGACTTGCCCGAGCCCGACGGGCCGCAGACGACGACGACCTCGCCCTTCTGGATCGAGGTGGTGCAGTCGGTCAGCACCTGGAAGCTGCCGTACCACTTGGAGACGTTCTTGATGTCGATCACGATGGAAATCCTCGATCAGCGAATGATGGCAATCTTCTTCTGCAGGTGCTTGACCAGCATCGACAGCGAGAAGCAGATGGCGAAATAGATCAGGGCCGCGACGATGTAGGTCTCGACCGGGCGGTTGAAGTTCTTGCCGGCGATCTCGAAGCCCTTGAGCATGTCGTAGGCGCCGATGGCATAGACCAGCGAGGTGTCCTGGAACAGGATGATGGTCTGCGTCAGCAGCACCGGGATCATGTTACGGAAAGCCTGCGGCAGCACGACCAGCTGCATCGTCTGGCGGTAGCTCATGCCCATCGCGTAGCCGGCGAAGACCTGGCCGCGCGGCACCGACTGGATGCCCGCGCGCATGATCTCCGAGTAGTAGGCCGCCTCGAACAGCGTGAAGGTGATCAGCGCCGAGACCTCCGCGCCCATCGGCCGGCCGATCATCAGCGGGATCAGCAGGAAGAACCACAGGATCACCATCACCAGCGGGATCGAGCGCATGGTGTTGACATAGGCCCCGGCCGGCCCGGCCAGCCAGGGCTTGCCGGACAGGCGCATCAGCGCCAGCAGCGTGCCCAGCACGATGCCGCCGATCATCGCCACCAGCGTGAGCTGCAGCGAGAACACGAAGCCCTTGGTGACGTAGCTGGCGAGAACCTCGCCGCTCAGGAAGGAAAAGTCGAGTTGCATGGGAAGCCTTTGCTGGCGCTCACTTGCCGGCGCCGATCGTGCCGGGAATGCGCAGACGCTGCTCGATCAGTCGGGCCGCCTGGTAGACCAGGATCGAGGTGATGAAGTAGAGCGCCGTCACCGCCAGATAGATCTCGATGCCGCGCGAGGTCTCCTCCTGCGCCTGACGGGCGAACATCGTCAGCTCCGCCACCGAGACCGAGAAGGCCACCGACGAGTTCTTGACGATGCCCATGCTCTCGCTGGTCAGCGGCGGGATGACGATGCGCAGCGCCGTCGGCAGCAGCACATGGCGGTAGGTCTGTGGCAGCGTCAGGCCCAGTGCCTGGCCGGCCATGCGCTGGCCGCGCGGCAGGCTCTGGATGCCGGCCTTGACCTGCTCGGAGATGCGCGCCGAAGTGAAGAAGCCCAGGCCCAGCACGACCAGCAGGAAGCTCGGAATCTGCTTGAGCACAGGCACCAGCTCGGGCGCGACGAAATACCAGAGAAAGACCTGCACCAGCACCGGGATGTTGCGGAACAGCTCCGTCCAGGCGTCGCCCAGCAGCACCAGCCCGCGGTTCGGCGTGGTGCGCAGGATGCCCATCAGGCAGCCGAACAGCATCGCCACCGCCAGCGCCAGCAGCGAGACGGACGCCGTCCAGCCCCAGGCCGAGAGCATCCAGTCGAGATAGGTGATGTCACCGCCCGCACCGAAGCAGCTCGGGCGCGCCTCGCCATCGATCGTGTCCCTGCAGAAGACCTGCCAGTCCCAGTCAGCCAAGTTCGTTCTCCTCGTCGTCCAAGACGGACGGGCCGCATGTCGCGGCCCGTCCGCTGCGGATGACCCTGAGGGTCATCCGGTTTCTTCATGTCACTTCTTTGCGTACTCTTCGGCCGGCTTGTCGTTGGGGCTGGCCCAGGCCGCCTTGGTGGCCTCCGACAGCGGCAGGCCCACCGGGGTGTTGGCCGGCGGAATCGGCTGCATGAACCACTTGTCGTAGAGCTTGGCCAGATCGCCGCTCTTGATCATGCCCTTGATGCTGTCGTCGACCGCGGTCTTGAAGGTGGGGTCGTCCTTGCGCAGCATGCAGGCGATCGGCTCGACGTTGAGCACCTCGCCGACGATGCGGAAGTCCTTCGGGTTCTTGGCCTTGGCGATGTTGCCGGCCAGGATCTGGCCGTCCATCACGAAGGCGTCGGCGCGGCCCGAATCCAGCAGCAGGAAGCTGTCGGCGTGGTCCTTGCCGAAGACTTCCTCGAAATTCACGCCGTTGGCACGCTCGTGCTTGCGCAGCAGCTGCACCGAGGTCGTGCCGGTGGTGGTGGCGACCTTCTTGC
>JBJOPV010000085.1:0-14209 GCA_046050625.1 Pseudomonadota bacterium
AAGACATGGTGCAGCGCGATCGTCAGCTCGACGGTGCCGAGGTTGGACGACAGGTGGCCGCCGGTGCGGGCCACGTTGCGCAGCAGGTAGTCGCGCACCTCGGTGGCGAGCTGCTTGAGCTCGGGCCGGGACAGGGCACGCACATCGGCCGGGGACTGGATGCGGTCGAGCAGCGGAGTAGGCAGGGTCATCGCGAGGGGTCCGTCGAAGGGCGCGTCGGCGCGTCAGGGCATCAGGAGACGCGGTCGATGACGCGGTCGGCCAGGACCGCCAGCGTCGAGGTGTCGGGCAGGTCGCTGGTCTCGAGTGCCGCGCGGGCTCGGGCATGCAGCGCGGCGGCGCGGGCGCGGGCGCCCTCGAGGCCGAGCAGCGAGACATAGGTCGGCTTGTTCTGGTCGGCGTCCTTGCCGGCGGTCTTGCCCAGCACTTCGGAGTCCTGGGTGCAGTCGAGGATGTCGTCGACCACCTGGAAGGCCAGGCCGATCGCCCAGCCGTAGTCCGACAGCGCCGAGGCGGCGCGCGGCGACAGCTCGCCGCAGGCCGCGCCCATCATCACGCTGGCCTGCAGCAGCGCGCCGGTCTTGCGCCGGTGCATGTCCTGCAGCTGCGGCTCGGTGAGCGGTCGGCCGACGCTGGCCAGGTCGATCGCCTGGCCGCCGGCCATGCCCTCGACGCCGGAGGCGCGCGCCAGCAGGCTGCACAGCCGCGCCTGCAGCGCCGGCGGCACCGCCTCGCGGCCGTCCTCGGCCGGCGGGGTCAGCACCTCGAAGGCCAGCGCCTGCATCGCGTCGCCGGCCAGCATGGCCTGGGCCTCGCCGAACTCGACATGCACCGTCGGCTTGCCGCGGCGCAGCACGTCGTTGTCCATGCAGGGCATGTCGTCGTGGATCAGCGAGTAGGCGTGGATCAGCTCGACCGCGCAGGCCGCGCGCATCGCGGCTTCGGCGTGGCCGCCGACAGCCTCGGCCGCAGCCAGCACCAGCAGCGGGCGCAGGCGCTTGCCGCCGTCGAGCACGCCGTAGCGCATCGCCAGTCCGAGGCTGGCCGGGGCATCTGCGCGGACATGGGTGCTCAGCGCGGTCTCGACCGCTGTCAGCTGCGCAGCCACCCAGTCATCGAAGGCAGGGCGCTTCATGAGGGATCGCTCCAGGGTTTGAGCTGCCCGTCGTCGAGCATCCGCACCTGCTGCTCCACCGCGTCGAGCCGGGCTCGGCAGAAGCCGAGCAGCTCGGCGCCGCGGCGGTAGCCGTCGAGCAGCTGGTCGAGCGGCAGCTGGGCCGACTCCATCGACTGCACCAGCCGATCGAGTTCGGTCAGCGCGCTTTCATAGCTCTCGGGCTCGCGGGCGCTGGGGGAGGAGGGGGTGGAGGCGCTCTTGGGCATGGCGTCTGGGGGAAAGGGCTCGATTGTAGAGGGCCGCCTCCCTGGTCACGGTGCATCGCGCGCGACGGACGAGTGATGCCATGCTGCCGGCCTCAGGGAAGACGAAGGGGCGTCACCTGTTGTGTCGGGTCGACACACGCACGGCCCGTCGGGGCATGCCAAGGGGGCAATCCGGTTGGCCAAGGGGATCGGCTAGAATGCCAGGTTTGCCCTGGGCGACACCGCCCGCCCCGGTCCGGCAGCATGCCGCTGCACCCTATGCCTCCCATGCGGCAGCCGCCCAGGGGTCTGGGACCATTTCGAGGGGTGGTGGTTCGACATGGATTTTTGGAGATCCTGGGGATCATGTCCGACCTGAGCACACAGCAAGCTCTCCTGCGCAGCCGCACCCAACTTCCGGTGACCCGCTATTTCGACCCGGCGCTCTACGAGCAGGAGATGAAACTCATCTTCGATGTCGGTCCCCGCTATGTCGGGCACGAGCTGATGGTGCCTGAACGGGGCGACTTCCACGCGCTGGGGCAGGAACGCGAGGGCCGTGCGCTGATCCGCACCGACAAGGGCGTCGAGCTGGTCTCCAACGTCTGCCGTCATCGCCAGGCGATCATGCTCAAGGGCCGTGGCAACACGGGTGGCAACGTGGTGTGCCCGCTGCACCGCTGGACCTACGACCTGGGCGGCAAGCTGATCGGTGCGCCGCACTTCAGCGAGGATCCGTGCCTGAACCTGCGCAACTATCCGGTGCGCACCTGGAACGGCCTGATCTTCGAGGACAACGGCCGCGACATCGCCGCCGACCTGGCGAACCTGGGCCCGAAGGACGTCCTGGACTTCGAGGGCTACCAGTTCCACAACGTCATCCAGCACGAGTGCAACTACAACTGGAAGACCTTCATCGAGGTCTATCTGGAGGACTACCACGTCGTGCCCTTCCACCCCGGGCTGGGCAACTTCGTCACCTGCGACGACCTGCGCTGGGAGATGGGCCGCGAGTACTCGGTGCAGACAGTGGGCCCGGCGCCGGGCATCGGCCAGGCGCTGGGCCGGCCCGGCTCCAAGGTGTATGAGCGCTGGCACGAGCAGGTCATGCGCTACCAGGGGGGCGTCGCCCCGAAGCACGGCGCGGTCTGGCTGACCTACTACCCGCACATCATGATCGAGTGGTACCCGAACGTGATGACGGTGTCGACGGTGTTCCCGCTGGGCCCGCAGAAGACGCTCAACACGGTGGAGTTCTACTACCCCGAGGAGATCGCCGCCTTCGAGCCCGAGTACATCGAGGCCCAGCAGGCCGCCTACATGGAGACCTGCATCGAGGACGACGAGATCGCCGAGCGCATGGACGCCGGCCGGCGCGCGCTGATGGAGCGCGGCGACAACGAGGTCGGCCCCTACCAGAGCCCGATGGAAGACGGCATGCAGCACTTCCACGAGTGGTATCGCCGCGTCATGGACTTCAAGGACTGACTGACGCGCGGCTCGCCGCCGCACGCCTCGCCGACCCCGGGAGGCCCGGGCCGTTAGCATCTCGGGCATGAACGCTCCGATGCTGATGGTCCTGGCCTCCCTTCTCTTTTCGCTGATGGGGGTGTGCGTCAAGCTCGCCAGCGTCCAGTTCGGCACCGGCGAGATCGTGATGTACCGCGGTCTGGTCGGTGCGGTGGTGATGGCGGTCCTGGTGCGGGTGCGCGGGCAGTCGCTGCGCACCGCGGTGCCGGGCATGCACGTCTGGCGCAGCATCGTCGGCGTGTCCTCGCTGTGCCTGTGGTTCTACGCCATCAGCGGCCTGCCGCTGGCCACCGCGATGACGCTGAACTACATGTCGCCGATCTGGATGGCGATGTTCCTGATCGGTGGCTCGGTGCTGCTGGGCGGCGCGCGGGTGGACGCGCGGCTGGTGGCCACCGTGCTGGCGGGCTTCATTGGCGTGGCGGCGATCCTGCGACCCAGTCTGGACCGCGACCAGCTCTGGTTCGGCGTCGTGGGGCTGTTCTCCGGCATGCTCTCGGCGCTGGCCTATCTGCAGATCACCGCGCTGGGCCGCGCCGGCGAGCCCGAGACGCGGGTGGTCTTCTATTTCTCCTGCGCCGGCACGCTTGCCGGTCTGGTGCTGACGCTGCTGCAGGGCGGTGTCAGCGGTGGCCACGATCTGCGCGGGCTGCTGCTGGTGCTGGGCGTGGGCGTGTTCGCCACCGTCGCGCAGCTGGCGATGACGCGCGCCTTCTCGATCGGTCGGCCGCTGGTCAACGCCAGCCTGCAGTACCTGGGCATCGCCTTCTCCTTCGCCTGGGGCGTGCTGCTGTTCGACGATCCGGTGCATCCGCTGGCGCTGATGGGCATGGTGATGGTGATCGGCGCGGGCATCACCGCGACCCGGCTGCGCCATGCCGGGGCCGCGCCGCGCGCGGGTGCCTCCGACACGCTGCCGCCCGATCTCGAGTCCTGATCCCGTCCTGACCTGCCCCTCCCCACCATGACGATCTCTCCTGACTCCACCTCCCCGCTGATCTCCGCCGAGGCGCTGAAGGCCACGCTGGGCCGCGTGCGCGTGTTCGACGTGCGCTTCGATCTGGCCCGCCCGGACGCCGGCGAGGCCGCCTGGCGCGAGGGGCATCTGCCGGGCGCGCATCACCTGCACCTGGACCGCGACCTGAGCGCCAAGGGCGGCGTGCCCGCGCTGTGCGGCGGGCGCCACCCGCTGCCGACGCGCGAGGTCTTCGCCGCCACCGCTGTGCGGCTCGGCCTGACACCGGACACGCCGGTGGTGCTGGTCGACGCGCAGGGCGGCATGTTCGCCGCGCGGGCCTGGTGGATGCTGCGCTGGATCGGCGCGCGCGACGTGCGGGTGCTCGACGGCGGTCTGGCTGCATGGCGTGCGGCGGGTGGCGCGCTGGAGCCGGGCGAGGTGGCGCCGGCCGCGCCGGCCGCCGCCTGGCCGCTCGCGCCTGAGCCCGAGGGCCTGCGCCTGACGGCCGACGCGCTGGCCGCGCAGCTGGGCCGTGTCGCGCTGCTCGACGCCCGTGCGCCCGAGCGCTACCGCGGCGACGTCGAGCCGCTCGATCCGGTGGCCGGCCACATTCCCGGCGCGCTGAACCGCCCTTTCAGCGCCAACCTCGGGCCGGACGGGCGTTTCCTGCCGCCCGAGGCGCTGCGTGCGGCCTTCCAGGGCCTGGCCGGCGCGCGTCCGGTGGTGCACCAGTGCGGCTCGGGCGTGACCGCCTGCCACAACCTGCTGGCGATGGCGGTGGCCGGTCTGCCCGGCGGCGCGCTCTACGCGGGCTCGTGGAGCGAGTGGTGCCGCGATCCGGCGCGGCCGGTGGCGCAAGGCTGAGGCCGTCCTTGCCGTCGGCGCGGTTCTTGACGACGCTCAAGCCGCGCCGGGCCGCACGGCGCATGATCGGTTCATCCCTTTTGCTTTTCAGTCCGCAGGAGTTCCGATCATGTCCATGTACAAGCGCATCCTGGTGCCGACCGATGGCTCGGAGATCACCGCCAAGGCGGTCGAGACCGCGGTGACGATGGCCCGTGCCTTCGGTGCAACGCTGCTGACGCTGGCGGTCAAGGAGCCCTTCCCGTACAGCGCGATCACCGAGATGCAGCCGATCCCGCCGCAGGAGTTCTTCGATGCGCAGGAGCGCATCGCGGTCAAGCATCTCGATCAGGTCAAGGCGGCCTGCGCGGCGGCGGGCGTGGAATGTCTGGCGGCGGCGGTCGAGGCGGCGCATCCGTGGGAGGCCATCATCGACTTCGGCCGCGAGCAGGGCGCCGACCTGATCGTCATGGCCTCGCACGGCCGCCGCGGCGTGGCTGCGCTGCTGCTGGGCAGCGAGACCCAGAAGGTGCTGACCCACAGCACCGTGCCGGTGCTGGTGGTGCGCTGATTTCGCCGGGGCGCCGGGCGCGCCTCAGCGGTCGCCCCCGAGGAGGCCGCCGAGCAGCGAGCCCTCCTCGCTCGACGAGCCGCCGGTCTGCGGCGCGGCGGCAAACACCCGGCTGGCCAGCCGCGAGAACGGCAGGCTCTGCAGCCACACCGTGCCGGGGCCGGTCATCTTGGCGAAGAACAGGCCCTCGCCGCCGAACAGCGCCGTCTTGATCTTGCCGACGTACTGGATCTCGAAGTCCACGCTGGGCGTGTAGGCCACGACGCAGCCGGTGTCGATCAGCAGCGTCTCGCCGGGGCGCAGCTCGCGGCGCAGCACCGTGCCGCCGGCGTGCACGAAGGCCAGGCCGTCGCCCTCGAGCTTCTGCATGATGAAGCCCTCGCCGCCGAAGAAGCCCACCGAAAGCTTCTGCTGGAAGTGGATGCCCAGCGAGACGCCGCGCGCCGCGCACAGGAAGGAATCCTTCTGGCAGATCAGCAGGCCGCCGAGCTGGCGCAGGTCCATCGGCAGGATCTTGCCGGGGTAGGGCGCAGCGAAGGCGACGCGCTGCTTGGCGTGGGCCTGGTTGCTGTAGACGGTGGTGAACAGCGACTCGCCGGTGATCAGCCGCTTGCCCGCGCCGAGCAGCTTGCTCATGAAGCCGCCCTCCTGGCGGCCGCCGTCACCGAAGACGGTGTCCATCTGGATGCCGCCCTCCATGAACATCAGGCTGCCGGCCTCGCCGATGGCGGCCTCGCCGGGGTCGAGCTCGACCTCGACGAACTGCATCTCGGCGCCCTTGATCTCGTAGTCGACCGCATCCATGCGGCCGCCGGGCGCCGGCGCCTGGCCGAAGGATGACATCGGGGACGGCGCTGGTGCGGGCGGCGGGGTGGGCGAGGTGTTGAAGGAGGAGAAGAGTGACATGGCGTTCAGGTTCGGACGTCGTGTCCGGCTTCGGGAGTGGACCGGTGCGCGGCACCGACCGGCGCCGCGGGACGGATCATCGCACCAGCGGTGCGCGCAGCCGGGCGAAGTCCCGGGGAGCCACATACTGCAGCACGGGCTTGCCCCGGCCCTGCGGATCGAGCGAGATCACCAGGCCGCGCTCCGGGTAGAGCAGATGCACCTGGCCGTCGGCCGAGCCGATCCGCTCCGGCGCCGGCCCGAAGCGCTCCAGCGCCACCGCCTCGTCGAAGCGGGCGGCCGGCAGGAAGGTCAGCGCGGCCAGCGTGGCCTGCCTGGCCTCTTGCGCATCGTCGAACTTCAGCGTCAGGCGGTAGCTGCCGCTGGGCTGGGGCTCGCGCTCGGTGGCCCGGTCGGCCCAGCGCTGCAGCGTCGCGGGCTCGGCCGCGCCAGTCAGCACCAGCCGGCCCTGCACGAAGCCGGCGCGCACCGTCTCCAGATAGGCCTCCAGCGTCAGCATGCCCTGCGGATCGCGCACCAGCGCGATCTTCATCTCGGCAGCCTCGTCGGGCCAGCTGCGCTCGATGCGCGCCAGCGGATCGCGCCCTGGCGTCACGCCGAAGACCTCGCTCAGGCCATTGCCCAGCGGCCTGATCTGCCAGGGCAGCAGCCGGGTAGCGTCGGCGCTGGCGGCCGCAGGGGGCACGCCGCGAAGCTGCTGCCAGGCCCACGGCGCCATCAGCGCGACGACCAGGAACAGCAGCGTGCCCAGCAGCAGCAGCGCCACCATCCGGCCGGTGCTGATGTGGGGCGCTCGCGGCAGAGAGGCCTTCGGATCGGTGGGTTCAGCGGATGGCATGGCGCCTTGCTTTCAGTCGGCTGACCAGGAACTGTGCGGCCGCGTCCGTGCGGCGAGATCGTGCGGGCAGGGTGGGGGTGAGAAGAAGGGGGCAGGTGCGGCTCGGCTCATGGCGGTGATTCTAGGCAGGGACGGGCTGACAATCTTGCGCATGAACATGCCCGCACCCGCACCAGCCCCCGAGCCGTCCTCGCGCGCTCTCGATCACCTCGTCATCCTGACCGGCGCTTCGCGTGGCCTGGGACGGGCGATGGCGCGGCGTCTGCTGGCGCGCTCTGGCCTGCTGCTGCTGGGCATTGCGCGCCAGCCCGACGCGGGGCTGGACGCGCTGGCCGCCGCCCACGGCAGCCAGCACCTGGCCTGGCCGCTGGACCTGAGCGACGCGCCGGCCTCGGCCGCGCGGTTGTCGGGCTGGCTGGCCGCGCAGCCACCGGCGCGCTGGCGCCGCGTCATGCTGATCAACAACGCCGGTGTGATCCCGCACATCGGTCCGCTGGGCGAGGATGCGCCCGGCGCGCTGTCGGCCGCGCTGCGCGTCGGCCTGGAGGCGCCGATGCTGTTGACGGCCGCACTGCTGGGCGCGACCGCCGGCTGGACGGCACGCGTCGCCGGCGAGGTGCGGGTGCTCAACATCTCGTCCGGCCTGGGCCGGCGCGCGATGGCCGGCAGCGCCGCCTACTGCGCGGCCAAGGCCGGCCTGGACCACTTCAGTCGTGCGGTGGCACTGGAGGAGGCGGCCGGGCCGCATCCGGCGCGCATCGTCTCGCTGGCGCCGGGCGTGATCGACACCGACATGCAGGTGCAGCTTCGCGGCGCCGATCCGGCCGGATTTCCCGACCACGGTCGCTTCATGCACCTGCAGTCGGCCGGCCTGCTCGACAGCGCCGACGCGGCCGCCGCCAAGGTGCTGGCCTGGCTGGAGCGGCCGGACTTCGGCGCGCAGCCGGTGGCGGACGTGCGCGAGGGGTGAGGCGTCAGCCCCAGCTGGCCGCCAGCATCGGCGCCAGCAGCATCTGCTGACTTGCGCTCAACGAGGTCTGTCCGGCTGTCGGCGGCACCAGCGCCGCCATCGCGCTGACCAGCGCATCGACCTTTGTGTCGAGCAGGACGCGCCCTGTGCTGGTGCGGATCTGCTCGACATGGCTGGCCTGGGCGGCGTACCAGTCCTGGATCGTCACCTGGTCCGACGTGCCGATCACGCTGATCTGCAAGCTGTTGCCGCTGCGGCTCAGCCAGAGCTGGTCGTGACCGATGCCGGACTGGAACAGGAGCTGGTCGCCAGCGGCCCCGGCATTCTGCGATTCGATGACGAGATCGATGCCGTCACCACGCGAGAACAGGTAGGTGTCCGCTCCGGCACCCGCCCAGATCGTGTCGTTGCCGGTGCCACCTTGCAGCGTGTTCTGTCCTCCATACGCGTAGAGGCGGTCGTCACCGCTCTCTCCGTTCAGGAGGTCATTGCCCTCGTTTCCTGCGAGCGTGTCGGAGCCGTCGCCACCATGGAGCTGGCTGTCTCCTGCGCCCCCGATGATGATGTCGTTGCCGCCCATTCCGTAGATCGTGTCGTTGCCGTCCAGACCGTACAGCTCATTGGACCTTTGGCTGCCGACGATCACGTTGGCAGAAGCGTTCCCATACCCGAACCATGCTGAGCCGATCATTGTCAGGTTCTCGACATTGGGGTCAAGCGTCCAGTCGGCCACCGAGCACAGCACCGTGTCGACGCCCTCGCCAGCCAATTCGATCGTTTGATCGGAGGCGTGATTGACGACATAGGTGTCATTGCCAAGACCACCCTGCATGACGTCCATCCACGCACCGCCGTCCAGCCAGTCGTCCCCTCCGTAGCCCAGAAGCGTGTCGCTGCCTTCTGCCCCGCTGATCGTGTCCGCGGCGAAGGAGCCACGGATGGCGTCGTTCCCGGCGGTGCCGGCGAAGACGATGGCCTTGAGGTCCTCCATCGACCACTGGCTGCTGTCGGCGAAGCGCACGGTCTGCGCGCCGGTCATGCGTGTGCCGATGCCCGCGCCGCTGAAGGGCGAGGGCGCATAGAACTGCTGCAGCGTGATCGAGTCAGCCGTGCCGCGCAGGGCCAGCACCAGATCGTTGCCTGAGACGCGCACGTCGATGTCGGACTTGGCGATGCCTGCGCCGAACTGCACGGTGTTGCTGCCCATCGAGCCTTCCGGGCGGCCCAGGACCATGTCCTGCCCGTCGCCGCGGTTGAAGAAGAGGGTGGCCGAGCCCGCGCTGGTCGAGATGATGTCGTTGCCAGCATCCCCGCTGATCTGTGCGCCGAGTCCGATGGTGAACAGCATGTCGTCACCAGCGCCGCCGCGCAGCGTGTCCGCACCGTCGAGACCTCGGATCGAGTCGTTGCCGTCGCCACCGATCAGCAGGTCGCTGTCCGGGCCGCTGCCGATGAGCGTGTCGCTGCCGGCGCCGCCATCGATGGTGTTGCTGCCGTTGCCGCCATCGATCCAGTCGTTGCCATCCAGGCCATAGAGGGTGTCGTTGCCATCCAGGCCGTAGAGCGTGTTGGCCAGCGCGTTGCCGGTGATGGCATTGGCCAGCGTGTTGCCCGAGCCTGTCAGCGCCGAGCCTGTCAGCGTCAGGTTCTCGAGGTTGGCGCCGAGGGTCCAGCCGCTGACGCCGGTGATGACGGTGTCGGTGCCGGCGCCCGCCTGCTCGACGACCTGATCGAGCAGGCTGTCGACGACGTAGGTGTCGTTGCCCCAATAGCCGACCAGCATGTCGTTGCCCGTGCCGCCATTGATGGTGTCGGAAAGATAGGAGCCGTGGATCGAGTCGTTGCCGGTGGTGCCGGTGAGGGCCAGGGTGCGCAGCTCGTCAGGCCCCCACTGGCTGCCATCGGCGAAACGCACGATCTGTGCACCCGAAAGCCTGCCACCGATGTCGGCGCCTGCATTTTGAGCAGGCATCCATGGCGTGCGGTACATGTTCAGCGTCACCGAGTCGGTCGTGCCGCGCAGAGACAGCACGAGGTCGTTGCCGGAGAGCGTGACGGCCACGTCGGCCTGGGTGATGCCGGAGCCGAACTGCAGCGTGTTGTCGTTGAACGAGGTGTCGTTGCGCGCGAGCAGCACATCCTGGCCGTCGCCACGGTTGAAGACAAAGGTGCTCCGGCCGAGGCTGCGCAAGACGTCGTTGCCCGTGCCGCCGGTGATCAGGGCACTGTCGTTGGCCGTGATCGTGTCGTTGCCTGCGCCACCAGGATGGTGTCGGTGCCATAGGCGCCGCCGGTGATGGAGTCGTCACCCTCACCGCCCTGGATCAGATCCGCCTCGGTAAAGCTGCCGATGATCGTGTCGTTGCCTGCGCCGCCATCGATGGTGTTGCTGCCGTTGCCGCCGTCGAGCCAGTCGTTGCCCTCAAACCCCTCCAGCGTGTCGCTGCCCGCGCCACCATGGATAGTGTCGGCCAGAAAGGAGCCGCGGATCGAGTCGTTGCCAGAGGTGCCGGCAAAGACAAGCGCCTTGAGGTCGTCAAGCGACCATTGGCTGCCGTCGGCGAAGCGCACGGTCTGCGCGCCGGTCATGCGCGTGCCGATGCCGGGACCGCTGAAGGGCGAGGCTGTATAGAACTGCTGCAGCGTGACGGCGTCGGTCGTGCCGCGCAGCGACAGCACCAGATCGCTGCCGGAAACGCGCACGTCGATGTCGGACTTGGCGATGCCGGTGCCGAACTGCAGCGTGTTGGCGAAGAGGGCCGTGTCGGGACGTGCCCCGATGGTGTCCTGACCATCGCCACGATCGAACAGGATCGTGGCGGCGCCGGTACGCGCCGAGATGAGGTCATTGCCGGTGCCGCCGCGCATCACGGTGCCGAGGCCATTGCCGACGAGCGTGTCGTTGCCGGCGCCGCCGAGCAGCGTGTCTGCACTGTCGCCACTGCCGCCGCTGATCCAGTCGTCGCCACCCAGGCCCGAGAGGATGTTGGCCAGTCCGTTGCCGGTGATGAGGTTGTTCTGCGCGTTCCCGGTGCCAGTCTGCGCCGAGCCCGACAGCGTCAGGTTCTCGATGTCCGCGCCGAGGGTCCAGGAGACGGCGCTGATGACCGTGTCGGTGCCATGGCCCGCCTGCTCGACGACCTGATCGAGTGCATTGTCAACGACATAGGTGTCGTTGCCCTCGTAGCCGACCAGCGTGTCCACCCCTGCCCCTCCGGACAGCGTGTCTGCACCGATCGTGCCTCGGATCGAGTCATTGCCGGTCGTCCCCGAAAAGACGATCGCCTTCAGATCTTCAAGGGACCATTGGCTGCCGTCAGCGAAGCGAACGATCTGCGCGCCGGTCACGCTGCTGCCCATGACCGGCCCGATGCGGGCCGATGCCGCGTAGAACTGCTGCAGCGTGACCGAGTCGGTCGTGCCGCGCAGGGTCAGGCGCAGGTCGGAGCCCGAGGCTCGCACGTCGATGTCCGCCTTGGTGATCCCTGCGCCAAACTGCAGTGTGTTGATGCCTAAGGCCGCGTCGGGGCGCGCCCCGAGGGTGTCCTGGCCGTCGCCTCGATTGAAGAATGCCGTCATCGAGCCGGATCCGTACAGCCAGTCATTGCCTGCGCCGCCCGTCATCTGCACGCCGTTGCCATAGGCCTGCATCGTGTCGTTGCCCGCGCCGCCCAGCAGCGTGTCACGGCCTGACTGGGCGTGCATCCAGTCGTTGCCGTTGCCGCCGATCAGCAGGTCGGTGTTGCTGGGGTCGCTGCTGCCGGTCAGCGAGTCGTTGCCTTCACCGCCGTCGAGGGTGCTGTTGCCCAGGCCGCCATCAAGGGTATCGTCACCGGCCAGACCCAGCAGGCTGTCGTGACCCAGGCCGCCGCGCAGAAGGTCGTTGCCTGTGCCACCGTCCAGCGTGTCGTCGCCCAGTCCGCCATCGAGCGTGTCGTTGCCGTCTCCCCCGGACAGGCGATTGGCCCCGTCGTTGCCGCTGATCTGGTTGGCCAGCGTGTTGCCCGTGCCGCTCAAGGCGGCTGAGCCGGTCAGGGTGAGATGCTCGATGTTCAGTCCCAGTGTCCAGCTGACACTGCTCTGCACCCGGTCGATGCCTTCACCGAGGTATTCGACGACCCGGTCTGCCGTGTTGTCGACGACGTAGACGTCGTTGCCGGTTCCACCGTAGAGGAGGTCCATGCCCGCACCGCCATCCAGCCAGTCATCGCCCTGGAGACCGTACAGGGTGTCATTGCCGCCCAGTCCATACAGTGTGTCGGCACCGCTGCTGCCGGATAGCACGTCTGACAGGGACGTGCCCGATCGACTGATAGCCATTGTCTTCCCCCTGATCCTGAAAAATTGAAAACGGCGTGATTCTGTGGGTTCACGCCGTGATCATGGGGAGATTGATCCCCCCTGCATGAGGGGTTCCCGGCTCAATCCTCGAACGCGATGCACCCGTCCACGCTGGCCTGCATCGACACATGGAAGCCGGCGGAGAACAGCAGCACCGCTGGCAGCACCAGCACCATGCCGATCGCGCCCATGCCCAGCAGGCCCACCAGCGCCCCCAGCAGCGCCGACATCATCAGGTCGGCGCCCAGCCAGGCCAGGCCGTAGACGACGAAGGCGCCGATGTTGCGCGTCGAGGCCGTCACGCTGACGAACAGGGCCTTGGCGGCACCAGCGCCGGTGCGCAGCGCCACCGCGGGCGCATGCCAGAAGGCCAGCAGCAGCGGCAGCAGCAGCGCCGCGCGCAGCATCATGCCCTGCTGCAGCGTGGCCACCGCCTCGAGCATCGTGGCGTCACCGCCCTGGCCGGCGCGAAAGGCGTCCCAGGCGGCGGCCATGTCCGGATCGAGCAGGTCGCCGATCTCCAGCAGCAGCCAGGCCCCGATCGCCTTGGCCGCGCCGAGCTGCAGCAGCACCTTGCGCGTCGGGCTGCGCAGCGGGGCGAGCAGCTGGGCCGGGCCGGGCGTGCCGCCGCCGTCCTGCATCGATCGGCCGACCTGATACCAGCCGGCGCCGAGGGCCGGCAGCAGCAGGGCCACCAGCAGCGGGCCGATCCAGGGCAGGCCCAGCAGCAGCGACAGCAGCAGCATCACCATCGCGAACAGGCCGGCCAGCGCCATCGGCGCGGCGCGCAGCCGGGTCAGGCCGGTCATCATCCAGCGCAGGCCGTCGCGCGGGGAGGTCTGGCGCAGCTTCATGGGGTTCGGGGCTCCGTCGTGCGTCGCAGGTTCGTGGATGCAGCTCAGCCGCGTACCCAGTGCCATGGGCTGGCCACGCGCTCGCGCAGCACCCGCTCGAAATGCGTCGGGTCGTGCGGCTTGAGCATCGAGGCCTCGCGCGGCAGGTGGAAGTCCCACAGCCGCGAGGTCCAGAAGCGCAGGGCGCCTGCGCGCATCATCGCCGGCAGCAGGCGCAGCTCGTCGGCGCTCAAGGGGCATTCGGCGTCATAGGCGGCGACCATCGCGCTGGCGCGGTCCTCGTCGAGGCGACCTGTGGCGAGGTCGATGCACCAGTCGTTCAGGCACACCGCCAGATCGAACAGCCAGGTGTCGACGCCCGCGAAGTAGAAGTCGAAGAAGCCGGTGAGCTTCTCGTGGCCGGGCAGGCCGTCGAACATCACGTTGTCGCGGAACAGGTCGGCGTGCACCGGGCCGCGCGGCAGCGCCTGGTAGCCGGCGGTGTCGGCCAGGTGGCGCTGGAAGGCCAGCTCGTCCTCGATGAGCTGGCGGGCGCTCTCGTCCATGTGCGGCACCACCACCGGCACCGTCTCGATCCACCAGTCCAGGCCGCGCAGATTGGGCTGGTGGCGCGGGTAGTCGCGCCCGGCCAGGTGCATGCGCGCCAGCATCTGCCCGACCTGGCGGCAGTGCCAGACCGAGGGCGCGAGCTGGTGGCCGCCCGAGAGCCGGTCGACCAGCGCCGCAGGCTTGCCGCAGACGGTGTGCAGGATCTCGCCGCAGGCGTCGGCCTGTGGGTCGGGCACCGGGATGCCGCGCCCGGCCAGGTGCTTCATCAGGTGCAGGTAGAAGGGCAGCTGCGCGTGCGTCAGGCGCTCGAACAGCGTCAGCACCCACTCGCCGCGCTCGGTCGTCACGAAGTAGTTGGTGTTCTCGATGCCCGAGGCGATGCCGCGCAGCGCGGTGACGGGCCCCAGGCCCAGGCGGTCGACGAGCGCCTGGGCGTCGGCGAGGGAGACTTCGGTGAAGACGGCCATCGGAGAACAGTGCAGCGAGC
>JBJOPV010000086.1:0-13763 GCA_046050625.1 Pseudomonadota bacterium
AGCTCCAGGTGCCGCAGATCATGCCGTCGACCTCGCCCTTGTGCAGCAGCATCGAGCCGATCAGCGTCATGCGCCGGCGCATCTCGATCTTGGCGAGCTGCTCGGTGACGCCCTTGCGGTCCATCATCCGGTGGTAGGTCTCCCAGTAGTCGCGGTAGCGCGGATCGTCGTCGATGCTGACGATCTCGTAGTCGCGCCCCTCCTCCAGACGCAGGCCAAGCTTCTCGATGCGGCTGCGGATGACCGCGCTGCGACCGATCAGCACGGGGAAGGCCAGGCCTTCGTCGACGACCACCTGCACCGCGCGCAGCACGCGGCGGTCCTCGCCCTCGGCGTAGGCGACACGGCGGGCCTTGGCGCGCTTGGCCAGCGCGTAGATGGGCTTCATCACCGTGCCGGCGGCGTAGACGAAGGCGCGCAGCTTCTCGACATAGGCGTCCATGTCGGCGACGGGACGCTGCGCCACACCGCACTCGGCTGCGGCGCGCGCCACCGCCGGCGCGATCTGCATCATCAGACGCGGATCGAAGGGCTTCGGGATCAGGTATTCAGGACCGAAGGTCAGCGTCGCGCCACCGTAGGCCGCGGCCACCACGTCGTTCTGCTCGGCCTGCGCCAGCTCGGCGATGGCATGCACCGCGGCGATCTCCATCTCGTCGGTGATGGTCGTCGCACCGCAGTCCAGCGCACCCCGGAAGATGTAGGGAAAGCACAGGACGTTGTTGACCTGGTTCGGGTAGTCGGTGCGGCCGGTGGCCATGACAGCGTCGTCACGCACCTCATGGACCTGCTCCGGCATGATTTCCGGATTCGGGTTGGCCAGCGCGAAGATCAGCGGCCGGGCCGCCATCGAGGCCACCATGTCGGCCTTGAGCACGCCGCCCGCCGACAGGCCCAGGAAGATGTCCGCGCCGGCGATGGCCTCGCGCAGCGTGCGCTGCTCGGTCTTTTGCGCGAACTCGGCCTTGTCCGGGTCCATCAGCTCGGTGCGGCCCTCGTAGACCACGCCGGCCAGGTCGGTCACCCAGATGTTCTCGCGCGGCAGACCCAGCTTGACCAGCAGGTTCAGGCAGGCCAGCGCCGCCGCGCCCGCGCCCGAGGACACCAGCTTGACCTCCTTGAGCGACTTGCCGACCACCTTCAGGCCGTTGAGCAGCGCCGCGCCCACGACGATGGCCGTGCCGTGCTGGTCGTCGTGGAAGACGGGGATGTTCATGCGCTCGCGCAGCTTGCGCTCGACGTAGAAGCAGTCCGGCGCCTTGATGTCCTCGAGGTTCACGCCGCCGAAGGTCGGCTCCAGCGCGGCGATGATGTCGACCAGCTTGTCGAGGTCGTTCTCGGCGATCTCCAGGTCGAAGACATCGATGCCGGCGAACTTCTTGAACAGGACGCCCTTGCCCTCCATCACCGGCTTGGACGCCAGCGGACCGATGTTGCCCAGGCCCAGCACCGCCGTGCCGTTGGTGACCACGGCGACCAGGTTGCCGCGCGAGGTGTAGCGGAAGGCGTTGGCCGGATCGTCGACGATCTCCTCGCAGGCGGCGGCCACGCCCGGCGAATAGGCCAGGGCCAGATCGCGCTGGTTGACCAGCTGCTTGGTCGGCGCGATGGCGATCTTGCCCGGCGTCGGGAACTCGTGGTATTCGAGTGCGGCGCGGCGCAGTTCGGCTTGTTTCTGTTCGGACATGGTCATGGAAGGGTTCCGCGGGGAGAGAGTCGGGCGTCTCGGTCTCAGGGCCGGCACGGCGGCCGATCCGGAGCGGCTGGCGATTGTAGGAAGCGGGGGGCCATCATGCGCGGCCTCGTCTGACCGCTCGTCGCATGGGGCCATGCGTGGCGTGCATGAGGCGGATCATCGCTGCCCAGGCGGGCGGGTTCATCCGAGAAACTGCGTAGCCGCCCCCCCGGGGCTGGCCGGGAATACTGCGATCATGTCCGACATGCCGCTGCCCGACCCCCCCTCGATGATCTTCGGACTGTCGCGCCGCTGGCGGGGCACGCCGCTGTGGGTGGCGCTGGTGGCGCTGGTGGCGCTGGTGCTGGCCGCGCTGCTGTGGATGACCTGGCAGCATGAGCAGGCGCAGGTCCAGGAGGCGACCGAGACCGCGGCGCAGGCAGCCGCCGCCGACGTGCGCCAGCGCCTGGGCGACGACATGCAGGCGCTGCAGCGCCTGCTCTGGCAGAGCGCCGACGGCCCCGGCTGGCATCTGCAGGCCGAGGCGCTGCTGCGCGCCAACCCCGAGATCATCCGGGTCGAGCGGCGCGACGACCGTTTCGCGGTGATCGACGCGGTGCGCTCGCCGGCCTATCCGCAGCAGTTCAGCACCATCCCGCGCAGCGCGATGTCGGTCGACGCGGAGATCGCCTGCGCCACCGCGCGGCGCTTCTCGGCGCCGGCCTTCTCGCGCAGCTACTTCCTGCCCTCGGCCGGCGGCCTGGGGCTGGAGGTGGTGGACCTGTGCGTGCCGCAGTCGGTCGAAAGCCGGGCCGACACCACGCTGGTGGCGACGCTGGCGCTGCAGGACCTGCTGCGCGAGGCGGTACCCGCCGAGGTCACACGCCGCCACGAGGTGCTGCTGGTCGAGTCCGACGGCACCCGGCTGGCGCGCACCGGCGCGCGGCGCGGCGCGGGCATCTTCATGGCCGATCGGCTGGTCGACATCTCGGGCTTCACCGCGCTGCTGCGGCTGGACAACCTGGGCGGACGACCGCCGCTGATCCCCAACCTGAGCGCGGCGCTGGTGGTGATGCTGTCGGCCGCGCTCAGCGGCGTGCTGGTGGTGCTGCTGCACGACGTGCGCCGGCGCACCGCCGCCGAGCAGGCGCTGGCCGAGGCACTGGCCTTCCGCAAGGCGATGGAGGATTCGCTGGTCACCGGCCTGCGCGCGCGCTCCTCCGACGGGCGCATCACCCACGTCAACGCCGCCTTCTGCCAGATGGTCGGCTTCAGCGCCGAGGAGCTGCTCGGCGCGACGGTGCCGCCCTACTGGCCGCCGGAAATGGTCGAGACCTACACCCGCCGCCAGGCCGAGCGCAACGCCGGCGACACGCCCCCGCGCGAGGGCCACGAGACGCTGTTCATGCGCCGCGGCGGCGAGCGCTTTCCGGTGCTGATCTTCGAGGCGCCACTGGTGGACGCGCGCGGCCGGCGCAGCGGCTGGATGAGCACGGTGCTGGATGTGAGCGCGCAGCGCCGCATCGAGGAGCTCTCGCGCCAGCAGCAGGAAAAGCTGCAGGCCGCGGCCCGGCTGGCGACGATGGGCGAGATGGCCACGCTGCTCAGCCACGAGCTCAACCAGCCGCTGGCGGCGATCGCCAGCTACGCCACCGGCTCGCTCAACCTGATGCCCGTCAGCGCGGATGACCCGCCCGCCGACCTGGAGACGCAGCTGATGATCCGCCAGGCGATGGTGCGCATGGCCGAGCAGGCCGAGCGCGCCGGGCGGGTCATCCGCAGCGTGCATCAGTTCGTGCGCCGGCGCGAGCGCCTGCGCGAGAACGTGCGCACCTCCGAGCTGATCGAGGCGGTGCTGCCGCTGGTGCGCCTGGCCGCGCGGCGCAGCCACACCCGCATCGAGGTCGACATTCCCGAGCCGCCGCCGCGGGTGTCGTGCGACCGCACGATGGTCGAGCAGGTGCTGCTGAACCTGGCGCGCAACGGCATCCAGGCGATGGAGGACGGGGCCGTCGCCCCGGGCGTCCGGGAGCTGCGCCTGGAGGCCCGTCAGCAAGGCGAGCGCTGGGTCGAGCTGCGCATCGTCGATCACGGCCCGGGCATTCCGGAGGAGATCGCGCGCCAGCTCTTCACGCCCTTCTTCACCACCAAGCCCGAAGGCATGGGCATCGGCCTGGCGATGTGCCGCACGGTGGTGGAGCAGCACGGTGGCGCCCTCGACTTCGAGGCTGGACCCGATGGCCGCGGCACGGTGTTCCGGTTTACCCTTCCCGCTTCGGCGCCGGCGGTGCCCCCTTCGTCCAGTCACTGAGTCATGACCCAAAGCGCACGCGTCCAGCACACCAGCGGCACCGTCTTCGTCGTCGACGACGAGGAGGTGCTGCGCGATGCCCTGTCGTGGCTGCTGCGCTCGCGCCGGCTGCTGCCGCGGGCCTTCGCCTCGGCCGACGACTTCTGGGCCGCGGCCGAGCGCGGCGACGTGCGGCCCGACTCGCCCGCCTGCCTGCTGCTGGACATGCGCATGCCCGGCATGAACGGCATGGCGCTGTTCGAGCGCCTGATCGAGAACGGCTGGCTGGGGCTGATGCCGGTGATCTTCCTGACCGGACACGCCGACGTGGCCACCGCGGTGATGGCGGTCAAGCGCGGCGCCTTCGACTTCGTCGAGAAGCCCTTCTCGGACAACGCGCTGGTGGACCGGGTGGTCGAGGCGCTGGCCCGCAGCGGCGAGGCGCTGGCGCAGCGCCACGCGCGCGAGAGCCTGCGCCGCCACCTCTCCGAGCTGACCGAGCGCGAGCAGGAGGTGATGCGCCTGGTCATCGCTGGCCGGGCCAACAAGCAGATCGCCGACGAGCTCGACATCAGCGTGCGCACCGTCGAGGTCCACCGCGCACGCGTGTTCGACAAGATGGACGTGAAGTCAGCGGTCGAGCTGGCCAACCTGCTGCGCGGCGCCGGCCTGGACTGAAAGAGGCCTCGCCGCGCGACAGCGGCGAGAATGCGCGCATGGCCCTCGGAGAATTCGACCTCATCGCCCGTCACTTCACCCGCCCGGTGCGGCGCAGCCCGCTGGGCGTGGGTGACGACTGCGCCCTGATTGCGCCGGCCGCCGGCATGCAGCTGGCCGTCTCCAGCGACATGCTGGTGGAGGGGCGGCATTTCCTGTCCACCGTCGCGCCGGAGCGGCTCGGCCACAAGGCGCTGGCGGTCAATCTGTCGGACCTGGCGGCCTGTGGCGCGCGGCCCCTGGCCTACACGCTGGCGCTGTCGCTGCCGCGCGCCGAGGACACCTGGCTGGCCGCGCTGGCCTCGGGCCTGCACGCGCTGGCCGACCGCCACGACATCGAGCTGGTCGGCGGCGACACCACCGCCGGGCCGCTGAACCTGTGCATCACCGTGTTCGGCGAGGTGCCTCGGGGGGACGCGCTGCTGCGCAGCGGCGCACGCGCCGGCGACGACCTGTGGATCAGCCACCCGGCCACGCCCGACGAGCCCGGCTGGCTCGGCGAGGCGCGGCTGATGCTCGAAATCTTCCGCGGCACGCCGGGCGTGCGCACCGAGGGGCTCGACCTGGACCGGCTGCGCCTGGCGATGGAATGCCCGCAGCCGCGGGTGGCGCTGGGCCTGGCGCTGCGCGGCGTGGCGCGCAGCGCGATCGACGTTTCCGACGGCCTGCTGGGCGACCTGGGCCATGTGCTGCGCCGCTCCGGCGGCCTGGGCGCACGCATCGAGGCGGCGGCGCTGCCGCGCAGCGCGGCGATCGCCCGGCAGGCCGAGGCGCTGCAGCTCGAATGCCTGCTCGCCGGCGGCGACGACTACGAGCTGCTGTTCAGCGCCGACCCGGCCGACCGCGACACCGTGTCCGCGCTGGCCGCGCGCGCCGGCTGCGGCGTGACCCGCATCGGCACGCTCGGCGCAGCAGGCACGCCGGTCGAGGTGATCGGCGCCGACGGCCGGCCGCTGGCCACCGCCTGGGCGTCCTTCGACCATTTCCTCAGCCGGTGATCCTGGGCCGATGAGCATCGATCTGCGTTTCCTGATCGCGCATCCGGCCCACTTCATCGCGCTGGGGGCGGGCAGCGGTCTGAGCCGCATCGCACCCGGAACAGTGGGCACGCTGGGGGCCTGGATCGCCTTCGTGCTGCTGTCGAACTGGCTCGATGCCACCGCCTGGGGCTGGACGCTGCTGGCGGGCCTGCCGCTGGGCTGGTGGGCCTGTACGCTGACCGCCCGCCACGCCGGCCTCGCCGATCCCGGCTTCATCGTCTGGGACGAGGTGCTGGCCTTCTGGCTGGTGCTGTGGGTGCTGACGCCGGCCACACCGATGATGCAGCTGATCGCCTTCGGGCTGTTCCGCTATTTCGATGCCGCCAAGCCCGGCCCGGTGCGCTGGGCCGACCGCCGCTTCAAGGGCGGGGGCTGGCGCGGCGGCTTCGGCATCCTGTTCGATGATCTGGTGGCCGCCGGCTGCACGCTGTTCGTGATCGCTGCGGCCATCACCTTCGCGCGGCTGCTGCACGGCCAACTCGCCGGATGATGCGATGACCGATGCTCCGCTCGACCCCTCTGCCGCCCCGCCCTCGGACCTGGAGGCGCTGGCTGGCGCGCTGCGCTGCCGCGGCTGGCGCCTGGCCAGCGCCGAGAGCTGCACCGGCGGCCTGATCGCTGCGGCCTGCACCGATCTGGCCGGTTCGAGCGACTGGTTCGAGCGCGGCTTCGTCACCTACAGCAACGCCGCCAAGACCGAGCTGCTGGGCGTGCCGGCCGCGCTGATCGAGGCGCACGGCGCGGTCAGCGAGCCGGTGGCGCGCGCGATGGCCGAGGGCGCCGCGCGCCGCGCGCCGGTGCAGTGCACGCTGGCGGTCACCGGCATCGCCGGACCCGGTGGCGGCAGCGCGGCCAAGCCGGTCGGCACGGTCTGGTTCGGCTGGACGCTGCCCGGACGCAGCTGGACCGAGGTGCGCCGCTTCGACGGCGACCGCGCCGACGTGCGCCGCCAGACGCGCGACCACGCGCTGGCGGTGCTGCTGGACGCGCTGCGATGAGCGTGCTGCTGGCCTGCGACTTCGACGCCGCGGACTGGGCCGCCTGGCTGCCGGCGCTGCAGGCGGCGCTGCCGGGCGAGCGGCTGCTGCTGCCGCAGGACCTGGCCACGCAGCCCGCGCTGCGCAAGGACATCGACGTCGCCATCGTCGCCAATCCGCCGCCGGGGCAGCTGGCCGGGCTGCCGCGGCTCGGGCTGATCCAGTCGCTGTGGGCCGGCGTCGACCGGCTGCTGGCCGACCCGACGCTGCCGGCCGAGGTGCCGCTGGCGCGCATGGTCGATCCGGCGATGAACGCCGCGATGGCCGAGACCGCGCTGTGGGCGGTGCTGACGCTGCACCGCCATTTCCACCTGTACGCCCGCCAGCAGCGCGCCGGCGTCTGGCAGGCGCTGCCGCAGCTGCGCGCCGACGAGGTCAAGGTCGCCGTGCTCGGCCGGGGCCAGATGGGCGGCACGGTGATGCACGCGCTGCGCCAGCGCGGCTACCGCGCCGCGGGCTGGCGCCGGGGCGAGCCGCTCGAGCCGGTGCTGGCCAACAGCCGCATCGTCATCAACCTGCTGCCGCTGACGGCCGACACCCGCGGCCTGATCGACGCCGCCTTCCTGGCGCGGCTGCCCGCACGCGCCAGCCTGGTCAACCTGGCGCGCGGCGCGCATGTGGTCGAGGCCGACCTGCTCGCCGCGCTGGATGCCGGGCAGATCGCGCATGCGGTGCTGGATGTCTTCCAGCAGGAGCCGCTGCCGCCCGCGCACCGCTTCTGGCGCCACCCGGCGGTCACGCTGCTGCCGCATGCCGCGGCGCAGACCGATCCGCGCAGCGCTGCACGCATTGCCGCCGCAGGCCTCCGCGCCTGGCGCGAAGGCCGTGCGGTGCCGAACCGGGTCGAGCGCTGCCGCGGCTACTGAGCCGGCACCCGGGTCAGAGCTGCTGGAAGTCGGTGTCGAGCTTGACCGCCCCAGCCTGGGGCGCCTGCCAGCGCTCGACCCAGGGCAGCCAGTCGTCGATCGGCATCGGCCGGGCGATGCCGTAGCCCTGGGCCTCGTCGCAGCCGAGGTGCTCCAGCATGGCCATCAGCTTGGGGTTCTCGACCCCCTCGGCCACCACGGTCAGCCCCAGCGTGTGCGCCAGGCCGATGGTCGAGCGCACGATGCGCGCGTCGTCCAGATCGCGCTCCATGCCCATCACGAAGCTGCGATCGATCTTGAGCTCGTCGACCGGCAGCCGCTTCAGGTAGGCCAGCGAGGAGTAGCCGGTGCCGAAGTCGTCGATCGACAGATGCACGCCCAGATCGCTCAGGCGCTGCAGTGTCTGCAGCGCGCGGGTGGGGTCGTCCATGATCGCGCTCTCGGTGATCTCCAGGCACAGCCGGCCCGCCGGCACGTCGTGCTGGCGCAGCAGGGCGTCGACCCGCTCGACCAGATCGACATCGAGCAGGTCGCGGGTCGAGAGATTGATGCTGAGCTTGAGCGGCTGGCCCCGCTCGGCCCAGCGCGCCATCTCGCGCACGCCGGTGGTCAGCATCCAGCGGGTGATCTCGCGGATGAAGCCGGTCTGCTCGGCGAAGGGAATGAACTGCATCGGCGGCACCATGCCCCGCGCTGGATCGACCCAGCGCACCAGGGCCTCCGCACCCAGGACGCGCCCGCTGGCCAGCGCCACCTTCGGCTGAACGAACAGGCGCAGCTCGTTGCCGTTCACCGCCCGACGCAGCTCGCTGAGCAGCGACAGCGAGACGCTGCTGCGGCTGTCCATCGCCGGCTGGTAGACCAGCACGCCAGCCAGCCGGCGCTTGGCCTCGTACATCGCCACCTCGACCTGACCGAGCAGGGCCTCGGGCTCGGTGCCCTGTTCGGGCGCCAGCACGATGCCCAGTCCGGCCGAGCAGTCGACCATCTGCTCGTCGATGCGCAGCGGCAGCTGCAGCGTCGTCAGCAGCGCACGCGCCACCTCGCAGGCCCGTGCCGCATCGGCCTGCGGCAGCATCAGCCCGAACTCGTCGCCACCCAGCCGCGCCAGCAGACCGCCCGCGGCCTGCGCCGCGGGCTCGAGCCGCCGCGCCACCTCGCACAGCATGCGGTCACCGAAACCATGGCCCAGGCCGTCGTTGACATGCTTGAAGCGGTCCAGATCGAGCATCAGCACCGCCAGCGGCCGCTCGGCATCGGCCGCGGCCAGCTGCTCGCCCAGGCGACCGACAAACTGGGCCCGGTTGGGCAGACCGGTCAACGTGTCCCAGTAGGCCAGCCGGCCGATGTGCTGCTCGCGCTGCTGCACCGCCTGGCGCATCGCCTCGAAGGAGCGGGCCAGCCGCAGCAGGTCCAGAGGGGTACGCGCCGGATCGGGCTGCGCGACCGGCACCTCGAGCTCGCCCGCGCCCAGTTGCTCGGCGGCCCGGCGCAAGGCTAGGATCGGCGCGCTGAAGCGACGAGCCAGCACCATGCTGCCCAGGACCAGCAGCACCAGCGTGATCACCGCCAGCTGGATCTGCTGGCGCTGCAGATCACGAAAGGGCACCAGCGCCGGCGCGATCGCCCGCGCCAGCACCACATGCAGCGCATGGGCGCCAGGCTCGGCACCGGCACGGCCCTCCCCCAGCCTGATGCGGAAATCGCAGGCCTGCCAGTCCTCGCCATGCAACCGCAGCAGCAGATCGCAGCGGACATCCTGGACCGGCGCTGGCGGCAGGGAAGCATCGATCGTGCTGGCGATCACCTGGGATCCGCCCGGACGGTCCAGTGCCAGCGCCACCCGCAGCCCGGTGATCTCGCCCATGCGGTCGAGCAGGGCCCGGTCGAGGCCGAAGCCCATCAGCACCCAGCCGATCAGCCGGGGCGCGCGCACCGGCACCGCGACGATCTGATAGGGTCGGCCGCTCACCATGACCAGCCCGGGCACCTGCATCGCGCCCTCCTGCGCGGCCGTGCCGCTGCGGGTCTGCTGCAGCGCACGGACTTCGGCCAGCAGCGGTGCGATCTCGGCGGACTCCAACGCGGTGGTGGCCACCGCGCGCCAGTCCGGATCGACATACAGCGCCAGCGCCGCCCCGATGCGCTGGCCCTGGTTGAGCAACGCGTCCTGCAGCGTCGAGGTGTCACCGCTGGCGATGGCGGAGCGAAAGCCGTAGTCGCTCGACAGCAGCCGTGCCGCCTCGCCGAGCCGCTCGGCGCGCTGCACCAGCAGCTGCTCGAAGATGCGCCGGCCGGTCAGCAGCTCGGTCTCGATGGCCCGGGTGGCGCTGCGGTCGATCGCGTCATGGGCCAGCCACAGGCTCACCGCCTGCCACAGCAGCACCATCGCGACAAAAGGCAGCGCGATGTAGAGCGCCAGCGAGCGATTCGGCTGACCGAGCATGCGACGCATCGCGGCCTCAGGGCTGGACCGGCAGCCGCACCGCCGCCGCCGCGGGCGCAGCACCGACGCGCAGCGGCTGCGCCTGCAGGTCCAGCCCCTCGCGCATGTCGGGATGCCAGGCCTTCAGACGATGCTCGCCGGCCGGCACCTCCAGCACCAGCCGGCCGTCGGCATCGGTGCGGCCGAACAGCGGGGTGTCGACCACCACCACATGCGCGACCATCTGGTCGTGAATGTTGCAGCCCAGCGTGATCACGCCGGCCCGGTCGAACAGCACCGGCACAGCCGGTCGGCCCGCATACAGCTTGATCTCGAAGGTCTTGATCGGCGAGAAGGAATAGACATGGTGACGCACCGTGTCCTGATTGGGAAAGTCCACCAGCGTGCCGGTCTGCACCACCAGCACGCCAGGCTCGAAGTTGCGCTGACGCTGCACCACTTCGGCTCGCGTGCCAGCCGCCGCGGCGCGGGCCGTGCTCCCGATCTCGATCGCCACCACCGCACCGACCAGTGGCCGACCGGCGCCATCGCTGGCGCTGACCGTCAGCGGCGCGGCCTGCACCGCCGTTGCCAGCAGACACGGCAGGAGCGGCGACAAGGTCGCATGGCGAAGAGGCAGGAGCATGGCGAGAGCGGCAGACAGCACAGGCAGGTGCCGAGCATCCCTGATACGCGCAATTTCCAGCCGCCAGAAAACCGCACCGAAGCAGCCGCTATTGGTACGGGGCGGGGCGTGTCGGCCAGGTCACCAGCGCCGGCACGCCGGCCCGGGGTGCCACCGCGGCCAGCGTCATCAGCACCAGCTGCTGCAGCGCCGCCCAGGGATCGTCCGGCCAACGCCGATCGCGCAGGCCCTTGACGAGGCCATCGCAGGTGTGGGCCGCATCGACCAGCGCCGCCAGATCAGCCGTCTCCAGCCGCGGCAGCACCCGCTCGAAGAGCTTTTCCTTCTGCCCCCAGACCCGCGCCTCGCGCAGCGCCATCGGCAGCGGCCGGCCTTGGCGCACGGCCGCATGCACCCGCTGCAGGCCGCGCAGGTCATCAGCCAGCGTCCAGTGCACCAGCACCGCCGCCTCGCCCTCGGCCTGCAGGCCGTCGAGCATGCGCAGCGCGCGCGCCGCATCGCCCGCCAGCACCGCCTCGCCGAGGCGAAAGACGTCGTAGCGCGCCACATCGAGCACCGCCGCCTCGATCTGCTCGCGCGCCAGCACCGCGGGCGCGCCGCGCGCGTCGGCCGGCGCATGCAGCAGCGCCAGCTTGGCGATCTCCTGGTGCGCCGCCAGCAGATTGCCCTCGACCCGGTCGGCGAAGAAGGCCAGCGCCTGCTGGCCGGCCTCGCCGTCCTCGACCCGCAGGCCGTGCTGCGCCAGGCGCTGCGCGATCCAGACGGGCAGCGCGCGGCGCTCGACCGGATCGACCCGCACCGCCAGGCCCGCGCCGTCGAGCGCGCCGAACCAGGCGCTGCCGAGCTGGGTGCGGTCCAGGCGCGGCAGCAGCACCAGCGTGATGTCGTCGGCGCCGAGCTGCTCGACATAGCGCTGCAGCGCCTCCGAGCCGTCCTTGCCCGGCTTGCCCGAGGGAATGCGGATCTCGATCAGCCGGCGCTCGGCGAACAGGCTCAGCGCGCCGGCCTCCCCCAGCAGGCCGGCCCAGTCGAAATGCCCGCCCGCGACGGTGTGCACCGTGCGCTCGCTGCAGCCAGCCGCACGCGCGGCGGCGCGCACCGCGTCCGCCGCCTCCTGCACCAGCAGGGGCTCGTCGCCGTGGATGACGTAGAGCGGGCGCAGGCCCTTGGCCAGCGCGGCGGCAAGCTGCTCGGCGCGAATCTGCATCGGTGTGCCCTGCCCGCGCTCAGGCCGGCCCGAGCGCCGCCAGCCGGCGCAGCACCTGCATCGCCAGGTCGGCGTGCATCGAGCGGAACAGCAGCGCGGCCTCATGCTGCTTGGCCAGCGCGCTGCTCTCGCTGTAGCTCATGTCGCGGGTCTGGGCCAGCTCGGTCGGGGCGATCAGCTCGCGCCCGGCCGGGGTGCGCACCCGGAAGCGCAGCCGCGCGCGCAGCGTCATCTCCGAGATCTGCGAGGTCGAGGTGGTGGCGGCCACCACATGCTCGCTGCTGTCCTGCAGCGACTCGACGATCAGATCAGCCTCGGCCGGCGTGTCGGCCAGCGTCACGCCCGGGCTGGCGCGCAGCTGACGGCGCAGCTCGTCGGCCAGCGTCGAGTCTTCCGTGAAGCCCGACAGGAAGATGCGCTTCCAGGCCAGCTCCGGCGGGCGGCGCAGCTGGAAGCCGCAGCCCGCCAGCAGCGTCGCGGCCAGCACGGCGGCCCCCAGCAGACGGCGGCGTGACGGGCGAAGCATCACGGCCTCAGACCACCACGTTCACCAGGCGGCCCGGCACGACGATGATCTTCTTGGGCGTGCGGCCCTCCGAGAACTTCTCGACCTCGGGGCTGGCGGCGGCGGTGGCCTCGATGGCGGCCTTGTCGGCGCCGGCGGGCACCTGGATGACGCCGCGCGTCTTGCCGTTGACCTGCAGCACCAGCTCGATCTCGTCCTGCACCAGCGCGGCCTCGACCACCACCGGCCAGGCCGTGTCGAGCAGATCGCCAGCAGCGCCGGCGTAGCCCAGGTCGGCCCAGAGCTTCCAGGTGATGTGCGGGCAGGCCGGGTAGAGCGCACGCAGCAGCACCGAGAAGCCTTCGCGCAGCACCGCGGCGGAGCCTGCGCTGCCGTCATGCTTGTAGCCTTCCAGCGCGTTGAGCAGCTTCATGCCGCCGGAGACAACGGTGTTGTACTGCATGCGCTCGAAGTCATGGCTCACCTGGCGCAGCACCAGATGGACCTCGCGGCGCAGCGCCTTGGCCTCGGGGAGCAGCTCGCCCGGCACCTCGGCCGGCGCGCCGGCCAGCACCGCCTCGTTCTTGAACGCGAAGGCCCAGACCCGCTTGATGAAGCGGTGCGCGCCCTCGACGGCCGACTCGTTCCATTCCAGCGTCTGCTCCGGGGGCGCCGCGAACATCACAAAGAGGCGCGCGGTGTCGGCGCCATAGCGGTTGATCAGCTCCTGCGGATCGACGCCGTTGTTCTTCGACTTGGACATGGTGCCCACGCCCTGGTAGTCGATCGCGGTGCCCGCCGGCAGGTCGCCCTTGGCGTCCTTGAGCCGGGCGCCGACCACCTTGCCGCCGGCGTCGAGCACGTTCTCGACCTCGTGCGGCCAGAAGTACTCGATGCCGCCCTTCTCGGTGCGGCGCGAGTAGATGTGGTTGAGCACCATGCCCTGCGTCAGCAGCTTGGTGAAGGGCTCGCTGGCCTTGACCAGGCCCAGGTCGCGCATGACCTTGGTCCAGAAGCGCGCGTAGAGCAGGTGCAGGATCGCGTGCTCGATGCCGCCGATGTACTGGTCCATCGGCATCCAGTAGTCGGTGCCTTCGGCGACCATCTTCTGGTCGTTGCGCGCGTCGCAGTAGCGCATGAAGTACCACGACGAGTCCACGAAGGTGTCCATCGTGTCCGTCTCGCGCTGCGCCGGCTTGCCGCAGCAGGGGCAGGCGACGTTCAGGAAGTCGGTGCGTTTCTTCAGCGGATTGCCCGAGCCGTCCGGCACGCAGTCGATCGGCAGCACGACCGGCAGGTCCTGCTCGGGCACCGGCACCGGGCCGCACGTGTCGCAGTGGATGATCGGGATCGGC
>JBJOPV010000087.1:0-13646 GCA_046050625.1 Pseudomonadota bacterium
CGATCCGGCTGCTGGTCGGATTCCCGGCCGGCGGCGGCACCGACGCCATCGCCCGGCTGCTGGCCGAGCGGCTGCGCGAGGTGCTCGGCCAGCCGGTCATCGTCGAGAACAAGCCCGGCGCCGGCGGCCAGCTCGCCGCGCAGGCGCTCAAGGCCGCCGCGCCCGACGGCAGTACCCTCTTCATCAGCCACGACCACACCGTCTCGATCCTGCCGCTGGTCGCGCGCCAGCCCGGCTTCGATCCGGCGAAGGACTTCGTGCCGGTGGCCGGCTTTGCCGACTTCGTCAACGCACTGGCGCTGTCGGACGCCACGCCCGCAAAAAGCCTGCGCGAGTACGTCGACTGGGTGCGCAGCGCCGGCCAGGGCCAGGGCGCGATCGGCGTGCCGGCGCCGGCCTCGGTGCCGGAATTCCTGGTCAAGGTGATCGGCGACAAGCACGGCCTGGATCTGGTGGCCGCGCCCTACCGCGGCAGTGCGCCGATGATCACCGACCTGCTCGGGCGCCAGATCGCCGCCGGCGTCGGCTCGGTGCCCGACTTCATCGAGAACCACCGCGCCGGCCGTCTGAAGGTGGTCGCGGTGCTGGGCGGGCGGCGCCAGGCGGCGCTGCCGGAGGTGCCGACCTTCGCCGAGCTCGGCCTGGCCGGCTTCGAGGACATGCCCTACTACGGCGTGTTCGCGCCGGCCGGCACGCCCGCGGAGGTGCGCGAGCGCTTCGCGGCGGCGCTGGCTCGGGTCATCTCGCAGCGTGAGGTGCATGCACGGCTGACCGCGATGGGCCTGAGCGTGGCCTTCAGCGACGGCGCGAAGCTGGCCGCGCGCGAACAGGCCTACCGCGCGACCTGGGCCCGCATCATCCGCGCCAGCGGCTTCCAGCCGCAGTGAGACTCAAGTCGGCCGCCCGTGCGGCCGATCTTCTCCGGAGCTGGCGGAGCCTGTCGTCCCGCCACGCCCGTCTCCGGAGGAACCATGCAGATCGTCATCGTCGATGACAACCGGGTCAACGTCGCGCTGCTGAAGGCGCTGGCACGCCAGCTCTCGGACGTGCCCAGCGTCGACTTCACCGACCCGGTGCCGGCGCTGCAGTGGTGCCTGTCGAACGACTTCGACCTGCTGCTGCTCGACTACATGATGCCGGTGATCGACGGCCTGTCCTTCATCGAGCAGCTGCGTCTGCATCCGGGCAAGGCCGAGGTGCCGATCCTGATGATCACCGCCAGCCACGAGGCCCAGGTGCGCTACGACGCGCTGGCGCGCGGGGCCAGCGATTTCCTGACCAAGCCGGTCGACCGGCCCGAGTTCATGGCGAGGGCGAAGAACATGCTGGCGCTGCGGCGCAGCCAGAAGGCCCTGGCCGCGCGGGCCGCGACGCTGGCCGAAGAGGTCGAGCGCGCCACCCGGGTGATCGCCGAGCGTGAGTACGACACCATCCTGCGGCTGTCGCGCGCGGCCGAGTACCGCGATCCCGAGACCGGCCTGCACCTGGTGCGCATGGCGTTGTACTCCAGGCTGATCGCGCACCAGCTCGGCCTGCCCGAGGCGATGCTCGACATGCTGCACCGCGCCGCGCCGATGCACGACATCGGCAAGGTCGGCACGCCCGACCACATCCTGCTCAAACCCGGCCGGCTCGACGAGCGCGAGATGGCCATCATGCGCGAGCACGCCGCCATCGGCTACCAGATCCTGCGCGACAGCCCCTCGCCGCTGCTGCGCATGGCGGCGGTCATCGCGCACAGCCACCACGAGAAGTTCGACGGCAGTGGCTATCCGCTGGGCCTGCGCGGCGAGGCCATCCCGCTGGTCGGGCGCATCGTCGCGGTGGCCGATGTCTTCGACGCGCTGACCTCGAAGCGCCCCTACAAGAAGGCCTGGCCGCTGGAGCAGGCCCGCAGCTTCCTGATCGACAACGCCGGCAGCCATTTCGACCCGGACTGCGTGGAGGCACTGCTGTCGGCCTGGGCCGAGGTCATCACGATCCACGATCGTCATCAGGACCGCTTCCCCGGCGAGCACGACACGGCCGCGACACCGGCGCCCACCGTCGCCTGAGGCCATGATCGCGCGATGGATGCGGCGGATCGGCCTGGGCGCTCAGCGCCAGCCGCTGCGCCGGCAGCTGGAGCGGCTGATCAGCCTGTGCACCGCACTGACCCTGCTGCTGTCGGTGCTGGTCACGCTGCTGGTGGGCTGGCGGTTCGCGCTGCATCACGCCGAGACCGAGGCCTCGAACGTGACCCGCTCGCTGGCCACCCTGATCGCCGAGCCGCTGGCGGCCAGTGACAGCGACAGCATTTCACGGCACCTTTCGGTGGCGGAATCCCAGCCCCGCATCAGCGGCATCTGGGTCTATGCCGCGGGACAGACCACCCCGCTGGCCTCCTGGGGCAGCGCGCCGACACCGGGACTGTGGAGCCGCGAGGGGCAGCTGCTCAGCGGCAGGCTGGTGCGCAGCGTGCCGGTGGTCGATCACCTGCGCGAGCGGGTTGGCAGCGTGACGGTGCAGATCGACCAGCACGACCTGCTCGGCAGCCTGCTGGCCCAGAGCAGCGCGATGGTGCTGGCCGCGCTGCTGTCCGGGCTGCTGCTGCGCCGGCTGGCCCGGCCGCTGGCGCAGCGCATCAGCCAGCCGCTGGACGAACTCGCCGCGGCAGCCACCGCGATCGCGCAAGGCCGCATCGAGCAGGCCCGGCTGCCCGAACCCGGCGGCGACGAGATCGGCCGCACCGTGACCGCCTTCCAATCGATGCTCGACCAGATCCGCAGCCGCGACTGCACCGTCGAGCAGGCGATGGCGATGATGAACCAGCTGGTCGAGGAACGCACCGCCGAGGCCCGTCGCGCCGAGGCCGCCTCCGAGGCCAAGACCCGCTTTCTGACGGTCATGAGCCATGAGATCCGCACCCCGCTCAACGGCATCCTGGGCATGAGCGATCTGCTGCTGGAGGCGCACGCGCAATCCGGTCCGGAGGCCGAGCAGCGCGAGCATCTGCAGCTGCTGCGCGAGTCGGCGCAAGCGCTCGATCTGGTGATCAGCGACGTTCTCGACTACAGCCGCATCGAGTCGGCTGACCTGCGCGTCGACAGTGCGCCGCTCTCGCCGCGGCAGCTGCTCGAGCAGGTGGTGGACTTGCGCCGCCCGGCCGCCCGCTCGCGCGATCTGGGCTTGGCACTCTCGATCGACGACAGCGTTCCGCCCTGCCTGCTGGGGGACGCCACCCGGCTGGCGCAGATCGTCGACAACCTGCTCGGCAACGCGATCAAGTTCACCGAGCAGGGCCGTGTCGTCGTCAGGCTGACCAGCCAGCCCCAGGGAGAGGCGCTGCACGAGCTGCACCTGTCGGTGCAGGACAGTGGCGTGGGCATTGCACCGGCACAGCAGCAGCGCATCTTCGAGGCCTTTTCCCAGGCGGCCGATCCGGCGACACGTCGCCACGGCGGCACCGGCCTGGGCCTGGCGATCTGCGCCCGGCTGGCCACGCTGATGGGCGGCAGCATCACGGTCGACAGCGAGCCCGGCCAAGGCAGCACCTTCCATGTGCGCGTGCGGCTGCAGGGCTGCCCCCCATCGGCCGCAGAGGCCATTCCGGCAGCAGCGGCCTCACCGCCCTTCGAGCCGGCCGAAGGCGACAGCCGCGCCTGGCGCGACCTCGATCCGAACGGTCTGCTGGAGCGGATCGGCGGCGACCAGCGGCTGATGGGCGAGCTGATCGTGATGCTGGTGGAGGACACCCTGCCGCGCCTGGACGAGCTCGATCAGGCCTTCGGTCAGCGCGACGCGGCCCGCATCGACCTGCTGGCTCATCAGGTCGCCGGAGCGGCCGGCAACTGCTCGGCCGAGGCCCTGGAGCGGCTGTCGCGCCGCATCAGCCATCTGGCCCGTGAAGGCCGGATCGACGAGGCCGAGCGGCTGATGCTGCCGCTGAAGCTGCGGCTCACCCGGCTGGTGCAGCTCGCGACGAATCCGGCCAGCGTCTGAGCCACAGCCACGGCCACGGCCGCAGCCAGTGCCTCACCGCATCATGGCGGTATCAGCCGACGGGATTCGGCACCGCACACGCGGGTTCATCGCCACGTTCGTACAGCTCCAGCGGCAAGCCGTCCGGATCGGCGAAGAAGGTGAAGCGCCGGCCGGTGTACTCGTCGATGCGGATCGGCTCGACCGCGATGCCGGCGGCCTCCAGCCGGGCCGTCCACGCGGCCACGTCATCGACCCGGAATGCCAGATGGCGCAGCCCCTGCGCCTCGGGCCGCGAGGGCCGTGGCGGTGGCGCCGGAAACGAGAACAGCTCGATCTGCCCGCCATCGGGCAGCGCCAGGTCGAGCTTCCAGGACTGGCGCGCCGCGCGGAAGTTCTCGGCCAGCACGCGCAGGCCCAGCAGCTCGACATAGAAGCGGCGCGACCGGGCATAGTCGGCGCAGATGATGGCGACGTGATGAATGCCCAGCAGGTTCATGGCCGGGGCAGGACGTAGACAAGAACCTTCAGCGCGCGCTCCGGATCGACATCGGCGAAGACCGGCGGGTTGTTCAGGCGGCGCACGAAGCGCAGCTCGGGCGCGTGCTCGCGCATCGCGTCGTGCAGGAAGGCGCTGCCCAGCTCGGGCGCGTTCAGGCACAGCAGCACCTGGCCACCGTGCATCAGCAGATCGGGCAGGCGGCGCAGCAGCCGCGCGTAGTCCTTGGTGGCGACGAAGCTGCCCTTCTGGTAGCTGGGCGGATCGACCACGATCAGATCGTAGGGACCGCCGCGGCCGATCTTGCCCCAGGTGGTGAACAGGTCATGAGGCAGGAAGGTCGCGCCCGCGTCCAGCGCGTTCAGGCGATGGTTCTGCTGGCCGATCGAGATCGCGCCGCGGCTCATGTCGAGATTGACCACCCGGCCTGCCCCGCCGGCCAGCGCCGCCACCGAGAAGGCGCAGGTGTAGGCGAACAGGTTGAGCACCTTCAGGCCGGGCTGCCGGCGCGCCTGCTCGCGCACCCAGCGCCGGCCCTCGGCCATGTCCAGGAACAGGCCGTGGTTCTGGCCGCGCAGCACATGGACGAGGAACTTCAGGCCGTCTTCCTCGACGACATGCGGCTCGGGCACCGCGCCGGCCATCAGGCGCGTCTCGCTGCGGCCCTCGTGGCGGCGCTGGAAGACCCAGTTCAGCGGCTCGCCCGGCGCGATCTCGGTCCAGCGCGTGGCCAGCGCCGCGCCGATCGCGGCCAGCTCGGCCTCGTCCTCGGCCGGATCGGCGGCGGGCGCCCGGAAGCAGGTCAGCACCCAGACCGGCGGCCAGGCATCCAGCGTCCAGGGCTCGCAGCCCGGATGCAGGCCGCCGCGGCCGTGGAAGATCCGCGCCGCCCCGGTCGGGCGGGGCATCGCGGCAATCGCGTCAAGCAGAGCGTTCACAGTGCGTATTCGTAATCGATGGTCAGCGGCGCATGGTCGCTGAACCAGCTGTCCTTGTAGATCGAGGCGGCGCGGGCCGTCTCGGCCAGACCGGGCGTGGCCAGGTGGTAGTCGATGCGCCAGCCGACATTCTTGGCGCGGGCCTGGCCGCGGTTGCTCCACCAGGTGTAGCTGGCGTCGGTGGTGTCGGGGTGCAGGTGGCGATAGACATCGACCAGACCGCTACCGCCCTGCTCCAGCGGCGTCAGCAGCGTCGTCATCCACGCGCGCTCCTCGGGCAGGAAGCCGGAGTTCTTCAGGTTGCCCTTCCAGTTCTTCAGATCGACCTCGCGGTGCGCGATGTTGACATCGCCCATCAGCACGAACTCGCGCCCGCTCTGGCGCAGCGCGCGCAGGTGCGGCGCGATGCGGGCCAGGAAGCGGTACTTGGCCTGCTGGCGCTCCTCGGAGGACGAGCCGCTCGGGAAGTAACAGCTGATGATGGACAGCCGCCGCTGTGGCGAGTCGTAACGGGTTTCCAGGTAGCGCCCTTCAGCGTCGAACTCCTCGTCGCCCAGGCCGACGATGACCTCGCTCGGAGTGACACGGCTGTAGACGCCCACGCCCGAGTAGCCTTTCTTCTGCGCATGGTGGAAGCAACCCTGCATGCCATCGATCACCGACAGCGACAGGCTCAGGTCCGGAGCCTGTGCCTTGAGCTCCTGCACCCCCATACAATCGGCGCGTACCGACTCGACCCACGCGTGCAGGCCCTTGGTGGCCGCTGAGCGGATGCCGTTGAGATTGAGGCTGACCAGACGCACGTGAAAAGACCTTCCGAGATGACGACCCCAGACGCAAGCACCTCCCGCACCGATGCCCTCGCCCAGGATTTCGTGGCTTTTGCAGTCGACGCCGGCGTGCTGCGCTTCGGCGAGTTCAAGACCAAGGCGGGGCGGCTGTCGCCCTATTTCTTCAACGCCGGCCTGTTCGATGATGGCGCCCGGCTGGGCCGCCTGGCCGAATTCTATGCACGCCGGCTGATCGACTCGGGCCTGGAGTTCGACATGCTGTTCGGCCCGGCCTACAAGGGCATCACGCTGGCGGCGGCGGTGGCCATCGAGCTGGCGCGCCTGGGCCGCAACGTGCCCTACGCCTACAACCGCAAGGAAGCCAAGGACCACGGCGAGGGCGGCACGCTGGTGGGCGCCCCCGTCAAGGGCCGGGTGCTGATCATCGACGACGTGATCTCGGCGGGCACCTCGGTGCGCGAGTCGATCGCGATGATCCGCGCCGCCGGCGCCACGCCCTGCGGCGTGACCATCGCGCTGGACCGCCAGGAGAAGGCCAGCGAGAACGGCGTCGACGCCGCGCACTCGGCGGTGCAGTTCGTCGAGCGCGACCTGGGCCTGTCGGTGGTGGCGATCGCCACGCTGGCCGACCTGCTGGCCTACCTGCGCACGCAGCAGGACGAGCGCCTGGCCGGCAACCTGCCCGCGGTGCAGGCCTACCGCGACCGCTACGGGGTGCAGATGTGAGCCGCGCGGCGGCTCGCGTTCCTGCCGGACTGCTGATGGCTGCCGCGCTGGGTGCGGTGGTGCTGCCGACTCCGGCGCAGGCCGACATCTACTCCTGCGTCAACGCCCGCGGCCAGCGCCTGACCGCCGATCGCCCGATCGCCGAGTGCATGGACCGCGAGCAGCAGGTGCGCGGCGCCGACGGCTCGGTGCGGCGCATCCTGCCGCCGTCGATGACCACCGAGGAGCGCACCGCCGCCGAGGACAAGCGCCGGCGCGAGCAGCTCGAGGAGCGCACCCGCCGTGACGCGGTCCGCCACGACCGCAACCTGCTGAGCCGCTACCCGGACATCGAGCGCCACAACGAGGCCCGCGAGGCGGCGCTGGAGCCGGTGCGCTCGGCCATGCAGAGCACCGACAAGCGCACCGAGGAGCTCGAGCGCGAGCGCCGCCAGCTGCGCGAGGAGGCCGAGTTCTACAAGGGCCGCGAGCTGCCGCGCACGCTCAAGCAGAAGATCGAGCAGAACCAGGTGGCGACCCAGGCCCAGAAGGACGCGATGCAGAGCCACCAGGCCGAGAACCGGCGCATCAACGCCAGTTTCGACCAGGAGCTGATGCGGCTGCGTCAACTCTGGACCGGCGCGGCGCCGGGCAGCCTGCTGACCACACCGGCGCCGACGGCCGCACGCTGATCAGAGGCTCTTCAGCGCCACGACGTCCTTGCCCTTGAAGGTGAAGACGGTCACCGCCGACGAGCGCAGGTCGTGGCGGCTGTCGTAGGCGTAGTCGCCGGCCACGCCGGCATGGCTGCCCCGGGCGACGTGCTCGGCGAGCTTCTTCGGATCGAGCGACTGCGTGGCCTCGATCGCTCCGGCCAGCAGGTTGGCACCGTCATGGAAGGCCGCGGCGTAGGTCAGCGGATCGCGCTTGTACTCGGCGCGGTAGCGCTCGACGAAGGCGCGGCCCTTGTCGCTGCGGTCCATCAGCGCGCCGCCCTGGGTGCAGTAGACGTTCAGGTCGGCGCTCATCTGCGCCAGCGTCGCGGTTTCCGACGAGCAGATGCCGTCGCCGCCCAGCAGCGGCGCCTTGATCCCCAGCGAGCGCATCTGGCGCAGCATCGGGCCGGCCTGCGCCGAGTAGCCGCCGTAGAAGACCGCGTCGGGCTTGGCGCCGCGGATGCCGGTCAGGATGGCGCTGAAGTCGGTCGCCTTGTCGCTGGTGAATTCCTTGGCGACGACCTTGATGCCGAGCTTCTGCGCCTGCGCGATGAATTCCTGCGCCACGCCCTGGCCGTAGGCGGTGCGGTCGTCGATCACCGCGACCGAGGCGACCTTCAGGTCCTGCGCCGCGTAGATCGCCATCTTGGCGCCGAGCTGGTTGTCGGTCGCGCCGATGCGAAAGAGGTTGGCCTGGGCCGGCTGCGTCACCTTCGGGTTCGAGGCCACCGTCAGCACCAGCACGCCGGCGTCGGCAAAGACGCGCGAGGCCGGCAGCGTCACGCCGGAGTTGTAGGGGCCGAGCACGAACTTCAGGCCCTTGTCGACCAGCGCCTGCGCGACCTGCACGCCCTGGCGCGGATCGGCGCCGTCGTCCTGGATCTCCAGCTCGAACTGCACCGGCTTGCCGCCGACCTTGATGCCGCGTGCGTTGAGCGCCTTGATGGCCAGCTGCGCGCCGTCGCGGTTGTCGATGCCGCTGGCGGCCTGCGGGCCGGTCAGCGGGCTCATGAAGCCGATGCGCACGCGCTCCTGGGCATGCAGCGGGCCGACGGCGGCCAGCCCGAGGCCGGCCAGCGCCAGCGTGTTCAGCAGCATCCTGCGGGTTGTCGTCATGTCTCTCGATCCTGGTGGGATGGATGAAAAAAAGACCTGCACCGGATCACGGCACAGGTCGGTGGGTGCTGGCGCGGCCGGGTGTCAGCCCGCCAGCTTCTTCTTCAGCAGCGCGTTGACCTGGGCTGGGTTGGCCTTGCCCTTGGTCGCCTTCATCGCCTGGCCGACCAGCGCGCCAAAGGCCTTTTCCTTGCCCGCGCGATAGTCCTCGACCGACTTGGCGTTGGCCGCCAGCACCTCGTCGAGGATGGCCTCCAGGGCGCCGGTGTCGTTCATCTGCTTCAGGCCCTGGGCCTCGATGACGGCGTCGACATCGGTGGCCTCGCCGCTCCAGAGGGCGTCGAAGACCTGGCGGGCGGCGTTGTTCGAGATGGTGCCGTCCTGGATGCGGCGGATCAGCGCGCCCAGCAGCGCCGCACCCACCGGCGCGGCGGCGATGTCGCCGCCGTCGGCGTTCAGGCGCTTGCTGATCTCGCCCATCACCCAGTTGGCCACCAGCTTCGGCGCGCCGCAGGCCACGACCGCGGCCTGGAAGTAATCGGCGGTGGCGCGACTGGCGGTCATCATCGCGGCGTCATGGGCCGGCAGGCCGTGCTCGGCCTGCAGGCGCTCGGCCAGCGCGGCCGGCAGCTCGGGCATCTCGGCGCGCACCCGCTCGACCCACTCGGGCGCGATCACCAGCGGCGGCAGGTCCGGGTCGGGGAAGTAGCGGTAGTCGTGCGCGTCTTCCTTGGTGCGCATCATGCGCGTCTCGCCGCTGTCGGGGTCGAACAGCACGGTGGCCTGGACGATGTCGAAGCCGTCCTCGATCTGGTCGATCTGCCAGTTGACCTCGAAGTCGATCGCCTGCTGCAGGAAGCGGAAGCTGTTGAGGTTCTTGATCTCGCGCCGGGTGCCGAAGGGCTGGCCGGGGCGGCGCACCGAGACGTTGGCGTCGCAGCGGAACGAGCCCTCCTGCATGTTGCCGTCGCACAGGCCCAGCCACACCACCAGCGTATGCAGCGCGCGGGCGTATTCCACCGCCTGCTTCGACGAGCGCAGTTCCGGCTCGGTGACGATCTCCAGCAGCGGGGTGCCGGCCCGGTTCAGGTCGATGCCGGTCATGCCGTGCAGGTTCTCGTGCACCGACTTGCCGGCGTCTTCCTCCAGGTGAGCGCGGGTCAGGTTGACCCGGTGCTTCACGCCGTCGACCAGGAAGTCGACGTGGCCGCCCTGCACCACCGGGATCTCGTACTGGCTGATCTGGTAGCCCTTGGGCAGATCCGGGTAGAAGTAGTTCTTGCGGGCGAAGATCGACATCGGCGCGATGGTCGCGTCGACGGCCAGGCCGAACTGGATCGCGCGCTCGACCGCGCCGCGGTTCATCACCGGCAGCACGCCAGGCAGCGCCAGATCGACCGCGCAGGCCTGGGTGTTGGGCTCGGCGCCGAAACGGGTCGAGGCACCGGAGAAGATCTTCGACTGGGTCGAGAGCTGGGCATGGGTCTCGAAGCCGATGACGACTTCGTAGCCACGCACGAGAAGGGAGGCGGTCATGGGGGCGGGCGGTTTGCTGCAGCGCGGACGCAAAGCGGAAATGCTACGGCATCGCCGCGACCCTCGGGAAAACCGCAAGTCGCCGCGCTCAGTCGCGCGGCCGCACCAGACGCACGGGCAGCAGCGTGTCGCGGCTCATGTCGGAGCGCGCCCGGCCGGTGTGGCCGTCGATCACCCAGCCATGCAGGCCGTCGAGCCGCTCCTCGTTCTCGGAGGTTCGCCCGCGCATCACGCTGTCATAGCTGTGGATGTTGACCGGGCCGGTCTCGATGGTCGCGGAGGCGCTCCACAGCCAGCCCTCGGGCGTGTCGGGAAACAGCTTGTCGATGCCACCGGGCGAGCCGGCGGCGCGCTGCAGCACCCGGCGCACCTCGATGGCACGTGGCACCCGCCACGGCCGGCCGTCGGTCTGGCGTCGCGCAGCGGCCAGATCCGCCCCCTGCGACTGCATCACCCGCAGCGCCTGGCCCGTGCAGCGCCCGCCACTCCAGCGCATGCCCTCGACACAGCGCGACCAGGCCAGACCGCTCTCGACATCGACAGCCGTCTGGCCGTCCTTCGAGACCGCCACCAGGCCCTGAGGCTCGGGCGCGGCCGCGACGCACGGCGGAGGCAGCGACAGCGGCCAAGCCAGCGACAACGACAGCAGCAGACGCGCGGAAGGACGTGACAGACGGAAAGCGGCAGACATGGCAGGCAGACGACAGCGGATCGCAACGGAACGGGGCCGTTCATTGTCCGGGTCCGCGAGGCGCAACGGCCGCGCGAACAACCGGGCTTCCCCGGCACAGACCGGCCGCTGCCGCAGGGGCTGCCGTAAACTCCGTCGCACCATGAAAGCCGCTCGCATCGCCCTCGCCGCCGCCGTCGTTGCCGCCATCGCCGTGACCGCCTCGTTCGCGGTCGGCAGCAAGGAGCGGGCGCCCGCCATCCGCTACACCCTGCTCGACGGCACGAAGCAGACCTCGACCGAGGCGCTGAAGGGCAAGGTGGTGCTGGTCAACTTCTGGGCGACAAGCTGCACCACCTGCGTCAAGGAAATGCCGCACATCGTCGAGACCCACCAGAAGTACAAGGACAAGGGCTTCGAGACGCTGGCGGTGGCGATGAGCTACGACCCGCCGGCCTATGTGGCCAGCTTTGCCGAGTCGCGCCAACTGCCCTTCAAGGTGGCGATCGACAACACCGGCGAGATCGCTCGCCAGTACGGCAAGGTGCAGCTCACGCCGACCACCTTCGTGCTCAACCGCAAGGGCGAGATCGTCAAGCGCTACGTGGGCGAGCCCGACTTCCAGCAGCTGCACCTGCTGCTGGAGAAGCTGCTGGCCGAGAACGTCTGAGCGCGCCCGGCACCGCCTTCCAGCGCCCTCAGCACGCTCAGCGCTTCAGCAGCACCAGTCCCTTCAGGTACTCGCCCTCGGGGAAGTTGACCGTGGTCGGGTGGTCGCTGGAGGCCTCCAGGCGCTGCAGGATGTAGGCGTCCACGCCGGCGTCCAGCCCCGCGCCGGCCACGATCTTGTGGAACAGATCGGCGCTGATGCCGCCCGAGCAGCTGAAGGTCAGCAGCAGGCCACCGGGTTTGAGCAGCTTCAGGCCCAGGCGGTTGATGTCCTTGTAGGCGCGGCTGGCCCGGTCGGCGTGCGCCGCGGTGGGCGCGAACTTCGGCGGGTCGAGCACGATGGCGTCGAACTGGCGCCCGTCCTTGATCATCTGGCGCAGCGTGCCGTTCACATCCGCATCCAGCGCGGTGTGGTGCGCGGGGTTGAAGCCATTGAGCTCGACGTGCGCGCAGGCCCGCGCCAGCGCCGGGCCGGAGGAGTCGACGCTGACCACCTCGGTGGCGCCGCCGGCCAGCGCCGAGACGCTGAAGCCGCCGGTGTAGCTGTAGCAGTTCAGCACCGACCGGCAGCCAAGCTGGCGCACCAGCCGCGCGAACAGCGCCCGGTTCTCGCGCTGGTCAAGGTAGTAGCCGGTCTTGTGGCCTTCATCGACATCGACGGTCAGCCGGATGTCGTGCTCGTGCAGCAGCACGCGGGTGTCGCCGCCGCCACGCAGCCAGCCCTTGACGGGATCGAGCCCCTCCAGCTGGCGCACGCTGGAGTCGCTGCGCTCGTAGAGCCGCGTGCAGCCCGTGGCCGCCAGCAGCGCGTCGGCGATCACCGCCTTCCAGCGCTCGACGCCGGTGGCCAGGAACTGGACGCTGAGAATGTCCTCGTAGCGATCGACGATCAGGCCGGGCAGGCCGTCGGCCTCGCCGTGAACCAGGCGAACGCCGTTGCTGCGCAGCCCCAGACGCGCGCGCATCGCCACGGCGGCCTCGACGCGGCGACGGAAGAAATCGGCATCGATGCGTTCGGAGGCCTCGAAGCTCCAGGCCCGCACCCGGATGGTCGAGTCCGGGCTGAAGGCGGCCCAGGCCAGGAACTGGCCGTCGTGGCTCTCGACCCGGACCGTCTCGCCGGCATCGGCACGGCCCTTCTCGACACTGCCCTGGAAGACCCAGGGATGCTGGCGCAGGAGCGAGCGCTCCTTGCCTTCACGCAGACGGATGACTTTCATGGGGCCGGATTGTCGCGCGATGTGCCGGGCGCCGGTCACGCGTTCATTTCGATGCTGCGTTGCAGCGAGATGATGCAAGAAAGTACAAATCTGTACTTTCTTCCGTGTACCTATGGAAAACCCGGGCCATTGTGTGCAATGAAGTACATGAATGGGGAGCGTTCGTATCAATCGCCGCATCCATCAGCACCTATCGTTGCGCCTGTCGATCGGGGCTGACCGCTCCAGCGCGGTGCCAGCGCTGCACCGCCGGGGCCCCGGCCGCTTCACCCGTAGTCCGTTCCTGTTCCATCCCGCGAGGAGACACATGATGAAACTGACGCTCAAGGCCTCTCTGGCCCTGGCCTTCGGCCTGACCGCCGGCCTGGCGAACGCTGCCACCGAACTGGTGATCGCCACCGTCAACAACGGCCACATGATCGAGATGCAGAAGCTGACGAAGCATTTCGAGCAGGCCAATCCGGACATCAAGGTCAAGTGGGTGACGCTGGAAGAAGGCGTGCTGCGCCAGCGCGTGACGACCGACATCGCCACCAAGGGCGGCCAATTCGACATCATGACGATCGGCATGTACGAGGCGCCGATCTGGGGCAAGAAGGGCTGGCTGCAGGAGCTCAAGACCGACGCCGCCTATGACGCCGACGACCTGCTGCCGGCGGTCCGCAGCGGCCTGAGCGTCGAGGGCAAGCTCTTCGCCGCACCGTTCTACGGCGAGTCGTCGATGCTGATGTACCGCAAGGACCTGGCCGACAAGGCCGGCGTGAAGGTCGCCGACAAGCCGACCTGGACCGACATCAAGGACCTCGCCGCCAAGATCCACGACCCG
>JBJOPV010000088.1:0-13390 GCA_046050625.1 Pseudomonadota bacterium
CGAGCCGACCAACGACCTCGACATCGAGACGCTGGAGCTGCTCGAAGAGCTGCTGCAGGACTACGCCGGCACCGTCTTCGTGGTCAGCCACGACCGGCGCTTCCTCGACGCGGTGGTGACCAGCACCCTCGTCAGCGAGGGCGACGGCCGCTGGCGCGAGTACGAGGGCAGCGTCGAGGACTGGCTGGCGCAGTCGCAGCGCGCCGCCGCGCTGGCGGCCAAGGCGGCCAAGGCCGCGCCGAAGGCCGAGGCGCAGGCGCCTGCTGCGCCCGTGGCGGTGACCGCCACGCCGGCCGCCGCATCGAAGCGCAAGCTCAGCTACAAGGAGCAGCGCGAGCTTGACGAGCTGCCCGCGCGCATCGCTGCGCTCGAGGCCGAGCAGAAGGCGCTGGGCGAGCTGCTCAACGGCACCGAGCTCTACGCCCGCTCGCCCGAGAAGGTCGCCGGGACGCATGCACGCTTCGCCGCGATCGACGAGGAGCTGCTGGCGCTGCTCGAGCGCTGGGAGGCGCTCGGCAGCCGCTGAGCGCGCGGCTCAGGCCGCCCGCGCGAGCCGGCGATGCCAGTGCACGAAGGCGGTCGACAGCATCAGCGCCTCGCCGTCGGCGACATGGCGGTCGGCCTCGATCACCGTGCGGCACAGATGGATCAGCTCGGTGCACAGCCCGGGATCGTCGACCTCGTCGAGCAGGTCGCTGATCAGGCGCGGCTCGATGCGTGCCGGATCGTTCCAGACCATCGGCGACTGCACCAGCAGGTCCTCGCACAGACCGTGCAGCACCTCCCTGAAGGCTTCGGCGCTCAGCCCCAGGCGCTGGGCGATGTCCTGGCGCTGCAGCGTGTCGATCTCGATCAGGCTGACATGACCGTCGGCGACCAGGGCCAGGGCGACGATGCGTGCGGCGGCCTCGGGGCTGTTGGCGGGGTAGCTGCGCATGGAGGTCTTCCTGTCGTGGGTGAAGGTCTTCGGCATGGATGGACGGGGATCAGGTGTCGGCGGCATGCAGACGCCGGCGCTCCGGACGGGGCGGCTCGCGCAGGCGCTGCCACTGCCCCGCCAGGGCCCGGCTGATCCGCGAGAGCGCCTGTTCGAAGGCCCGCTGCCAGCTGTCGGCCTCGGCCTGCACGGTGAGGTGGCCCAGGCGCGGTCCGCGCAGCTCGATGCGGCACTGCTTGTCGATGCCGCCGCGCGGACCGTTGACATCCTCTAGCAGGATGCGCGCCCGGGGTGTCAGCCCGTCCAGGCGCCGGGTGGCAAAACGCAGACGTCGGATCATCTGATCGCGCAGCGATCGGGCCTCGGCATCACGGGACTCGAACAGCACTTCCATCGTCGGGGCTCCTGTGTCGGGCCTGTCGGATGACAGGCTGCTGTGCAGCGTAGGGCCGTCGACATTCCTGAAAAACCAGCAACAGTCTGATAAACGTTCAGTGAATTTCTGATGAATCGAGCCGGGTGTGCGGGAACTTCCGGCGGGAATCCCGGATCCGTCACCGACGATGAGTCTCGACTTCAGCTACCGGCATCTCTACTACTTCTGGGTCGTTGCCCGGGAAGGCGGCATCTCTCGGGCGGCGGCCCGGCTGGGCATGGCGGTGCAGACCGTCAGCGCCCAGGTGCGCGAGCTCGAACGCGAGCTCGGCCATGCGCTGCTGCGTCCGGCCGGGCGCGGCGTCGCGCTGACCGAGGCCGGCGAGGCGGCCATGCACCAGGCTGACCTGATCTTCCAGCTCGGCGAGCAGCTGCCCGAGCGGGTGCGCGGTGCCGCGACCCAGCCGGTGCGCCGGCTGCAGGTGGGCGTCGGCGGCGGCGTGCCCAAGCTGGTGACCTGGCGGCTGCTGCAGCCGGTGCTCGACGAGCCCGATCTGCGCCTGAAGGTGGTCGAGCAGCCGGTCGAGGATCTGCTGGCCGATCTGGCGCTACACCGGCTCGACCTGGCGCTGGTCGACCGGGCGCCGGCGCCGCATCCGGGTCTGCGGCTGCGCACCTGGCTGCTGGGCGTCTCGCCGGTGGCCTGGTATGCGCCGCCGGCGCTGCGCGAGGCGGCGCAGGCCGACTTCCCGCGTTCGCTGGCGCAGGTGCCGGTGCTGCTGCCGCTGCCGCCGGCGACGATGCGCCAGCAGCTCGATCCCTGGTTCGAGCGCGAGGGCGTGCGCCCGCGCATCGCGGGCGAGTTCGAGGACAGCGCGCTGCTCAAGACCTTCGGCGCCCGGGGCCTGGGCGTGTTCCCGGCCGCCGAGTGGGTCGAGGAGGATCTGCTGGCGCGCTATGGCGTGTGCCGCATCGGGGGCTGCGCCGGGGTCGACGAGCCTTTCCATGCGGTCTGCGCCGAGCGCAGCGTGCCGCACCCGCTGGTGGCGCGGCTGATGGGCTCGGGCCCGGTCGAGGCCGGGCCGGCGCTCAGCGCACCTTGCCGAGCAGGGTCTGCACGTCGCCGAGCATCGCCTCGAGCTTCGGCGCGTCCTCGTCGCTGAGGTGGAGCTGCGCGCGCAGCTCCTGCTGCATGAAGCACACCGTCATGCGCACGTAGGCGCTGTCGAGTGCCTTGCGCACTGCCGCCATCTGGCTGGCGATGTCGAGACAGGGCTCGCCGGCCTCGAGCATGCGCTGGATGCCGCGCAGCTGGCCCTCTGCGCGCTTGAGCCGGTTGAGGATGTCGGTGCGGCTGGATTCGTCCTGGAGCTGGGCCATGTTGCAAGCCTGGAGGGGAGTGACCTGAGGTTTCGGGATGCGCATTGTCCCCGCTCCGTGACCGCTCGTGGTGGATTCCTGCGATTCCGGTGAAACGTTTCCACCGCCCCTGCGACGAGCCGCCCGGTTAGCATGCGGGCATGTCCATCTGTGCTGTCCGTCGCGAGCTGCTCGGTCGCAGCGCGGCCGTTGCCGGCCTGCTGGGCGGTCTCGGGCTGTTGCCCGCGCCGGCGCAGGCCGCCTGGAACGAGGCTGCCTTCGCCGCCATCGGCATCGACGCCGCGCTGGCCGCGCTGGGCCTGGCCGCGCCGGTCGAGAGCGCCGAGATCCGCCTGAGCGCGCCTGACATCGCCGAGAACGGCGCTGCGGTGTCGCTGGGCTGCGCGACCCGGCTCGAGGGTGTGCGCCGGCTGCTGCTGCTGGTCGAGCGCAACCCGACGGTGCTGTGCGCGCTGTTCGAGGTCGATCCGGCGCTGGAGCCCGATGTCGTCATCCGCACCCGCATGGCCGAGTCCTCGCCGGTCTGGGCGGTCGCGCTGATGCACGACGGCCGGGTGCTGTTCGCGCGCAAGGCGGTGCAGGTCACGCTCGGAGGCTGCGGTGGCTGAGTTGCCGCTGACCTCGCCGCAGCCGATGCGCATCCGCGCGCTGCGCCAGGGCGAGCGCGTCGTCGTGCGGGTGCTGATGAGCCACGAGATGGAGAACGGCCGGCGCCACGACGAGGCGGGCCGCCGGGTGCCGGCCTGGCACATCCGCGAGGTCGTCGCCCGGCTCGACGGCCGGGTGGTGATGCAGGCCCACTGGGGGCCGTCGGTGTCGCGCAATCCCTATCTGCAGTTCGTGCTGCGCGCGGCGGCCGCGCCGGCCGGCAGCCGGCTGTCCGTCACCTGGACCGACAGCCGCGGCGAGCAGCGCAGCGACGAGACGCTGATCGGCTGAGGCTTCAGCCCAGCATGTCCGCCCAGATGTTGCGTGCCCAGGACTCGGCGTGCCGGGCCTCCAGCGTGGAGCGCTGCGCCGACAGGCCGCCGGCGCCGGGCACCGGCACGAAGCTGCGCTGCTCCTGCTGCCAGGCGTGCACGCTGGCCACATGGATGGCCTGGTCCGTGTCGACCAGGCTGTAGCAGACGTTGTTGAGCATCGGCCGCGGATCGACCTCCAGGTCGAGCAGCGCCGCGACGATGGCCGCGGCGGCGACCTTGGCCTGCGCGTTGGCCATGTGCCCGGACTTGGGCATGCCCGGCGCGCTCTGCAGCGCGTCGCCCAGCACATGCAGGTCCGGCGCGTGCACCGAGCGGAAGTCGAGAAAGTCCACCGGGCACCAGCGCCCGTTGGCGGTGGCCAGGCCGGCGTGCGCGGCCAGGTCGCCGGCGCGCATGTCCGGCAGCAGGTTGATGACATCGGCGCGCAGGTCCTCCTGGACCTCGAAGCGCAGCGTCATCGTGCGCGCGTCGACGCCGGTGACGCGGTGCTGCGGCCGGTACTCGATCATGCCGGGGTGCAGCTCGGCCCAGGCCTGGCGGAACAGCGCCGCCTTGGAGGTGATGTCCGGGTTGGCGTCGAGCACCAGCACCTTCGCGCGCGGGTGGGTGCGCCGGAGCCGGGCGGCGATCAGGCAGGCGCGCTCGTAGGGTCCGGGCGGGCAGCGGTAGGGCGCCTCGGGAATGGCGATGACGCAGGTGCCACCGTCGGGCATGGCCTCGATCTGCCGCGCCAGCGCCAGCGTTTCCGCGCCGGCCTTCCAGGCGTGCAGCACGCGGCCCGCGTCATGCGCCGCCTTCAGGCCCTCGATGCGGTCCCAGAGGAAATCGACGCCCGGCGCCAGCACCAGCCGGTCGTAGCCGAGCCGCGCGCCGCCGGCCAGCGTCGCGATGCGGCGCTGCGGGTCGATCGCCGCGACGCGGTCCTGCACCCGGCGCACGCCATGGCGCGCGCTCAGCCGGTCGTAGGACAGCGTGATGTCGTCCAGCGTGCGCAGCCCGCCGATCACCCCGTTCGACACCGGGCAGGACACCAGCTGCGGGTTGGGCTCGACCAGCGTCACGTCGATCGCCTGGTCCGACAGCAGCCGCAGGTATTTGGCCGCGGTCGCGCCGGCGTAGCCCCCGCCGACGACCAGCACGCGCGCGCGCGCCAGCGCCGCGCCGCGCGGCGCGGCGCAGCCGTTCAGGCCGGTCACGCCGGCGGCCATCAGGGCCTGGAGACAGCGGCGGCGGCGCATCACGGGCTCTGGCGGGCGAAATGCTGCGCCAGCGCGTCGAGCTGCTCGGGGCTGTAGCCGCGGGTGATCTGGTGCATCACGGTGGCGGGCGCGCTGCCTGTGCGGAAGGCCAGCAGCCGCGCGCGCAGCTCGCCCGCGTCGCGGCCGGCCAGCGCCGTCAGGCTGGCGCCTTCGACCGCGCGCCCGTCGGTGCCGTGGCACTGCGCGCAGCCGGCGGCCAGCGCGCGCAGGTGCAGCGCCTCGGCGCGGGGGCCGGTCTCGGCGGCGCCGGCCGGCGGCATCAGCATCAGGCCCAGGCCCAGCAGTGCGGGCGCGAGCAGGCGGAGGGGCGGGGGCATCGTGGCTTCTTCCGTGAACGCGTCACACGCGGGCACCCATGGTGCCGCTGGCGGCGTGGCTGCGGATAATCGGGTCTTCCCTCAGATCCCTGGAGTTCCATTCATCATGACCGCTGCCCTGCTTGCCGCAATGACGCCCGCCCGCCTCGACGCGATCGCGCCGGAGCGGCTGCCCGCACTGCTGCGCCTGATGCCCAAGGCGGAGCTGCACATCCACATCGAGGGCTCGCTGGAGCCCGAGCTGATCTTCCGGCTGGCGCAGCGCAACGGCGTGACGCTGCCCTACGCGGACGTCGAGGCGCTGCGCGCGGCCTACGCCTTCACCGACCTGCAGAGCTTTCTCGACATCTACTACGCCGGCGCCAGCGTGCTGCTGAAAGAGCAGGACTTCTTCGACATGGCCTGGGCCTACCTGGAGAAGGCCGCCGCCGACAACGTCGTGCACGCCGAGATCTTCTTCGACCCGCAGACCCACACCGCGCGCGGCGTGCCCTTCGAGACGGTCATCAAGGGCCTGAACCACGCGGTGCACCGCGCCCATGCCGAGCTGGGCGTGAGCGCGAAGCTCATCCTGTGCTTCCTGCGCCACCTGAGCGAGGAGGAGGCCTTCGCGACGCTGGAGGCGGCGCTGCCGTGGCGGCACCACTTCATCGGCGTCGGGCTGGACAGCAGCGAGGTGGGCCACCCGCCGAGCAAGTTCGAGCGCGTCTTCGCGCGCTGCCGCGAGCTGGGCCTGCACATCGTCGCGCACGCCGGCGAGGAGGGCCCGCCCGCCTACATCGTCGAGGCGCTGGACCTGCTGCAGAGCGAGCGCATCGACCACGGCGTGCGCAGCCTGGAAGACCCGGCGCTGGTGGCGCGGCTGGCGGCCGCGCGCATGCCGCTGACGGTGTGCCCGCTCTCCAACGTCAAGCTGTGCGTCTTCGACGACCTGACGCAGCACAACATCGGCGCACTGCTCGACGCCGGCCTGTGCGCGATGGTCAACTCGGACGATCCGGCCTACTTCGGCGGCTACATGAACCAGAACTTCGTCGAACTCTTCGCCGCGCAGCCGCAGCTCACCGCCCGCCACGCCTACCAGCTCGCGCTCAACAGCTTCGACGCCAGCTTCGTCGACGCTGACCAGAAGCGCGCCTGGCAGCACCGGCTCGATGCGGTGTTCGCGGCGGGCTGAGGCGCAGGTTCGTGCTCAGCGGGGCAGCCGCGCCGCCTGCGTGCGGCCGCCCCAGCCCCAGTCGTCGGCCGGCAGCTCGAGCACGCTGACGTAGCTGGCCTCGACCAGCGCCTCCGGCAGCGCGCGGCGCAGCGTGTCCCAGGCCGCGGCGATCCAGTCGGCCTTCTGCTGCGCGGTGTTGGTGCCCGCGGTGATGCGGATCTCCAGCGCGAAGGTGGAGCGCGCCGGGCCCGCCTCGGCGGCGCAGTCCGGTGGCTCGACCGGCTGGCCGCCGATCGTCCAGCCGATCGGCTCGGCCAGTACCGCGACCGCGGTCAGCGCGCGCTTCTTGCCGAGCAGTCGCTCGGTGTGGCCGGTCAGCTCGCGGGCGATGGCGTGGCGCTGCTCGGGCTGCGTCAGCGCCGGCCAGGTGCTCAGGGTCAGCAGGGGCATGGGGATCTCCCGTGGAACATGGCGCTAGACTAGGTTTCACGCCCGCCCGGGGACAGCCCCCGCCGTGCCCAGCGCCTTTGCATGCCGAGCAAGACCCGTCCTGATGCCTTTCCGCCCGAGGCGCCCGCCCATGCCGCGCCAGCCGACCTGGCGCTGTTCGTGCGCGTGGCCGAGCTGGGCTCGTTCTCGGCGGTGGCGCGCGAGCGCGACGGCGTGGCCTCGCAGGTGTCGCGCGCGGTCGATCGGCTGGAGGCGCTCTACCGGGTGCGGCTGCTGCGCCGCTCGACCCACGGCCTGAGCCTGACGCCGGAGGGCGGCACGCTGCTGCAGCATGCCCGCCAGGTGCTGGCCGCGCTGGGCGATCTGGCCGACGAGCTGTCGGCACGGCGCGAGCGCGCCAGCGGCGTCGTGCGGCTGGCGGTCAGCCCGGCGCTGGCGCAGTGCTTTGTCGTGCCGGCGCTGCCCGCGCTGGCGGCACGTCACCCCGACCTGCGCATCGAGCTGCATGCCGACGACCGCATCGTCGATCTGGCGGCCGAAGGCTTCGATGTCGCGCTGCGCACCAACCATCTGCGCCACGAGGGGTTGGTGGCGCGCCGGGTCGGGCGCTTCCGGCGCGTCGTCTGCGCGGCGCCTGCGCTGCTGGCGCGGCTGGGCACGCCGCAGATGCCGGCCGATCTGGCGCGCTTTCCGCTGGTCACGCACCTGAACGCCGGGCACCTGAACCGCTGGACCTTCATGGTCGACGGCGAGCGCCGGCCCTGGCCGGTGAGCGGTCGCTTCAGTGCCAACACCACCTGGCTCGGGCTGGAAATGGTGCGCTCAGGCCTCGGCCTGGGCTGGCACAGCACGCTGCTGGTGGCGCCGCTGCTGGCGCGCGGCGAGCTGGTCGAGGTGCTGGCGCCGTTCCGCGATCCGGTCTGGGCGCCGGTCTGGGCGGTGATGCTGCCCGAGCGCGACCGGCTGCCGCGCATCCGGGCGGTGGTCGACTTCCTGGCCGAGGCGATGCGCGAGGCCGGTTGACCGGTCGCGGCGTTGGCCGTGGCCCTCAGGCGACCCTCGGGCCGCGCCCGACCGCCTCGACCAGCGCCACCTGCCCCGGCAGGCAGACGCGGCGCAGGTCGTAGCGGCGCACGACCGTCTCGCGCGCGGTGCTGCGGATCACGTCATGCGTGCCGGGCGGCGCGGCCAGCGCGTCGGCCATCGTGCGCACCAGGCCCTCGCGGTCGAAGAAGTCGACCAGCAGGCCGTTGCGGCCGTGCTCGATCACCTCCTCGACCGGCGCGGTGCGCGAGCCGATCACCAGCGCGCCGGCCGACATCGCCTCCAGCATCGACCACGACAGCACGAAGGGGTAGGTCAGGTAGACATGGGCGCGGGTCACCTGGTAGAGCTTCATCAGCTGCGGATGCGGCAGCCGGCCGACGAAGTGCAGGCGCGCGCGCATCGCCGCGTCGAGCTGTGGCGCGATCTCCGCGAGCAGCGTGTCCTGCCAGCTGCGGCCGTCCTGCGGCCGTGCGCCGTAGGACACGCCGTTGCCGCCGACCATCACCACCTGCGCCTGCGGGCGCTCGCGCAGCAGCGCCGGCAGCGCGCGCATGAAGACGTGATAGCCGCGGTTGGGCTCGAAGTTGCGGTTGATGAAGCTCAGCACCTCGTCGCCGTGGCGCAGCCGCAGCGCGCCGTGCTCGAAGACCGCCTCGGGGTCGGGGCGGATCAGATCGGTGTCGACGCCGTCGTGCAGCGTGCGGATCTTGTGCTGGAAGGCCTGCGGCACCGTCGAGCGCTGCCAGGCGGTCGGCGACACGCCGGCGTCCATCTCGACCAGGCCCTGCAGCAGGTGGGTGTTCTTCGCGCGCAGCCTCAGCCGCGCCTCGATGCCGCGCGGCGGGAACTCCGGATCGAAGGTCACGTCGTGGCCCTCCCAGCCGTAGAACCACTCGACGAAGTGCAGCTGGCGCGCCTCGGGCCAGATGTCGCGCAGGAACAGCGCCTCGCCCCAGCCGGGATGCACGCAGATCACGTCGGGCATGAAGCCGTGCTGCTCGCGCAGCGCCAGCGCGGCGCGTGCGCAGCCCTCGCCGCGCAGCACCTTGGTCTCGTACTCCGCCACCCACGGGTGGATCTGCGGCGTGCTGCTGCGCGTGACCTTGTAGCGGGTGCAGGCCACGCCGGGCAGCGGCCGCGCGGTGGGCTCGAGCATCAGCGCGCGCACCTCGTGGCCGGCCTGGGCCAGCGCCGGGGCGAGGTGGACGTACTGGCCGGGAAAGTTCTGGTGGACGAAGAGGATGCGCATGGTGCCCGCCCGTATCGCGAGGATCCCGAAGTGAAAGAAGGCATCATCGCCGCTGTGGCCGAGCGGTGTGGACAATCCTGATCCATGAGCCTGATGATCCGACACTTCCGACAGCGCCTGCTGTGGCCGCTGCAGCTGCTGCCGCGCCCTGACGAGCGGCTGCGCCTGCAGCCCTGGGCCGCGGTGCTCGAGCGTCCGGACAGCCCGTGGCACGAGGCTGCCGAGATGCATCGCGGCCCGTCGAGCGAGCGTCATTACCAGGAGTTCGTGACGTTCCTGCCGCATGTGCAGCGCTTTCTCTACGGGGACGGGCTGCGCGCGGGCAGCGCGCGCACCGGCGGGGGCTCGTCGATGCGGGTGCTGCGCCGCGACGACGTGCAGGCCGTGCGCCTTCGCCTGGCGCCGGGCCAGGAGGTGCTGCGGCTGGCGGTCGAGCATGTCGACCTCTATTTCTTCCATGATGTCGACGTCGTGGTGCTGCATGTCGAGGTCCATGCCGACGAGCTGCCACTGGCGGTGGTGCAGGAGCTGCTCTACCGCTTCGGCCGGGCCTATCCGCCGGGCTGGGACGGCGAGGGCCAGCCGCTGCACTGCGCCAGCGAGGTCGAGTGGCTCGGCGCCGACGACCGGACGCTGTGCGCGTCGGACGCGGCCGACCGCCAGGCCTTTCTCGACTTCGTCGGCCTGCACCGCGCGCCGCGGCTGGCGGCGCACTGGCGCTGGCTGCTGCAGCCGCTGTGCCCGGAACAGGACGAGGCACCCGACGATGGCGCCGGAGCGCTGCTGCGGGTGCGCCAGATCGAGTACCACCGCATGCCGGTGATGGCCTGGCTGGCGCTGGATGATCCGGCCGCGCTCGGGCGCGCCGACTTCATCCGCCTCGGGCTGGTGGCCGGGCAGGGCAGCGACGGCGAGGACGAGCTGCCCTTCGCCGAGCGCCATGTCGCCGACTTCGAGGCCCGCCACTGCTACGACCGCTTCTGGCGCCCCGGCGGCGCGGCGCCCTTCACCCGCTACCTGTGCTGCGGCCACGCGCTGGTGGTGGTCGGGCGCGCGGGCTCGCGCTTCTTCGTCGACCGCGAGCGCGGCGTGCTGGCGCAGTTCCGCCATCAGCATTTCCTGATGTTCCTGATCGCGCATTTCCAGAAGGCGGCGCTGCTGATGTTCTCCGACCGGCTGGTGGTGGCGCTCGACGCGCTGCAGATCCATGACGCCAGCTCGGTCAAGCGCTTCAAGCGGGCGGTGCGGGGCAATTTCGAGACCTTTCTGCGCTTCACCCACCGCTACTGGTTCCACGACCTGTCCGAACAGGCCCAGACCCGTGCGCTGCACCGGCTGTGCGTCGATCACCTCGGCCTGGACACGCTGCACCCGGAGGTGCGCGAGCGCGTCAGCGAGATGAACACCTACCTCGACACCGACAGCCTGCGCCGCCAGGCCAACACCGTGGTGCGGCTGACGGTGGTGACGATCGCCGGGCTGATCGGCACGCTGTCGACCGGGTTTCTCGGCATGAACCTGCTCGACGAGGCCGACCGCCCCTGGCCGGAGCGCCTGGTGATTCTCGGGCTCACGCTGCTGGCCTCGCTGCTGCTGACCGGCTACATGATCGTGCGCTCCAAGCGCCTGTCGGATTTTCTCGATCTGCTGTCGGACGAGCGGCTGACGGTCGGGCAGAAACTGGGGCTTCGCCCCGAGCCGGACGGGCCCCCCCAGCCTTGAATCACTCGAAGCGCGAGATGTCCTCGCGGCGGCTGCTGTAGCGTGGGATCTGCATGCCCAGCGCCCATTCCACATGACTGACGCGACCTGGAGCCGTGCTCACCGCCCGGTAGCCCCGAGCCACCAGCCGGCGCAGGTGCCGGCGGTTGGCGTGCGGCGCCAGCAGCACCTGACCCAGCAGGGGCAGCATCAGGCAGCCCAGCGCCATCGACCAGTCTCCGCGGCGTGCCAGCACGACCGGCCCGGCCAGCAGCACCGTCCAGGCGTAGCCCACCGGCGCGATGCGTTCCTCACCGGTGCGCGGGTGGCGCATCAGCAGCGCGTGCGGCACGCCGCTGCCCGGCGCCGGGGCTGGAGCGGGCGGCGCCGGGTTCGACGCGGGGGTCGATGGTGCGATCTTGCTCATGAGCGTCTCCCGGGCATCGAGAAGGTCCGCTGCTGCGGCGACCGCAAGGGCAGCGGACACGGTGACGTGACCAAGGCGGTCAGCCAAGAGGGGTAATGAACCGAATTCCGGAAAACCGGATGCATCAGGTGGTCAAAATCTATTCGTGACGCAGGCCTCGGGTCAACCCTTATTTAAGGTGGACCCAGGGAAGATGGTGAAAAGATAATATGCACCGTGCTGGTGTGATTTTCATCGTCGCGTCATTTTCTGGTGCCGCTTGAATTCAAGGGTTGCACCGAAATCAGGCGGCGCGCCCCGAGAAGTGATTGGCCATCACATCTCGAAGATCTGCAGGCGAGATTCAAAATGAAAATCGGCACCCGCCGCGCCGTCTCATTCGTGGCGCAGTGCCTCGATCGGGTCGAGCCGCGCCGCGCGCCGCGCCGGCACATAGCCGAATACCACGCCGATCGCGGCCGAGAACACGAAAGCCAGGCCGTTGATGCCGGGCTGGAAGACATAGGGCATGGCCAAGAGCGAGGACAGCCCGATCGAGGCCACGGTCGCCAGCGCGATGCCCACCAGCCCGCCGAAGCTGGACAGCACCACCGCCTCGATCAGGAACTGCAGCAGCACCTCGTGCTCGAGCGCGCCGATGGCCAGGCGCACGCCGATCTCGCGGGTGCGCTCGGTCACGCTGACCAGCATGATGTTCATGATGCCGATGCCGCCCACCAGCAGGCTCACCGCCGCCACCGCCCCGAGCAGCGAGGTCATCAGCTGCGTGGTGCCGCTCATCGTCTCGGCCAGCTGCTGCGTGTCGAGGATGTTGAAGTTGTCGTCGTCGCCCGCGCCCAGCTTGCGCCGCTCGCGCAGCAGCTGGCGCAGGCTGGCCTGCACCGCACGGCTGTCGGCGCTGTCCTCGAGCGAGACCAGCAGCGTGCCGATGTTCAGGCTGCCGGTGACGCGGCGCTGCAGCGTGCGCAGCGGCACGATCACCGTGTCGTCCTGGTCCATGCCCATCGCGGCCTGGCCCTTGGCGGCCAGCACACCCACGACCGTGCAGGAGAACTGCTTGATGCGCAGGGTCTGGCCCAGCGGGTCGGTGCCGGCGAACAGCTCGCGCTGCAGCGTCGCGCCGATCAGGCAGACGGCGCCGCCGGCGCGCAGCTCGGTGTCCTCGAAGGCGCGGCCGGCCGAAAGCGTCCAGTTGCCGGTCTTCAGCCAGGCGTTGGTGGTGCCGGTCACGCTGGTGGACCAGTTGCGCGAGCCTGCCACCACCGTCACGCTGCTGCGGGCCTCTGGCGCCACCGCGGCCACACCGCCGATCTGGGCGGTGATCGCCTCCAGATCGGCCTCGCGGAACGAGGGGGCGCCGGAGCCGCCGCCGCCCGGCCCCATGCGCTGGCCGGGGCGGATCTGCAGCAGGTTGCTGCCCAGGCTGGCGATCTGCGCCTGAACCGCCTGCGTGGCACCCCGCCCGAGCGTGACCATGGTGATGACGGCGCTCACGCCGATGACGATGCCCAGGATGGTCAGGAAGGAGCGCAGCAGGTTGCGGCGGATCTCGCGTGTGGCCAGCAGCAGGGTGTTGCCGATCATCGCGGCACCTCGGCGTGTGCGGTCTGGCGGACATCGCTGTCCATGCGACCGTCGACGAAGCGGATGATGCGCCGCGCGTATTCGGCCATGTCCGGCTCGTGGGTGACCATCAGCACGGTGATGCCGCGCTCGCGGTTCAGGCCGGTGAGCAGCGCCATGATCTCGCGGCTGCGTGCGGTGTCGAGGTTGCCGGTGGGCTCGTCGGCCAGCAGCACGGTGGGGCGGCTGACGATGGCGCGCGCGATGGCCACCCGCTGCTGCTGCCCGCCCGAGAGCTCGGCCGGCGTGTGGTGCTCCCAGCCGCTCAGGCCGACCGCGGCCAGGGCCTCGCGCGCGGCCTTCTGGCGCGCGGCGGCCGGCTCGCCGCGGTAGAGCAGCGGCAGCTCGACGTTTTCCTGCGCCGAGGTGCGTGCCAGCAGGTTGAAGCCCTGGAAGACGAAGCCCAGATACTGCCGGCGCAGCCGCGCGCGCTGGTCGCGGTCGAAGCGCTCGACATGCACGCCGCGGAACAGATACTGGCCG
>JBJOPV010000089.1:0-13293 GCA_046050625.1 Pseudomonadota bacterium
GGCAGCACGCGCGCCATGAACTCGTCGTAGATCGATTCCTGGATGACGGCGCGCGACGGGCAGGTGCAGACCTCGCCCTGGTTGAACGCGAACAGCACCAGACCTTCGATCGCCTTGTCCAGGAAGGAATCATCCCTGTCCATGACGTCGGCGAAGAAGATGTTGGGCGACTTGCCGCCCAGCTCCAGCGTGGCCGGGATCAGATTCGAAGCGGCAGCCTGGGCAATGACCTTGCCGGTGGCGGTCGAGCCGGTGAAGGCGATCTTGGCGATGCGCTTGGAGGTGGCCAGCGGCATGCCGGCTTCGCGGCCGAAGCCGTTGACGATGTTGAGCACGCCCGGCGGCAGCAGGTCGGCGACCAGCTCGGCCAGCACCAGGATCGAGATCGGGGTCGACTCGGCCGGCTTCAGCACCACGCAGTTGCCCGCGCCCAGCGCCGGGGCCAGCTTCCACGCGGCCATCAGGATCGGGAAGTTCCACGGGATGATCTGACCGACCACGCCCAGCGGCTCGTGGTAGTGGTAGGCGACCGTGTTCTCGTCGACTTCCGACAGCGAGCCTTCCTGACCGCGCAGGCAGCCGGCGAAGTAGCGGAAGTGGTCAACGGCCAGCGGGATGTCGGCGTTGAGCGTCTCGCGGATCGGCTTGCCGTTGTCCACGGTCTCGGCGTAGGCCAGCATCTCGAGGTTCTGCTCGAGGCGGTCGGCGATCTTCAGCAGGATGTTGGAGCGCTCGGTGACCGAGGTCTTGGCCCACTTGTCGGCCGCGGCGTGGGCGGCGTCCAGCGCCAGCTCGACGTCCGCTTCGTTCGAGCGGGCGGCCTGGGTGTAGACCTGGCCGTTGACCGGCGTGACGACGTCGAAGTACTGGCCAGAGACCGGCGCGACCCACTTGCCGCCGATGAAGTTGTCGTAGCGCGGCTTGTACTGGACCTTGGCGCCCGGGGTGTTCGGATTCGCGTAGAGCATCGATGTCTCCTTCAGTGTTGATGCCAGGGGTTGAGATGGCTCCTCCATTGCGAAGGTCGTGCCAGCCCGTGAATCCGGCGCGCTCGAGCGCTCCTTCAGGAACGGGATCGGACATTCAGACCGAAATGGCGCGTTTCCTGCTGGAAAGCTGTTCATGGGTCATTCAGTGACCCGACCGGCGGCCAGCACTGTCATTCGCCGAGACAGTACATACCCGAGGCCGCCGGACGAGGTGAAAACTGTCACGGATCGGACCATCGGCCGCTGACTCCTGGCGAGACAATCGGCACGCAAGAACATAAGGGTAAACACTCACATGAATGATCACGGACGTCCTGCGGGAGGCAAGGCGCCACGACTGCGACCGCTGAAGCAGATCTTGCTGCGCGGCGAGACCGGGCCCGCGAGCCTGCCGATCGATCCGGTGCTGCAGCGCTCCTGGCAGCGCAGCCTGGAGGCCGGGCTGACGCCGGCCGGCCTCGGCAGCGCCGGGCCACACGCCTCGGCCGTGCAGCTCGCGCGGGCACGCGATCGCCATCATGCGCTGATCGACCACGCTAGGCCGGTGCTCGAATTCCTGTTCGAACAGACCCGCGGCACCGACAGCGTGGTGCTGCTGGCCGATGCGCAGGGCATGCTGCTCGATGCGATCGGCGACACCGACTTCAGCCAGCGCGCCGCTCGGGTGGCGCTGCGCCCCGGCGCCGTCTGGCATGAGCAATGGCGCGGCACCAATGCAATCGGCACCTGCCTGGCCGAGGAACAGGCGCTGGTGATCCACGGCGACGAGCACTTCCTGGACCGCAACGGTTTCCTGACCTGCGCCGCCTCGCCGATCGTCGACCCGTCAGGGCGCATCGTCGGCGCGATCGACATCAGCGGTGACCAACGCCACGCCCACCGGCACACGCTCGGGCTGGTGCGCTCGGCCGCGCGGATGATCGAGCAGCGTCTGTTCGAGACCCACCACGCCCACGGGCTGAGGCTGCGCTTCCACCCCCGGCGCGAAGGCATCGCCAGCCTCACCGAAGGCCTGGTGGCGCTGTCGGACGACGGCTGGGTGATCGGCGCGAATGCGGCCGGGCTGTCGATGCTGGGGCTGGAGCGTGGCCACATCGGCGCGCTGCGTGCCGACAGCGTCTTCGGTCTGGACCTGCGCAGCATCGAGGCGATGGCGCGCGTGCCCACGGAGCCACGCGCGCTGCGCTGTCCGGACGGCACGCTGCTGTGGCTGCGAGTCGACCGCGGCCACAGCATCGAGATCATGGCCCGCCGCACCGACCGCCAGCCTGAGGATGTCCTGCCAGCGCCCAGTGCCCTGCCGGCCTCGCCTCACCGGCCCGACGAGGGCCCGAGCCCGCCGGGCGGGCCCTCGCTGCAGGTCGATGCGCTGTCCGGCTTCGAGCGGGGTGATCCGACGCTGCGCCAGATCGTCATCCGGTTGCGCCGCCTGGGTGGCACGCCGGTCGGACTGGTGCTGCAGGGCGAATCGGGCTGTGGCAAGAGCACACTGGCTCGGGCCGTGCACCTGAGCGGACCGCGCCGCGACGGCCCGCTTCAGACGCTGCATTGCGCCAGCCTCGACGGCGATCTGCTGGACGACAGCCTGTTCGGCCGGCCGCTGGAGCGCCCGCCGGCGCCAGGCCTGCTGCGCCGCGCGCGGGGCGGCACGCTGGTGCTCGACGAGGTGGCCGATCTGCCACTGCCGCTGCAGGCCAGGCTGCTGCGGGTGCTGCAGGACGACATGCTGACGCCCCTGCCAGGCGAGCCAGCGCAGCCGCTCGATGTCGCGCTGATCTGCACCAGCCGGCGCCGCCTGATCGACGAAGTGGCCTGCGGGCGGCTGCGCGAGGACCTGTACTACCGCCTCAACGGCCTGACGCTGATCCTGCCACCGCTGCGCGAGCGCAGCGATCTGGCGGCGTTGTGTCGCCAACTGCTTGACGAGAACGGATCGAACGCGGCGGTGGATCCGGGCTTGCTCGAGCGTCTGATGCGCTACCCGTGGCCGGGCAACGGACGTCAGCTCGCCAACGCGCTGCGTGCGGCCAGCGTCCAGCTCGAGCCGCACGAGCGCTCGATCCGCCTCGAGCATCTGCCCGACGACCTGCGCGAGGAGCTGGCCCAGCTCGCGCGCCAGCCCCAGGCGCAGGACCGCAACCGTGTGGAGCGCCCCCCGCTCGATGCCGCCGAGGTGATGCGCACGGTGGCCGGCAGCAAGGGCAACCTGTCGGAGGCAGCGCGCCGGCTCGGGATCAGCCGCAACACGCTCTACCGACGACTGCGCGAGGCCGGGGCAGCGGGAGGGATCGGGGAGGACGACAGCGCCAGCAGATGACCCATCTTCTCGCGCTTGGTCGCGAGGTAGGCGGCATTCTCGGGGTTGGCGTCGATCTCGTGCGGCTCGCGCTGCACCACCTCCAGCCCCTGCTGCTGCAGCGCCAGCAGCTTGATCGGGTTGTTGCTCATCAGGCTGACCGAAGCCACGCCCAGGTCCTGCAGGATCTCGGCAGCCGCCTCGAAACGGCGACTGTCGGGCGCATGGCCCAGCGCCAGGTTGGCCTCGACGGTGTCCAGGCCCTGGTCCTGCAGCGTGTAGGCGCGCAGCTTCTCGTCGATGCCGATGCCGCGGCCCTCATGCCCACGCATGTAGATCACCACGCCCCGGCCAGCGGCGCTGATGCGCTGCAGGGCCAGGCGCAGCTGCGGGCCGCAGTCGCAGCGCAGCGAGCCGAAGATGTCGCCGGTCAGGCACTCGGAATGCACCCGCACCAGCACCTCGCGCGCGCCGGCCAGCTCGCCGCAATGGATGGCCATGTGCTCGATGCCGGTGCTGCGGTCGAAGTAGGAGGAGATGGTGAAGTCGCCATGCTCGGTGGGCAGGCGCGCGCTCGGGCCGCGCCGGACATGGGCGTGGGCGTGGGCATCGGCGGCCGGCTCGTTGGCCGGCCGGAAGGTCGTTTCAGGCTTCATCGCAACATCGTCGGTCTGGAGCGGCATTGTCGCCGCATCCGCGCCGGCGTGCAGGCGTCGGCCCCTCAGCCGAGCTCAGCCGCGTCGAGCGCGCCGACCGATCTCGAGCTTGGCGATGGCGTTGCGGTGCACCTCGTCGGGACCGTCGACCAGCCGCACGGTGCGCTGGTGCGCATACATCTCCGACAGCCAGCTGTCCTGGCTGAGACCCGCGGCGCCATGGGCCTGGATCGCCCAGTCGACCACCTGGCAGGACACCTTGGGCGCCACCACCTTGATCATCGCGATCTCGGCGCGGGCGACCTTGTTGCCGACGGTGTCCATCATGTGCGCCGCGTTCATCGTCAGCAGCCGCGCCTGATCGATCATGCAGCGCGACTCGGCGATGCGCTCATGCCAGACCGACTGCGCCGACAGCGGCTGGCCGAAGGCGATGCGGGCGCCCAGCCGATCGATCATCAGCGCCAGCGCGCGCTCGGCCGCGCCGATCGAGCGCATGCAGTGGTGGATGCGCCCGGGGCCCAGGCGCCCCTGCGCAATCTCGAAGCCGCGTCCCTCGCCGAGCAGGATGTTCTCGGCCGGCACGCGCACGTTCTCCAGCAGCACCTCCATGTGGCCGTGCGGCGCGTCGTCGTAGCCGAAGACGCTCAAGGGGCGCAGCACCGTCACGCCCGGCGTGTCGCGCGGCACCAGCACCATCGACTGCTGCAGATGACGCGGCGCCTCGGGATCGGTCTTGCCCATCACGATGAAGATCTCGCACTTCGGATGCCCGGCGCCAGACGAGAACCACTTGCGGCCGTTGACGACAACGTCGTCGCCATCGCGCCGGATCGAGCACTCGATGTTGGTCGCGTCCGACGAGGCCACGGCAGGCTCGGTCATCAGGAAGGCCGAGCGGATCTGGCCGTCGAGCAACGGCTCGAGCCAGCGCGTCTTCTGGGCCGCAGTGCCGTAGCGCGCGAGCGTCTCCATGTTGCCGGTGTCGGGCGCCGAGCAGTTGAACACCTCGCCGGACCAGATCACCCGGCCCATCAGCTCGCACAGCGGCGCGTAGTCGAAGTTGGACACCCCGCCCTCGCCCTTGTGCGCATGCGGCAGGAACAGGTTCCACAGGCCGGCCTGGCGCGCCAGGGGCTTGAGCTGCTCCACCAGCGGCACCGGCTGCCACGGGTTGCCGGCGGCCCGCAGCGCCTGCATCTGCTGCTCGTGGAGGGCCTCGTTCGGGAAGATGTGGCGGTCGAAGAAGCTCTGCAGGCGCTCGAGCAGCTCGCGGCCGCGCTCGGTGGGGGCGATCAGGGACATGGGACAGATCCTCGGCTGGGTTCCTGGCGGGATGGATCCGATTGAATCACCGGCCCGCGCCAGACAGGCGTCGCGCAGGCGACGAGACAGGCGACGCGCCGGCGATGCAAAAAATCGTCACCGCCCCCTGGAACTTCGCGCCATCGGTGCCATCTGATCGCGCGGGGATCCATCCCTTTCTTCCATTCCGAAAACCACTGCATTCCACAGGAGCCACCACCATGGGTCTGTTCGACATGTTCAAGAGCGATTCCGGCGACAAGATGACGCCGCACCTCGCCTTCACCACCGCGCTGATCTACATGATGAGCGCCGATGGCGAGATGGACAGCGAGGAGGTGGGCCATCTGCTGTCGGTGCTCGGCGGCAAGGACGACGGACGCGGCACGATCGGCGTGGGCGCACAGAACCAGGCCCTGCTGGACTCGGCGCTGAAGTACCGCCGCAAGAACTCGCTCGACACCTTCCTGACCGAGGCCGCGCCGCTGCTGACCGACGCGCAGAAGATGTGCGTCCTGGTCAACCTGATCGACTCCTCGCTGGCTGACGGTCAGCCCGAGCCGGAAGAGCAGCAGATGTTCGGCAAGTTCCTGCAGGCCTTCGGCATCACCGAGGAGCGCTTCCGCCCCTTCTTCGAGGTCATCGTGCTGAAGAACGACCGCTCGGTCTTCACCAACCAGAGTCACCCGAAGAACGCACCGGGCTACCAGGTCAAGCTGTCGATGTGATCGTCGCCCCGGGGCCGTGCCTGGCCCTGGCGCAGCAAGAGGCGGCCTGCGGGCCGCCTCTGTCGTTTCAGGCCGAGAACTCTTCCGTATCGATCTCGGCCTGGGTGGCGCCGTTGTAGCGTGCACCCGCGACATGGCGCGGATGGATCGCCGCCTCCAGGCGGGCCATCTGCGCGGGCGTCAGCGTCACCGACGCGGCGCCCAGGTTCTCCTCCAGATGCGCCACGCTCGTGGTGCCCGGAATCGGCAGGATGTGGTCGCCGCGGTGCAGCAGCCAGGCCAGCGCCAGCTGCGCCAGCGTGCAGCCAGCCTCCTCGGCGACCACGACCAGCGGCCCGAGCCGCTGCAGGTTGGCCGCGTAGTTGGCGGGCGCAAAGCGTGGCATCGCCCGGCGGATGTCCTTCGCATCGAAGTCCGAGACATCACGCAGCGTGCCCGGCAGAAAACCACGCGCCAGCGGGCTGAAGGCGACAAAGGCGGTGCCCAGCTCGCGGCACGCCTCCAGCACCGCGATCTCCGGGTTGCGCGTCCACAGCGAGTACTCGGTCTGCAGCGCGGCGATCGGATGCACCGCATGCGCGCGGCGCAGCGTCGGCGCCGACACCTCCGACAGGCCGATCGCGCGGATCTTGCCCTCGCGCACCAGATCGGCCAGCGCGCCCACCGACTCCTCGATCGGCACCGCCTTGTCCCAGCGGTGCAGGTAGTACAGGTCGATGACGTCGGTGCGCAGCCGGCGCAGCGCCGCCTCGCAGGTGGCCTTGAGCGTGGCCGGGCGGCCGTCGATCACGCGCTTGCCATCGACGCCGGTCATGCCGCACTTGCTCGCCAGCGTGAAGCGGTGGCGGTGCGGCGCCAGCACCCGACCGACCAGCTCCTCGTTGGCGCCGAAGCCATACAGCGCGGCGGTGTCGACATGGGTCACGCCCAGATCGAGCGCACGCAGCAACAGGCCGGCGGCGGACTCAGGCGCGGGTGGCACACCGTAGGCATGGCTGAGGTTCATGCAGCCCAGCCCGATCGGCGCGACCTCGGCAGGGCCGAGGCGGCGAGACAAAGAAGTCGCGGCAGAGGTCAAGCAAGTCTCCTGGAGGTCCTGAGTGAGGGGCCGCACATTCTGGACAGCCTCAGGCCATGCCCGCCAGCGAGGGTGACAACTAGCAGCTATGCCGGCCCGGCAACACCCGGGCCACCGACCGGCGGATGCGCCGACGGCGGCTGGTTCAGCAAGCACCAGTAGAGCTTGATCTGCGAGGTGACCTCGAGGAACTTGTCGAAGTCGACCGGCTTGACGATGTAGGAATTGGCCCCGTCGCCATAGGCCTGGGCGATGTCGCAGTCCTCGGCCGAGGAGGTCAGGACCACGATCGGCACGGTGCGCGCCAGCGCATGCTCGCGGTAGCGGCGCAGCACCTCCAGGCCATCGACCTTGGGCAGCTTCAGGTCGAGGAGCACCACCAGCGGCAGCGGCTCGCCGGCCTCCCAGCGCGTCAGCCAGGCCAGGGCCTCGGCGCCGTCGCGGGCCACCTCGAGCGGATTGACCAGCTGGCTGCGGGCGAAGGCGCGCCGGGTCAGGTCCAGGTCGATCGGATTGTCCTCGACCAGCAGAATGGCACGGCGCACCGGTTCGCTCGAGATCATTGCGGCAGCTCCAGATGGAAAACGGCGCCGCAGCCCGGCTCGCCCTGCGCCCAGACCCGCCCCCCCATGCGCTGCATCGCCTTGCGCACGATCGCCAGGCCGATGCCGGTGCCGGGATAGGCTTCCGCACGCTCGAGCCGCTGGAAGATCTCGAAGATCCGGTCGTGATACTGCATGTCGAAGCCAATGCCGTTGTCGTGGACAGAAAGCATAGCGCAGCCGTCCTCGCCGTGGCTGACACGCAGGCGAACGCGCGGCGGCTGGCTGCGAGCGCTGAACTTCAGTGCGTTGTCGATCAGGTTGCGCAGCACCATCGCCAGGCCATCGGCATCGGCGCAGGCCATGACCGGCGTGGCGGGGGCCTCGAGCACCAGCACCTGGTCGAGCCCCCGGCCCAGGCCAGGATCGTCGATGTGGCGCGCCTCGATCGCCCGCTGCGTCAGATCGACCAGATCGACCTGGGCGCACCGCACCTGACGCTGCTCCAGGTGACAGTAGGCCAGCAGGTCGTGGATCAGCTGGTTCATCTGACCGACACCGTGACGGATGCGCGACACCAGATCGCGCGCGCCGTCGTCGAGCAGGTCGCCATGCACCAGCTGCAGCATGCGGCTGTAGCCGTCGATGCCGCGCAGCGGCGCCTTCAGATCGTGCGAGACGGTGTAGGTGAACGTCGCCAGCTCGCGGTTGGCCGCGGCCAGGTCCGCGGTGCGCTCGGTCACCCGTTGCTCGAGTTCGGCATGGAAGCGCCGCATCCGGAACTCCAGCTCCTTGGCCTCGGTGATGTCGTAGCAATAGCCGATGAAGCCGAGAAAGCGGCCCTGGCTGTCCTGGCGGGGCGAGCCGTCGTCACGGATCCAGCGGTGACGGCCGTCGGCGGCCCGCAGCCGGTACTCCAGGCTGAAGCGGCGCCGCGCGGCGAAGGCCGCCTTGTAGGTCAGCAGACAGCGCTCGATGTCCTGCGGATGCACGCCCTCGGTCCAGCCGCTGCCCAGCTCCTGAGCCAGGGTGCGGCCGGTGAAGTTCAGCCAGGGCTGGTTGAAGTAGTCGCAGCCCATGTCCAGGCCGGAGGTCCAGATGAGCGCGGACCCCTGATCGGCCAGCGTGCGGAAATGCTGCTCGCTCTCGCGCAGCTCCTGCTCGAGGCGGCGTTGCGACTCCAGCAGCTCGACCAGCGCCAGCCGTGCCTGCTCAGCCGCGGCCAGCAAGCCGCGCGACTCGTCGGCCATGTCGGCATGCAGCTCGACCATGCGGTCGCTGTCCTTGAGCGCCTCGACCTGCTGCGCGGCGCTGATGCGCGCATCGAGCAGACGAGAGACATGCCGGCCCAGCAGCTCGAGCATCTCCAGCTGCGCCGGTTCGAGCCGGCGCGGCCGGTGATCGAGCACGCACAGCGCGCCCAGCCGCTCGCCGCTGGCCAGGCGCAGCGGCACGCCGGCATAGAAGCGGTTGCGGTTGGCGGCCACCAGCGGATTGTCGTGAAAGCGCTCGTCCTGGAAAGCGTCCTCGCAGACCAGCGGTCCATCCCCGAGCAGGGTGTGCGCGCAGGCCGAGATGGCCCGCGGCGTCTCGCTGACCGGCACGTTGATGCGCGACTTGAACCACTGCCGATGCCGGTCGACCAGCGTGATCGCCGCCACCGGCGCGGCGCACAGCCGCGCCGCCAGCGCGGTCAGCTCGTCGTAGAGCGGCTCGGCCACGGTGTCGAGAATGGCGCAGCGCTCCAGCGCCTGCAGGCGCTGCTCCTCGTCGGGCGGAATCGGGGCAGCAATCATCGCGACGACATCCTCTGGGATCTTTCTGGCGCCTCTCAGCCCGGCAACGAGCTGGCCGCGGCCGCCTGCGGCAGCCCGCGCGCCAGGTCCGACAGCAAGCGGGTCGCCTGACGCAGCAGCGGCGTGGGCCGCTGGCGCGACGACACCGCCCGACACAATACGCTGCGCAGCCCCGGATCCTGGATCGGCCGCACCGCCAGCAGATCCGCCCGGCCGGAAGCCGCCACCGCGCTGGCGGTCAGCACGGCCTGGCCGTAGTCGGCGCAGACCAGATCGATGATCGCCGCGACGCTGGAGACCTCCCAGGCGATGTCGAGCTGCAGCCCGGCGTGCATGGCGCGTGTCTCGAGCAGGCGCCGGATCACATGGGCGCGCTCGGGCAGCACCAGCTTCGCGTCGCCCAGCTCGGCCATCGACAGCGGCCCGCGCCCGGACGGCGCCCGCGCGTCGGCGCGCTGCACCAGGCACAGCGGCTCCTCCAGCAGCGGCACGAACTCCAGCCCCGGCTGGGCCTCCGGGTTGTAGAGCAGCCCCAGATCGACCCGGCCCGAGGTGATCCACTCGACGATGTGAGTCGACAGGCCCTCGACGACCGCCAGCCGGGCGCGGGGCATGCGGCGGCGAAAGCCGTCGATCAGCGGCAGCGTGAGCTGGCGGCCGATGGTCGGTGGCAGGCCGATGGTGATGCGCCCGACCGGCTCGTCGCGGTTGGAGGCCATGTCGGCGCGGGCCTCGCCGACGCGCTGCAGGATGGCCAGGCTGTGCTCGAGCAGGCGCTGGCCGGCCTCGGTCAGCGTCACGCCGCGGCCGTTGCGCAGCAGCAGCGTCTCGCGCAGCTCGATCTCGAGCGCACGCACCTGCCGGCTCAGCGCCGACTGCGCGATGCCCAGCACCACCGCCGCGCGGCTGAAGCTGCGCAGCTCGGCGACGTGCACGAAATAGTCCAGTTGTTTCAGATCCATGTCGGATCCGGAGTATGCCGCCTGCGCCCCCGGCGCGTGCAGTCAGTGGGAGCGCACGAACAGCATGACGCCGAAGATGGTCAGCCCCATCAGCCGCAGGGTGTCGCGGCGCCAGTCGATGCTGATCAGCGGCGTGGGCACCTGGTGGGTCGGCATCGAGCGCACCGCACAGTGCCAGGCGCCGATGCCCAGCGCCAGCAGAAAGAACAGCGCAGGCACATAGGTGCGCGACAGGAACCAGGCGCAGGTCAGGTAGCCCACCATCGACGAGCGCAGCAGCGAGGCCGTCTGCCAGGCCGGGCTGCCCGCCGGCAGCTGCTCGAGCGTGCGATTCAGGCCCTTGTAGGTCAGCACGATCAGGCCCATCCAGACGAAATAGCCCAGCAGCCCCAGCTCGGCGAAGCACAGCACGAAGGAGTTGTGTGCCGTCAGGTAGTTGTACTCGAGGTAATTGCCGTAGCCGGCGCCGAACAGCGGATTGCGCTTGAGCAGATCCAGACCGATCACCCAGGACTCGATGCGCTCCTCGGCCGACTTCTCCTTGCCGGAAAATTCCCGCCCGCCCGACATGTTGCCCAGCAGCTGCACCGCCACCATCGAGCCCAGCAGCAGAATCGTCTTCGTCGTGCCCAGCGCCTTGCGCACACCGAAGAACAGCAGCGAGGCCAGCCCGAGCAGCGCCCCGCGCGACTGCGTCAAGAAGATCGCGTAGACCATCACCCCGCCCGGCGCGATCACCCGCACCAGATTGTTCAGCCGCTGGTCCGGCCGCCAGCCGGCGCCCCACAGCATGGGCAGCGTCATCACCAGCACCTGGGCGAAGTCGTTCGGGTCGGCCAGGAAGCCCACGCTCTTGAGCCGCCACAGGAACCAGCCGGAATCGTCCCGCGCCGGAATGACCGTCTTCAGGTCCGGCATCGTCGACGGATCGTCGTTGTCATGGGCCGGCGCCGTCTGGCGCAGCACCAGCTTGTCCATGTTCTCGCCAGTGTGATAGGCCTGGATGCTGAAGACACAGTTCAGCAGCATGGCCAGCACCACCGCGTTCATCGTCGATTTCAGGCGCTCCAGCGTGGTCAGGTTCAGCGCCGCCAGCAGGAAGAGCATCGAGGAGGTGCTGAAATCGCTGATGGCCTCCATCGTGCCGCCGGACCAGGGCGACAGCAGCTTGGACACCCCGATCAGCACCCACAGCCCGAGGATCAGCTTGAAATGCACCGCCCGCGCACCGGCTTCCTTGCGGGCCGCAGCCGCGATCACCGACGTGATCACCGCCAGCAGCCACAGCCACAGCATCGGGCGCAGCTCGCCCAGCTCGGGCAGGAACAGCTCCACCGGCCGGAAGAAGGTCAGCAGGATATAGGCCTGGAACAGCTTGAAACTCATGATCGGGGGATCTTAGAAAGATCCCCCACAGGTACCTGAGGGTATTGCTGCAGCGCCGCAAAAACCGCAGCCAAAAGTGATTTCTCGATTCAGGGCTGCCTTTTGCCTCTGGAAATTTGAAATAAGTGAAACAGGATCCGTCGGCGAGACCTGCTACGCTCGCGACCCGTCCGTTACCCGTCCGTGTTCACTGACTCCCCCGACGACCTGCCATGCACTTCGAAGACAACGAGACCCTGGAAGCCGCACGTGCTCGCAACATCCGCGACGCGCTGCAAGAGGACATCGGCCGCTGTGACTGGACGGCCGAGCTGGTGCCGGCCGACCGCCGCGTGCAGGCGCGCGTCGTGGCCAAGGAAGACGGCGTGCTGTGTGGCCGCGACTGGTTCGACGGCTGCATGCACGGCTGCGACGCCTCGATCCGCATCGACTGGGCGGTGGCCGAGGGCGCGCGCTTTCCCGCCGGTACCGAGCTGTGCCGCATCGACGCGCCGGCGCGCGCGCTGCTCAGCGCCGAGCGCGCGTCGCTGAACTTCCTGCAGATGCTCTCGGCGGTCGCCACCGTCACCCGCCAGCATGTCGACGCCATCGAGGGTCTGAGCCCGAACCCGAACGGCTGCGTGGTGCTCGACACCCGCAAGACGCTGCCGGGCCTGCGCCAGGCGCAGAAGTACGCGGTGCGGGTGGGTGGCGGCGCCAACCAGCGCATGGCGCTGTGGCACGGCATACTGATCAAGGAAAACCACATCGCCGCGGCCGGCGGCATCACCGCCGCGCTGAAGGCCGCACAGGCGCTGGACTCGGGCGTGAGCATCCAGATCGAGGTCGAGAACCTCGCCGAGCTGGAGGAGGCGCTCGACGCCGGCGCCACCAGCGTGCTGATCGACGACTTCTCCTTCGACGACATGCGCGCAGCCGTGGCGCTGAACCGGGGCCGCGCGCTGCTGGAGGTCTCCGGCGGCGTCGACATGACGACCATCCGCGAGATCGCCGCCACCGGCGTCGACCGCGTCTCGATCGGCCGGCTGACCAAGGACGTGCGCGCGATCGACCTGTCGATGCGGGTGCTGCCGGCCGCGCGCGAGCTCGCGCCGGGCCTGGTGGTGCGCGGCGTCGAGCCGCCGCTGCGGCTGAGCGACTTCCGCCTGATCGCCTTCGACATGGACTCGACGCTGATCAACATCGAGTGCATCGACGAGATCGCCGATGCCGCGGGCCGCAAGGCCGAGGTCGCGGCGATCACCGCCGCGGCGATGCGCGGCGAGATCACCGACTTCAAGGACAGCCTGCGCCGGCGCGTGGCGCTGCTGGCCGGCGTGCCGGTGGCGGCGCTGGAGGCGGTCTGGACCGAGCGACTCCGGCTGAATCCAGGGGCCGAGGCGCTGGTGCGCGCCTGCCAGGCCGCCGGCCTGAAGATCGTGCTGGTCTCGGGCGGCTTCACCTTCTTCACCGACCGGCTGCGCGATCTGCTGCAGATCGACCACACCCGCAGCAACCTGCTGGAGATCGACGCCGACGGCCGCCTCACCGGCCGGGTGCTCGACCAGGACTGGGG
>JBJOPV010000090.1:0-13000 GCA_046050625.1 Pseudomonadota bacterium
GGCGACGGTATGGAAGGTGACGAGCGCTTTTTCGCCCGAAGCGGCCTTGACGTCCTCGAAGACCTTCTCTTCGTAGTCGACAAGGAAATCGCCGTTCTGGTGGGCGGGGTGGGTGACCTGAGGCATGGAAAGGCTCCTGCAATGGGTTGGAACGGGAGGGGGTTCTGTGTCGCCTGCCGTGGCGGGCAGCACGGTCCAGCCATTGCGACGGACATGCCAGCAGCGATCGACGCGATGCGATCAACGGTCGATCAGCAGAGGAGAAACCGTCCTCATGCCAAGGCGGTCAGGCCTTTCAGCCGAGGCAGGCACCGCACGAAGCGGCGCACCACTGCTGGGAGACCCGCGATGCGATCAAGGATCCGATCAAGTGGCGTTCCGCCCTGAAACGGGTCATGAGCGCGCACAACCGCCGGTGTCATCGCGGCATGGCGGATGCACCATGCGAGGCATGCCCGACACACCGAATGCCCCGAATTTCCAGCACTGGCGCCGGCGCCTGCGAGACAGTGCGCTGCCGGCCTATCAGCTGATTCCCGAACTGCTCGCAGAGGATCTGCAGAGCGGTCGTCTGACTCCGCGCGACCGGCTTCCGACCTTTCGCGAGCTGGCCGTGCAGCTCGATCTGAACTACACCACCGTCGTGCGTGCATTCGCCGAGGCTCGCCGGCGTGGCCTGATCATTGCCCGCCCTGGCCTGGGCACCTTCGTGCGTGGTTCCTTCGTTGGACTGCCGCTTCGTGCTGGCACCTCGGCCGAGATGACGATGAACATGCCCCCCGAGATCGAGGATGAAGCTCTGCTGCAACGCCTGAAGGACAGCGCAGGCCAGGCGCTCGGGCAGGCCACCAGCCTGCATGAGCTGCTGCGCTACCAGGACTTCGGCGGCACCGCCCACGAACGAGCTCTGGCCGCGCACTGGCTGGGACAGTGGCTGGATCGCCCACTGGTGACCGAAGTGCTGTGCTGTCCTGGCATCCACTCCGTGCTGACCGCATTGATGCCGCTGTTGATCCGGCCCGGCCAGGTGCTGTGCGTGGAGCCTCTAGCCTATCCCGGCCTGAAGGCGATCGCGACCCACCTCAACATCCGGCTGCATCCCTTGCAGTCCGATGCCTCTGGTGTTTTGCCGCGCTCCTTCGACGATGCTTGTCGTACCGTGCCGGTCGGTGCTATCTGTCTGTGTCCGACCAACCAGAACCCGACCACGGTGACGATGCCCATCCGCCGCCGCGAAGCGATTGCAGAAATCGCACTGCGTCACAGCATTCCGATCATCGAGGACGATGCCTACGGCATGTTGCCGAACGCGGTACCGCCGCCACTGGCTGAAATGGCGCCTGAGCTGACCTACTACCTCAGCGGCCTGTCGAAATGTCTAGGCGCAGGACTGCGCGCCGCCTTTGTCCGTGCGCCAGGTGAGGCTGCAGCCCGACGCCTGGCCGGTGCGCTGAGATCCATCACCGTCATGGGGTCTCCGCTGGCTTCTGCCGTGGTGTCGACCTGGTTGGAGAATGGTTTGGCACTCGAGGCTGTGCGCGCTCTTCGCGAGGAGTGTGCATGGCGCAGCGCAGCCTTGAGCACCATGTTCGGAAGAATGGCGACCCCGAGGGAGCTGCGCATCCAGCCGCAGGGGTTTCATGCCTGGATCGAGATCGGTGGGGTGCCGGGGCAGGCTTCGAGGTTGGCTGCGCATCTGCGCATGCAGGGGCTTCCCGCCGTGGCTGCTCCCGCTTTTTCCACCGATCGCACTCCCCCCGAGGCGCTGCGCATCTGTTTTGGGGGATCACTGACCCGGGAGGACTGTCGCAAAGCGATCAGTCTGCTGGCCGATGTGATGGTACAGCCGCAGATCGAGCTTCCTGCCGAGGCAGATATTCCGCCTATCTCCGCCCGGTCTTCCTGATCTGCGGCGCCACCACCCGGTGGTCGGCGGTGGCGTTCTCGCGCACCCGGCGCGGCGTGGCGCTCTTCGACAGCGAGGCCAGCGCGACGAACCAGGCCTTGGGCATGTCGGTGGGCAGGCCCACCGGGATGCCGGCGATCTTCGGCGTCTCGGCGAAGGCGTGGCCGGGGTCCTGGAAGCCGGGCTCGGTGCAGGCAATGCAGGCGTGGCCGCCGCGGGTGCAGCTGCCCTCGCCGTTCCACAGCCGGGTGTTGCAGTCGGCATGGGCCTGCGTGCCCTTGCAGCCCATGTGCTCCATCATGCAGCCGAGGTCGGAGGGTTTCTCGGCGCTGGCCTTGAACTCGTAGAACTCGTTGCGGGTGCAGCCGTGGTGAACCAGCTGGTCGGCGTAGAAGCGCGGCCGGCCGAGCGCGTCGAGGTCGGCGGGGCCGAGCAGGTCGGCCGCCAGCGCCATCAGCGTCTCCAGCACCCAGCCCGGATGCGTCGGGCAGCCGGCGATGTTGACCACCGGCAGGCCGGAGCGGCTGCGGAAGTCGGGTCCGAGCAGACCGCCCGGGCGCTCGTCGTCGTGCTGCAGGCCGGTGGCCTCGGTCGGGTTGCTGCCGGCCGCGGTCACGCCGCCCCAGGCCGCGCAGGCGCCCACCGCCACCACATGGCGCGCCACGCCGGCCAGCCGGCGCACCCAGTCGATCATCGGCACGCCGGTGCCGGCCAGCACATGGAAGCGCCCGGTGCCGTTCGGCCCGCGCAGCAGCGCGCCCTCGACGCACAGCGCATCCAGCGCGATCCGGCCGGCCAGCAGCTGGTCGAGCAGCGCCACCACGTCCGCCCCGCTGGCCAGCGACAGCGAGGGGTGCCACAGCAGCCGGATGCCCGCGCCCTCGAGCTGGCCGGCGAAGTCGGCGGTGTCGGCGCACAGCAGCGACATCGAGCAGCCGCCGCAGCCGCCCGACTGCAGCCACAGCAGGTTCATGGCGCCTCCCCGGCCGATGCAGGGGTGTCCTCGAGCTGGAAGCGCCGCAGCTTGGCGCGCAGGCCGACGCGCGACAGGCCGAGTTCGACGGCCGCGCGGGTCTTGTTCCAGCGGTGGCGCAGCAACGTCTCGCGCAGCACCATCGCCTCGATCGCGTCCAGGCGTTCCTGCAGCGTGCCGCTCTGCGGCAGGCCGGGCAGGTTCAGGCCGGGCGTGCCGGCCGCACCGACCGGCGCATGGCGACCGGTCTGGCCGTGCAGCACGGTGGCGGAGAAGTCGTGCGGCGCGATCCGGCGGCCATCACCCAGCACGATCGCGCGGGCGATCTCGTTGCGCAGCTCGCGGATGTTGCCCGGCCAGGGATAGGCCATCAGCACCGCGATCGCCTCCGGCCCGATCTCCACGCCGGGCAGGCCCAGCTCGGCGCCGACCTCGCCGGCCAGCCGGCGTGCCAGCGGCGCGATGTCGCCGGCGCGCTCGCGCAGCGCCGGCATCTGCAGCGTCATGCCGGCCAGGCGGTAGTAGAGGTCCTCGCGGAAGCGCCCGGCGCGCACCTCGTCGTCGAGGCGGCGGTGTGTCGCGGCGATCACCCGCACGTCGACCGGCACCGAGCGGGTCGAGCCCACCGGGCGCAGCTCGCCCTCCTGCAGCACCCGCAGCAGCTTGACCTGGAAGGCCGGCGAGGTCTCGCCGATCTCGTCGAGGAAGACGGTGCCGCCGTGGGCGCGCTGGAACAGGCCGACATGGTCCTCGAAGGCACCGGTGAAGGCGCCGCGCTTGTGGCCGAACAGCTCCGACTCGAGCAGCGTGTCGGGAATGGCGGCGCAGTTCTCCAGCACGAAGGGGCCGTCGGCGCGCGGGCTGGCGTAGTGGATCGCGCGGCCGAGCAGCTCCTTGCCGGTGCCCGACTCGCCCAGCACCAGCACCGGCAGGTCGAAGCGCGCCACCCGGGCCGCCATCGCGCAGACCGCGTCGAGCGGGCTGCCCGGCGTGCGCTCGATGCGCTCGAAGCCGAAGGTCGCGCGCGCCTGCGCCAGCCGGTCGCCGCGGCGGGTGCGCAGCGCGGTGGTGCCGGCGCGCAGGTCGAGCTCGAGCCGGCTGACGCCGCGCTGCAGCGTGCGCGCCTCCACCGCCTGGCGCACCGTCTGCAGCAGGTGGTCGGGCACCCAGGGCTTGAGGATGTACTGGTAGATCCCGGCCTCGTTGATGCCGCGGATGATGTCCTCGCTGTCGGTGTAGCCGGAAATGACGATGCGCACCGTCTCCGGCCAGCGCTCGCGCACCTCGCGCAGGAATTCCACGCCGGTCAGCCCGGGCATGCGCTGGTCGCACAGGATGACCGCGGCCTCGTGGCGCTCGAGCAGCGCGCGCGCCTCCTCGGCCGAGCTGGCGCACAGGATGCGGAAGTCCTCGTCGAGCGTGCGGCGCATCGCGTCCTGCGAGCGCACCTCGTCGTCGACCAGCAGCACCAGCGGCAGATCGGCCTCGTCGAGGCCGTCGGGATCGGTGTCGTCGAAGGGCAGGGAATCGGGGGCGTTCATGGCGGGTCTGATTGTGTCCCGGCCGGGTACCGCCCGCATCCGCAGATGCACGAGGCGGGACGGGTCGCACGGGCCAGGGCCAGCCCCCAGATCGTCGCCATCAGCGCACCGCCGATCAGGTCGGTCGGCCAGTGCACCTGCAGATGCAGCCGGGTGGCCGCGACCGCGCCAGCCAGCGCCAGGCCGGCGACCAGCCAGACCGCGCCCGGGCGTGGCCGGCCCGGCTGCAGCCACAGCGCCAGCACGACGGCCAGCACCTGCGCGGTGTGGGCGCTCGGAAAGCTCAGGTCGGGCGGCAGTGGCAGGCCGGTGGGGAAGAGGTCCGGGCGCGGGCGCATCACCAGCAGCTTGACCGCATGCACCAGCAGCGTCGTGCCCAGCAGCGCTGCCGTCACGAAGGCCGCTTCCTGCCAGGGGTGCTGCTGGCGGCGCAGCCAGGCCATCCGGGCCAGCGCCAGCGGCAGCAGCAGCGCCAGCGAGCCGGCCCAGGTCAGCGCGGCGGCCAGCCAGTCGGTGCGCTCCGAGCGCAGCGCGTGGAACAGCGCCAGCCCGGCGCGATCGAGTGCAGCGATGCGGCAGGTGCCCTCCGGACACAGCAGCAGGCCGGCGGCCAGGCCGGTCAGCAGGGCCAGCAGCGCGCCGATCAGCAGCCCGCGTGCGCGCACCATCTCATCGCCCGCCGGCCAGCATCTGCGCGATGCGCTGCTTCGGCAGCGACTGCACCCGCATCAGCCAGTCGTGATCGCAGCGGCCTGCACTGCCCGTGCCGAGGCCGGCGTGCTTCAGGTCGTCCTGCATGCGGCCGAGCAGATGCGCGGCCATCTCCGCATCGGCCAGCGCCCGGTGCGCCTGGCCGGTGCTCGGCAGGCGGTGGTAGCTGGCCAGATCGCCCAGGCGGTGGCTGGGCGCGTCCGGATAGAGCCGGCGCGACAGCATCACGGTGCAGATGAAGGGGTGCGGTGCCGCCAGCCCGGCCAGCGCCAGCTCGGCCTGCCAGAAGCGGCGGTCGAAGGCGGCGTTGTGCGCGGCCATCGGCAGCTCGCCGACGAAGCGTGCCGCCTCGCGCATCACCTGCTCGGCGGGCGGCGCGGCGGCGATCATCGCGTTGCTGATGCCGGTGAGCTGCGAGATGAAGGCCGGGATCGGCCGGCCGGCGTTCATCAGGCTCTGGAAGCGCTCGACCGGCCGGCCGTCCTCGAGGAGGACGATCGCCACCTCGGTGGCGCGGTCGCCCAGCGCGGGCGAGCCGCCGGTGGTCTCGAAGTCGATGACGGCGATGCAGGACATGAGGGGCAGCGGGCAGCGGAGAAGGCCGCGATCATGGCAGATCGAGCGGCTCAGAACTCGCCCAGCGCCCGGCTGCTGGCAAAGGCGAAATACTCGCGCAGCCAGGCGTTCCAGCGCAGAGGGCGCGGCGTGGGCGCGCCGGCGGCACGCACCTGCGCATAGCCGGCCTGCCGGGCGATGCGCAGGCTGCGCGGCACATGGAAGTCGCTGGTGACCACCAGCACCGGGGTGTGGCGCGGGTCCAGGCCGGCCTGCGCCAGCAGGGCTCGGCTGAAGACCAGGTTCTCGTGGGTGCTGGTGCTGCGCTCCTCCAGCAGCAGGCGTGCCTCGTCCAGGCCCTGGCCGCGCAGGTAGCGGCGCATCACCTCGGCCTCGGTGCAGCCGAAGCCCGGATCGATGCCGCCACTGACCACCACCCGCGCCTGCGGATAGGTCCGCGCCATCTCCAGCCCGCGCTCGAGGCGCTGGCGCAGCGTCGGCGAGGGGCGGCAATGGTTGGTGCCCGAGCCCAGGATGAGGATCGCGCCGGGCGGCTCGGCGCTGCGCTGCGGATCCTCCCGCCCGGCCTGGGCGATCTGCAGGAAGAACAGCAGCAGGCTGGCCAGCCACAGCCCGAAGCCGATGCAGACGGCCCGCCACAGGCGCTGGCGCCAGCGCTGCCGTGCCAGCCAGCGCTGCCACTGCGCGCCGCGCCAGGCCAGGCCGATCAGCGCCAGCCCGATCGGCAGTGGCAGCACCACGCCCAGATGGCGCATGCCGATGGCCATCAGCAGCAGCGCGTCCAGACAGAGCAGGGCGCCGGCCAGCAGCACCAGCAGGCGCGAGGCGGAGCGGACGGACGGGGGCAGGGCAAGGCGCGGCATGTCGTGGAAGGCGGGCACAGGCCGCCACGATAGCTGCTGCGATCTCAGCAGATGCGCGGCAGCTGCTCGCCGCTGAGCCAGTCGACCACGCGCCGGCCGCCGAAGCGCGTCTGCATCTGCACGAAGCGGTGCGGATCGTCGGTGACGAGGCCGATGCACGCGGCCTGCTGCCCCAGCGGATGTGCGCGCATCGCCGCCAGCAGCGGGTCGGCCACGTCGGGCGCGCAGATCGCCACCAGCCGGCCCTCGCAGGCGACATAGAGCGGGTCGAGCCCGAGCAGCTCGCAGGCCGCCTCGACCTGCGCCCGCACCGGAATCTTGGCCTCATCGAGCGTGATGCCGGTGCCCGACTGGCGGGTGATCTCGTTGAGCGTCGTCGCCAGCCCGCCGCGCGTCGGGTCGCGCAGCACGCGCACGCTGCCCTCCGGCACGGCCGCCAGCAGCGCCGCGGTCAGGCCGTTGAGCGCGGCGCTGTCGGAGACGATCGCGGTCTCGAATTGCAGCGATTCGCGCTGCGACAGCACCGCCACGCCGTGGTCGCCGATCGGGCCCGACACCAGCACCACGTCGCCCGGCCGCGCCAGGTCGCCGCCCAGGCGCCGGCCCGGCGGCAGCCAGCCCGCGCCGGTGGTGCTGATGAAGACGCCGTCGCCGTGGCCCTGCTCGACCACCTTGGTGTCGCCGGTGACGATGGCCACGCCGGCCTCGCGTGCGGCCGCGGCCATCGAGTCGACGATGCGCTTGAGGTCCGCCAGCGGCAGGCCTTCCTCCAGGATGAAGCTGGCCGACAGGTAGAGCGGCTGCGCGCCCATCATCGCCACGTCGTTGACGGTGCCGTGCACGCTGAGCGCACCGATGTCGCCGCCGGGAAAGAACAGCGGCGAGATCACATGCGCGTCGGTGGCCAGCACCAGGCGGTGGCCGGCGGGCGGCGCAGGCAGCACCGCGCCGTCGTTGCCCTCGCGCAGCGCGGGGTTGTCGAAGGCGCGCGTGAACAGCGCCTCGATCAGCTGCGCGCTGGCGCGGCCGCCGGCGCCGTGGTTCATGTCGACGCGGCCGTTTTTCAGGTCGAGCGGGCGGGTGTAGTCTTTGCGGAGGGCCATGGTGTTTCGGTGCGTGTGAGCGGCTCAGGCGGCGGTGATCGCGATGTCCTTCCAGCGGCCGTAGCTGTAGTGCGCGGCGCAGGCGCCCTCGCTGGAGACCATGCACGAGCCCATCGGGTTCTCGGGCGTGCAGACGGTGGCGAAGAGCTTGCAGTCGCTCGGACGCTTGACGCCACGCAGGATCGCGCCGCAGTCGCACTGCTTGTGGTCGGGCACCGGCTGGTAGCGCAGGTCGAAGCGCCGCTCGGCGTCCCAGCGCGCGAACGCGTCGCGGATGCGCAGCGCGCTGAAGGCGACCTCGCCCAGGCCGCGCCACTCGAAGTTCTCGCGCAGCGCGAAGACCTCGGCCACCAGCGCCTGCGCCGCGGCGTTGCCCTCGCGGGTGACGGCGCGGGTGAACTCGTTCTCCACCTCGTGGCGGCCGTCGTTGACCTGGCGGACCAGCATCAGGATGGCCTGCATCACGTCCAGCGGCTCGAAGCCGGCGATCACCACCGGCTTGCGGTAGTCGCGGGCGAAGCCCTCGTAGGGCGCCGAGCCGATCAGGATGCTCACATGCGCCGGTCCCACGAAGCCGTCGAGCGGCACCGTGCCCCACTGCTTCACCTCGGGCGACTCCAGGATGTGCGTGATCGCGCTGGGCGTCAGCACATGGCAGCACAGCACGCTGAAGTTGGCGAGGTCCTCGGCGGCGGCCTGCTTCAGCACCAGCGCGGTCGGCGGCGTGGTCGTCTCGAAGCCGATGGCGAAGAAGACCACCTCGCGCTCCGGGTTCGCGCGGGCGATCTTCAGCGCGTCGGCGGGCGAATAGACCATGCGGATGTCGGCGCCCCGGGCCTTGGCGCGCTGCATCGACAGCTGGCCGGAGGCCGGCACGCGCATCGTGTCGCCGTAGGTGCAGACGATGGCGCCGTGCTGCAGCGCCAGGCCGATGGCCTGGTCGATGCGGCCGATCGGCAGCACGCACACCGGGCAGCCGGGGCCGTGCACCATCTGCACATGGTCGGGCAGCAGCGCCGGCACGCCGTAGCGCGACAGCGCGTGGGTGTGGCCGCCGCAGAATTCCATGAAGTGGTAGCGGCGGTCGGGCCGCGCCTCGGCGCGGATCTTGGCGGCGAGCTGGCGTGCCAGCTCGCCGTCGCGGAACTCGTCGACGTATTTCATCGTGGTGTCTCCTCGGCCGGGGCCATGGCCGGCTCCAGGGCGGCCATCTCGGCGAAGAGCGCCAGCGTGCGCTCGGCCTCCTCGGTGTCGAGCACGCCGATGGCGTGGCCGACGTGGACGATCACATAGTCGCCGACCCGCGCCTCGGGCGTCAGCGCCAGCGAGATTTCCTTGCGCACGCCGCCGAGGTCGACGATCGCCATCATCGCGCTCGGGTCGGGAAGCAGTTCCGCCACGCGGGCGGGCAGGGCCAGGCACATGGTTCAGGTCTCCGTCGCAAAAGGGGGTCGAATCGTCGCGGCGGCCACCCAGGCCTGGCCGAGCGCCAGACCGGCGTCGCCGCAGGACACCGCCTGCGGGCGGTGCACGCGCAGGCCGGCCGCCGTCAGCCGCGCGCTCAGGCGCTGGCTCAGCAGCCGGTTGAAGAAGCAGCCGCCGCCGAAAGCGACATCGTGCAGACCGTCGCGGGTGGCCGCCGCAACGGTGGCCACCGCCAGCGCATCCGCCAGCCCCGCATGGAACAGCGCCGCCCCGCGTCCGCAGGCCTCGGCATCCTGCAGGTCCACCGCCAGCAGCGCCTCGAACAGCGCCCACACCGCTCCGCCCAGATCACCGCTGAGCCCGCCATCGTGCGCACCGTCACCCTCACGAACGCGAGGGCCCACGCCCGCCAGCGCTTGCGGATGCCGCTCCAGCCACCCCGCCGCACACCGCTCCAGCGCGATCGCCGCCTCGGCTTCCTCGCGCTGGCGCACCGACAGCCCCAGCACCCCGGCCGCCGCATCGAACCAGCGCCCCGCGCCGGTGCTGACCGGGCAGTTCAGCCCGCGCGCCAGCATCGTCCGCACGCCCTGCGCCGCTGCTGCCCCGACCCCCGGCGCCAGCCGCGGCCCGATCTCGTCGCCGCGCCCGAGCGCATGCAGCACCGCCGCGACCAGCCGCCAGGGCTCCCGCGCCGCCACATCGCCGCCGGGCAGCGCCAGCGGCGGCAGATGCGCCAGCCGCTCGAAGCCGCCGTGCGCGTCCAGCCGCAGCAGCTCGCCGCCCCAGGCGGTGCCGTCCGTGCCCAGCCCGACGCCGTCCAGCGCCAGGCCCAGCAGCGGTCCGTCCAGCCCGGCCTCGGCCTGCAGCACCGCCAGATGCGCCTGGTGATGCTGCACGCCGATGGCCGGCACGCCCAGCCGCTCGGCCCAGTGCAGCGCCAGCCGGGTGCTGTGGAAGTCGGGATGAAGGTCGTGCGCGACCGCCTCGATCGGCCCGCCCGCCGCCGCGACCAGCGCCTGCACCGAGCGCTCCAGCGCGGCGCAGGCCTCGGGCGTGCCCAGGTCGCCATGCAGCGCCGACAGCCGGAAGCGATCGCCCTCCAGCAGCCCGGCGCTGTTCTTCAGCCAGGCGCCGAAGGCCAGCACCCGGCGCGGTGCGGCGCGCGGCAGCGCCAGCACGGTCGGCGTGTTCATGCCGCGTCCTGCAGCAGCCAGTCCATCCAGGCGTCCATGCCGACGCCGGTCTTCGCCGACACCAGCAGCACCTCGATGTCCGGATTGACGCGCTGCGCGAAGCCGATGCACTGCGCGACATCGAAGTCCAGATGCGGCAGCAGGTCGACCTTGGTCAGCACCATCAGCCGCGCGGCGGCGAACATGTCGGGGTACTTGACCGGCTTGTCCTCGCCCTCGGTGACCGACAGGATGGCGATCTTGGCGCGCTCGCCCAGGTCCCACATCGCCGGGCAGACCAGGTTGCCGACGTTCTCGATCAGCAGCAGCGACGGGTCGACGGCGTGCGTGTGGTCGTGACCGTCGCCGTGATGGTGGTGGCCGTGCAGCGGCAGCCGCGCGAAGGCCTCGGCGATCATCGGCGCGTCGAGGTGGCAGCCCTTGCCGGTGTTGATCTGGATGGCCGGCGCGCCGGTGGCGCGGATGCGGTCGGCGTCGTTCGTGGTCTGCTGGTCGCCCTCGATGACGCCGACCGGCAGGCCTGGCGCGCGGACCTTGAGCGCCTCGAGGGTGGCGCACAGCAGCGTGGTCTTGCCCGAGCCGGGGCTGGAGACCAGGTTGTAGGCGACGACGCCGTGGCCGGCGAAATGCGCGCGGTTGGCGTCGGCGATGCGCTGGTTGGCGCCCAGCACGTCGGCCTCGAGCCGGATCGCACGCGCCTGGCTCATGCCGGGCACGCTCACCCGCGCCGGGCCCTGGCCGTAGTGCAGGTCGCCGTGGTCATGGGCATGAGGGTGGGCCGGGTCGCTGTCGTGACCGTGCTGGTGCACCGCACCGGGGGCGCCGGTCGAGCAGCCGCAGATGACGCACATGGGGGAGTCCTTTCCGTGTTTCTTGTCGTTTGGTGGGATGTCAGTCGTCGTGGACCATCAGGTCGACGACGCGCAGTTCGGTGCCGCCGGTGGGCTGCAGGCGAAAGCCTCCGCACGACGGGCAGGCGTCGGCGCGCGAGCCGATCTCGACCGACTGGCCGCAGCCCAGGCACCAGGCGGTGCCGGGCGGCGCGTCGATGAGGATCTCGGCGCCCTCCAGGCAGGTGCCCGGCACGCTGGCCTCGAGCGCGAAGCGCAGCGCGCGCACCTCGACGCCGCTGAGCGCGCCGGCCTCCAGCCGCAGCAGGCTGACGCGGCGGAACCGTTCACGCTCGGCCGCGTCCTCGACGAGCCGGACGATGCCGCCGGCGAGACTGAGTTCATGCATCGGCCATCACCTCCACATCGACACACGGGTCGAAGGCCAGCGCGAGCAGCCGCGCGGCTTCGGCTTGCTGGCCAGTATCCGGCAGCGCCGCCAGCGCCTGCGCCAGCGTGCCGCGCGGATGCGCATTCCATTCGGTGGGCGCCAGCACCTGCCAGGCGGCGACGCGCCGGCCGTCGGTCTCGAGCCGCACCCGGTGCAGCAGCAGGCCGCGCGCCATCTCGCACCAGGCCAGGCCGTCGCCGGGGCCGAGCGTCAGCGCGCCGCGCTGCAGCCGCCGTGCACCGTCCGGCCCGGCCAGCCGCACCAGCTCGACCAGACGCGCGCCGAGGCGGCCCCAGGCGCTGGCGCCAGCCTGCGCGGCCTGGGCCGGCGCATCGGTCTCGCGGCACCACGGGCCGGTGTCGGGCACGCCGGCCGGTGCTGCATCGCCCGGGCGGTGCGGCAGGCGGCAGAAGCCCGCGTCGGCATCCATCGCGCGGGCCAGCGCGGCCCAGTCGGTCGTGCCCGGGCGCAGCGCCGCCGGGCCCGGCGTGGCCAGCGCACGCGCCAGCGGCACCAGCGCGGCCAGCGTGTGCACCGGCGAGCCGGGATCGAGCTCATGGCGACCGGCCTGTTCCCGGGCCCAGCCCGCGACGGCTTCGTCCGGCGCGGCCTCGTGCCGGCGCAGCCAGTCGGCCGGGGACATGCCGAGCAGATGCTGCTGCAGCCAGGCCGGCAGCGCGGCCAGCCGCGCGATCGGATCGAGATCGTCGCGCCAGGGCGGGCTGGCACGCAGCCAGGCGGCGCCGGCGTCGGCGTTCATCCCGAGCCGCCGCGGCAGCTCGTGCCCCAGGCGCAGCAGATGCTCGCGCGCGGTGCCCAGGCGCAGCGCCTGCGCGGCGACGGCCGCCTCGGCGGCGGACTCGTGCTGGCCGCGCGCGGCGCGCAGCGCGGCGCGTGCGCAGTCGCGGTGCGCGTCGGCGCACAGCGAGAACAGCGCGCCCAGCAGCGTCGGCATCGTGTCGGCGTCGCGGCCCGGCGCCAGCCGGGCGAGCCAGTCCGGCCGCCCGCCGCTGATCGCCGGGCTGTCGCGGCGACCCGGGTGCAGGCGCAGGTGGCCGGCCAGGGTGCGGGTGTCGGTCATCGCGTGCGCTCCCGGCCGGGGGCAGCAGGGGGCGGTGCGGTCTCGCGCCAGGACTGGCGCAGCTGCCGCATCACCTCGTGCGCGGTGGCCACCGCCGCCGGCTGGTCCGCGAAGGCGAACATCGGCGAGAACAGCGAGGCCTGCTCCCAGGCGCCCAGGCCCTCGGCCTCGTGCGCGCCGGTGAAGTCCAGCGCGTGCTCGCCGTAGCGGCGCACCACCGCGCGGCCGAGCGGCGCCAGGCCGGCCGCCTGCAGCGCCGCGGCATCGCGGCCGTCCACCGGCTGCAGCGGCAGGCGCAGCAGGTTCATGAACCAGGGCGTGACCAGCACGCCGAGCATCGTCGG
>JBJOPV010000091.1:0-12914 GCA_046050625.1 Pseudomonadota bacterium
CAGCGCGCCGGGCCCGTCCAGCGCCACGCCCAGCGTCGCCAGCAGGATCAGCGACACCGGCAGCGTCGCGAGGAAGACATGGCGCACCGGATGGCGCAGGTCCTCCGCCCAGGCCTCGGGGTGGCGCTGCAGCCGCAGCACGCTCAGGCCGGCGAGCAGCACGAAGACCGCCGCCGCCAGCCCGCCCAGCGCGATCGACAGCGCCAGCGCCGGCTCGCCCATCAGCGGCACCGCGCGCCGCCAGGCCAGCGCCAGCCCGGACAGGCCCATGACGATCGAGAACCAGGCGGGGGAGAGGAATTTCAGTGCGGGTGCGGCAGCCATGAGGCCGCACTGTAGCGAGTCGTCCGCTCGGGCGAGGCGGGCGGGGCATGATCCTGCGCACGTCCAGCGCGCCGCGGCCCGGGTATAACGCCGCCCCAGACGATGTCGTCTCTCAGTTTTTCGGACCGATCATGAGCGTGCAGCAGTTCTGGGACCAGCGTTTCGCGGGCGAGGCCTACAAGTACGGCCTGGAGCCGAATGCCTTCCTGCGCGCCGAGGCGACGCGGCTGGCGCCGGGCTCGCGGGTGCTGGTGCCGGGCGACGGGGAAGGGCGCAATGGCGTGTGGCTGGCGCAGCAGGGGCACCGGGTCTGTTCGGTGGACGCCTCGCCGGTCGGACTGGGCAAGGCGCAGGCGCTGGCCCGCCAGCGCGGCGTCGCCCTGGAGGTCGAGCTGGGCGATCTGGCGGTCTGGGCGCCGGTGCCCGGCGCCTGGGATGTGCTGGTGCTGGTCTATGTGCACCTGCCCTCGGCCGTGCGCGCCGAGGTGCACCGCCGGCTGGCCCAGGGGCTGCGCCCGGGCGGGCGGGTGATCGTCGAGGCTTTCCATCCTGCACAGCGCGGCCGTCAAAGCGGCGGACCCCGTGATCTCGACATGCTCTGCACGCTGGAGGATCTGCGTGCCGACTTCGGAGAACTCTGCGAGGAGATGTCGGGCTGGCAGGGCGAGGTGATGCTCGACGAGGGCTCAGGCCACCAGGGTGCAGCGCAAGTGACGCGCTGGAGTGCGCGCCGGTACGGCTGAGGTCGTGCCCTGACCCATCAGGCGTGGCTGTCGAGCCGGAAGGCCGCGACCGCGCCGACCAGATCCTGTGCCTGGCGTTTCAGGCCGTCGGCGGCCGCCGCCGACTGCTCGACCAGCGCGGCGTTCTGCTGCGTGGCCTGGTCCATCTTCGTCACGGCCTCGCCGATGTGGCTGACGCCGACGCTCTGCTCGGCGCTGGCGTGGCTGATCTGCGCCACGATCTGGCTGACCTGCTCGATCGAGCGGACGATCTCCTGCATCGTCTGGCCGGCCTGGTCGACCAGGTCGGTGCCCTGCTCGACCTGCGTGACGCTGCCGGTGATCAGTGTCTTGATCTCGCGCGCGGCGGCCGCCGAGCGCTGCGCCAGGTTGCGCACCTCGGTGGCCACCACCGCGAAGCCTCGGCCCTGCTCGCCAGCGCGCGCGGCCTCCACCGCCGCGTTCAGCGCCAGGATGTTGGTCTGGAAGGCGATGCCGTCGATCACGCCGATGATGTCGGCGATCTTCTTCGAGCTGCCGTTGATGCCGCGCATCGTTTCGACCACCTCGTCGACCACCCGGCCGCCCTGGGCGGCGATCGAGGCGGCCCCGCTGGCCAACTCGTTGGCCTTCTTCGCGTTGTCGGCGTTGTGGCTGACGGTCGAGTTGAGCTGGTCCATCGTCGAGGCGGTCTGCTGCAGGCCGAAGGCCTGCTCTTCGGTACGACGGCTCAGGTCCTGGTTGCCCTGCGCGATCTGCAGGCTGGCGTTGGCCACCTCGTCGGCGTTGGACTTCACATGCAGCACGATGTCGCGCAGGCTGTCGCGCATGCGGGCCATCGCGCCGAGCAGCTGACGGGTCTCATCGTTGCCTTCAGGCTCGATGCTGCGGCTGAGATCGCCTTCGGCGAGCGCATCGGCAGCCTCGACCGCCGAGCGCATCGGCCGGGTCATCTGGCCGCTGAGCCAGAAGGCCGTGCCGGCCAGCAGCGCGCCCACCAGCAGCAGCGTGGCGGCGATCAGCCATTGCGTCTGCGCCACGGCTGTGCTGGCCGCAGCGCTTTGGGCATGGTGGCTGCTGTTGATGCTGTCCGACAGCTTCTCCATGGCGTCTTCCAGCGCCAGGAAGCTGGTCTGCAGTGCCTGCAGGTCCTGCTGCACGCCCGCCGGGTTGCTGCGCGCGCCGGCCACCACCCGTCTGGCGGTGTCCAGATAGGCGCGCACCTTGGGTTCGGCCGCATCGAGGGCTGCGAGCGTTGCCGCATCCAGCGGCAGGGCGCGCAGCGCCTTGAGCTGATCCTCGAAGTCCTGGCCGTGCTTGCGCAGGTCCTTGTCGGCCTCGTCGATGCGCGCCGGCGCCTCCTGCAGGGCCCCCAGGATCGCCAGCTGCGCGTCACCGCGCACCGCGTCGTGCATCATGTCGGCTTCCTGGCTGCGCTGCAGCGCCTGGCTGGTGCTGATCACGTCACCGATCGTGCCGCCCAGGTGGCGACCCGACAGCAGGCCGATGCCTCCGGTCGCCGCGGCTGCCGCCACGCCGGCCAGGCCGAGCGCGATGATCTGGGAGCGCATCTTCATCTTCGAATCCCGTGCGTGATGAGTCAGGTGCGCATCTTGGCGAGACCCGGTCCAGTCCAGGATCCGAAAAGCGCCACGGCAGGGGCGCGATTCGCGCTCAGGTCGGCGTCAGGCTGGTGGCGGTGCGGGTCGTGGGTTCCCGGACCCCGGCCCGTCCCATCGGTCACATCGAACGCCGATACTGCCCGCCGACCTCGAACAGCGCCCCGGTGATCTGCCCCAGCGAACACACCCGCACCGCGTCCATCAGCACCTCGAACACATTCCCGTTGTCGATCACCGCCTGCTGAAGCCGCTTGAGCATCGCCGGCGCCTGGGCCGCGTGGCGCGTGTGGAAGTCGCCCAGCCGCGTGAGCTGCGACACCTTCTCGTCGTCGGTGGAGCGCGCCAGCTCGATCGTCTCCGGGATCTCGTCGCCCTTCGGGTTGCGGAAGGTGTTGACGCCGATGACGGGCAACTCGCCGGTGTGCTTGAGCATCTCGTAGTGCATCGACTCTTCCTGGATCTTGCTGCGCTGGTAGCCCGTTTCCATCGCGCCCAGGACACCGCCGCGGTCGGCGATCTTCTCGAACTCAGCCAGCACCGCTTCCTCCACCAACTCCGTCAGCTCGTCGATGATGAAGCTGCCCTGGCTCGGGTTCTCGTTCTTGGCCAGACCCCACTCGCGGTTGATGATCATCTGGATCGCCATCGCCCGGCGCACGCTGTCCTCGGTCGGCGTGGTGATCGCCTCGTCGAACGCATTCGTGTGCAGCGAGTTGCAGTTGTCGTACACCGCGATCAGCGCCTGCAGCGTGGTGCGGATGTCGTTGAACTGGATCTCCTGCGCGTGCAGGCTGCGGCCCGAGGTCTGGATGTGGTACTTCAGCTTCTGGCTGCGGTCGTTGGCGCCGTACTTGTCGCGCATCGCCACCGCCCAGATCCGCCGCGCCACCCGGCCGAGCACGGTGTACTCCGGGTCCATGCCGTTCGAGAAGAAGAACGACAGGTTGGGCGCGAAGTCGTCGATGTGCATCCCGCGCGCTAGATACGCCTCCACGAAGGTGAAGCCGTTCGACAGCGTGAACGCGAGCTGGCTGATCGGGTTCGCGCCGGCTTCGGCGATGTGATAGCCGCTGATCGACACCGAATAGAAGTTGCGCACGTCGTGGTGGACGAAGTACGAGGCGATGTCGCCCATCACCTTCAGGCTGAACTCGGTCGAGAAGATGCAGGTGTTCTGGCCCTGGTCTTCCTTGAGGATGTCGGCCTGCACCGTGCCGCGCACATTGGCCAGCACCCAGGCGCGGATCTTGGCCGTCTCGTCGGCGGTCGGGTCGCGGTGGTTGTCGGACCTGAACTTGTCGAGCTGCTGGTCGATCGCCGCGTTCATGAACATCGCCAGGATCGTCGGCGCCGGGCCGTTGATCGTCATGCTCACCGAGGTGGTCGGGTTGCACAGGTCGAAGCCTGAATAGAGCACCTTCAGGTCGTCCAGCGTCGCGATGCTCACCCCGGAGTTGCCGACCTTGCCGTAGATGTCCGGGCGCGGATCGGGGTCGGCGCCGTACAGCGTGACCGAGTCGAAGGCGGTGGACAGGCGCTTGGCGGGGATGCCCTCGCTGACCAGCTTGAAGCGGCGGTTGGTGCGGAAGGCGTCGCCTTCACCCGCGAACATGCGCGTCGGGTCTTCGCCTTCGCGCTTGAACGCGAACACGCCCGCCGTGAACGGGAAGCTGCCCGGCACGTTCTCCAGCATCAGCCACTTCAGCAGCTCGCCATGGCACTCGTAGCCGGGCAGGGCGACCTTGCGGACCTTGTTGCCGCTCAGCGTGGTGTGGACGAGGCCGGTGCGGATCTCCTTGTCGCGAATCTTCACGACGTACTCGTCGCCCGCGTAGGCGCGCTGCATCTCCGGCCACTGGGCGAGCAGCTTCTTCGAGCCGGGGTCGAGCCGGACTTCGCGCTCCTCGGCCAGTTCGGTCAGGGCCTCGACGCCGCGGTTCTTGGCAGGATTGGACTGCTTGAACATCACCGCACTGGCGCGCAGCTGCTGGATCTCGCGGGCGAGCGTGGCCTGCTGGCGCACGCGGGCCTTGTAGCCGCGCACGGTGTCGGCGATCTCGGCGAGGTAGCGCGTGCGGGCGGCGGGGACGATGGGCGTCTGGTGCGTGCTGTGGCGGGTGTTGACCAGCGGCAGGCGGCCGTCAGCGAGCGCCAGCCCGAGCGCACCGAGCCGGCCCTTGAGCGCCTGGTACAGCGCCGTCACGCCGTCGTCGTTGAAGCGGCTGGCCATCGTGCCGAACACCGGCATCTGGTCGGGCATGACGGTGAAGGCTTCGCGGTTGCGCTGCACCTGCTTGGACACGTCGCGCAGCGCGTCCGCCGCCCCCTTGCGGTCGAACTTGTTGATGGCGACGAACTCGGCGAAGTCGAGCATGTCGATCTTCTCCAGTTGGCTCGCCGCGCCGAACTCGGGCGTCATCACGTACATCGGCACGTCCACGAAGGGCACGATCGCCGCGTCGCCCTGGCCGATGCCGCTGGTCTCGACGATGACGAGGTCGAAGCCGGCGACCTTGACCGCCGCGATCACGTCGGGCAGCGCCGCCGAGACCTCCGAGCCGGTGTCGCGGGTGGCGAGGCTGCGCATGTAGACCCGTGCCCCGTTCGACCACGGGCCGGTGGCGTTCATGCGGATGCGGTCGCCGAGCAGCGCGCCGCCGCTCTTGCGGCGAGACGGGTCGATGCTGATGACGGCGATGCGCAGCGCGTCGTCCTGGTCCAGGCGCAGGCGGCGGATCAGCTCGTCGGTCAGGCTGGACTTGCCCGCGCCGCCCGTGCCGGTGATGCCGAGCACGGGCGCGGGGGCGGCCTTCGCGGCGTCATGCACGGCGGCGACCAGCGCGGCGTCGGCCTGGCCGTTCTCCAGCGCGGTGATGAGCTGCGCCAGCGCGCGCCACGCGCTTTCGGTGTGGCCGCGCAGCGCGTCGAGGGCGGTGGGCGCATAGGCCGACAGCGACTGGTCGCAGCGCATCACCATCTCGCCGATCATGCCGGCCAGCCCCATGCGCTGGCCGTCCTCGGGGCTGAAGATGCGCACGCCGTGGCCGCTCAGGTCGCGGATCTCGGCCGGCACGATCACGCCGCCGCCGCCGCCGAAGACCTGGATATGGGCGCCGCCTCTGGCCTTGAGCAGCTCGACCATGTACTTGAAGTATTCGACGTGGCCGCCCTGATAGCTGCTGACCGCGATGCCCTGCACGTCCTCCTGCAGCGCGGCGGTCACCACCTCGTCCACCGAGCGGTTGTGCCCCAGGTGGATCACCTCGCAGCCCATGCCCTGCAGGATGCGCCGCATGATGTTGATCGAGGCGTCGTGGCCGTCGAACAGGCTCGCGGCGGTGACGAAGCGCACCTTGTTCGTCGGGCGGTGGTTCGCAAGGGCCTGGTGGTCGGCGGCGAGATCGGTCATCTGAGGGCTCCGAGGGACATCCGGACCTCGATTTTCTGTTGACGTTTACGTAAACGTAATTTGGGGTGAACCCTTGTTGCACTGATCCTGAACGGTCTGACGGGCTGGCGCACCGATCTGCAGCGAAATGCACGGCCACAGGGCATGACCGTCATGCATCGACTTGCATCATGGCGCTTCATCCGCGTGCGCTTCGTCTGGTGCGCGCCTGTCGATGGTGCGCCGGGCTGGCTGTCGGCATTGCCGGCCCGGTCCGTGGTGCGCGTTTCGGCACGAAAGATCGCCGGTTTCCCGGGTTTTCCGGGGTTGGCACGGTCCCTGCAATACATGCATCGAGGCCTCGGCGACGGGGCTTCACTAGGTGGGACATTTTTGGACAACGGCGTCCGATCGTCCCGATGACCGGCGCAAGCCGGGTGTCGGACAACGATCGTGACGCCGCTTTTTTTTGCCGTCCCCGATTCTTCCCCTGGAGAGAGATTCCCATGACGACGCCCTCGATTCCTGTCAACCCGTCCCGACGCGACTTCATCCAGCGTGCCGCCGCCGTGACGGCCGCAGGCAGCGCGGTCGCCCTGCCTGGGGGGGCCTGGGCCAACGGCTCCGATGCCCCCGAGAAGAAGGAAGTGCGCATCGGCTTCATCCCGCTGACCGATTGCGCCTCGGTGGTGATGGCGTCGGTCATGAAGTTCGACGAGAAGTACGGCATCAAGATCATTGCCTCCAAGGAGTCCTCCTGGGCTTCCGTGCGCGACAAGCTGGTCAATGGCGAGCTCGACGCCGCCCATGTGCTCTATGGCCTGGTCTACGGCGTGCACCTGGGCGTGAGCGGCCCCAAGAAGGACATGGCCGTGCTGATGACCCTGAACCACAACGGTCAGGCGATCACGCTGTCGAAGAAGCTGGCCGACAAGGGCGCGGTCGATGGCGCCGGCCTCGCCAAGGTCATGAAGGCCGAGCCGCGTGAATACACCTTTGCGCAGACCTTCCCGACCGGCACCCACGCGATGTGGCTGTACTACTGGCTGGCCTCCAACGGCATCAACCCGATGACCGACGGCAAGGTCATCACCGTGCCGCCGCCGCAGATGGTCGCCAACATGCGCGTGGGCAACATGGACGGCTTCTGCGTCGGCGAGCCGTGGAATCACCGCGCCATCATCGACGGCATCGGCATCACGGCGGCGACCACGCAGGACATCTGGAAAGACCACCCCGAGAAGGTCCTGGGGACCACGGCCGAGTTCGTGCAGAAGAACCCCAACACCGCCCGCGCCATGGTCATGGCCATCCTGGAGGCCAGCCGCTGGATCGACACCGGTCTGCAGAACAAGACGAAGATGGCCGAGGTCATCGCCGAGAAGTCGTATGTCAACACCTCGGTCGACGCGATCAACCAGCGCATCCTGGGCCGCTACCAGAACGGCCTGGGCAAGACCTGGGATGACCCGAACCACATGAAGTTCTTCAACGACGGTGCGGTCAACTACCCCTACCTGTCGGATGGCATGTGGTTCCTGACCCAGCATCGCCGCTGGGGCCTGCTGAAGTCCGACCCCGACTACCTGGCCGTGGCCAAGGCCATCAACAAGACCGATCTGTACAAGCAGGCCGCCGCGCAGCTGAAGATCAACGTTCCCAAGAGCGACATGCGCTCGAGCAAGATGATCGATGGCGTCGTCTGGGACGGCACGAATCCGGCGAAGTACGCCGCCGGCTTCAAGATCCGGGCCGCCTGAGCGCGGTCCGCGACGACACGAGACGACCTGTCCCCGTCCCAGGAGGTTCACGACATGAATGCCGCCACCCTGTCCGTCGCCGCATCTGCCGCGTCGACCGCGCCGGCGATCCCGGCCGCCGCTTCGGTCGCGCCGGTGCTTGACGCCGAGACCCAGGCCCGCATGAAGGCTCAGGCCGAGGCCCTGGCCCGTGCCCAGCGCCTGCGCACCATGACCCGCATCGCCGCGCCGGTGCTCGGCTTCGCGTTCCTCCTGCTGGTGTGGCAGGCGGTGGCGCACAGCGGCGACAAGCAGCTGCCCGGACCGCTGGCGGTCTGGGAGGCTGCGGTCAAGCTGTTCGCGGACCCGTTCTATGTCAATGGGCCGAACGATCAGGGCATCGGCTGGAACGTGCTGGCCTCGCTGCAGCGCGTGGGCGTGGGTTTCGGCCTGGCGGCGCTGGTGGGCATTCCGCTGGGCTTCCTGATCGGGCGCTTCGCCTTCTTCAACCAGATGCTCGACCCGATCATCAGCCTGCTGCGGCCGGTCTCGCCGCTGGCGTGGCTGCCGATCGGCCTGATGGTGTTCAAGGCGGCCAATCCGGCGGCGATCTGGACGATCTTCATCTGCTCGATCTGGCCGATGGTCATCAACACCGCGGTGGGGGTGCGGCAGGTGCCGCAGGATTACCTCAACGTCGCGCGTGTGCTGAACCTGTCGGAGCTGACGATCATCCGCAAGATCCTGTTCCCGGCCGTCCTGCCCTACATGCTGACCGGCATCCGGCTGGCGGTGGGCACCGCCTGGCTGGTGATCGTCGCCGCCGAGATGCTGACGGGCGGGCAGGGCATCGGCTTCTGGCTGTGGGACGAGTGGAACAACCTCAACGTCGCGCACATCCTGATCGCGATCTTCGTCATCGGCGGCGTGGGCCTGGCGCTCGAGGCCCTGCTGATGGCCATCGCCCGTCGCTTCGACTACGCCTGACCTCCTTCTTCTCCTTCCGGGACATCGCATCATGAGCCAAGCCCCCACGGACACCCGCAGCCAGCGCTTCCTGCGCATCGAGAACGTCGGCATGTCCTTCCCCACGAAGAAGGGCACCTTCGTTGCGCTGCGCGATATTCACCTGGAGGTGGCGCGTGGCGAGTTCATCTCGCTGATCGGTCACTCCGGCTGTGGCAAGTCGACGCTGCTGAACCTGGTCGCTGGCCTGACGACGCCGACTTCGGGCGTGCTGCTGCTCGATGACCGCGAGCTGAAAGGGCCGGGCCCGGAGCGCGCGGTGGTGTTCCAGAACCATTCGCTGCTGCCGTGGCTGACCTGCATGGAGAACGTCTACCTGGCGGTGGAGCGGGTGTTCGGCGCGACCGAGAACAAGGCCCGGCTGCGCGAGCGCTCGCTGGCGGCGCTGGAGCTGGTCAACCTGAGCCACGCCCGGGACAAGCGTCCGGGCGAGATCTCCGGCGGCATGAAGCAGCGCGTGGGCATTGCCCGGGCGCTGGCGATGGAGCCGAAGATGCTGCTGATGGACGAGCCCTTCGGCGCGCTGGACGCGCTGACCCGCGCCAAGCTGCAGGACGAGATGATGAAGATCGTTGCCACCACCGGCTCGACCGTCATGATGGTCACGCACGATGTCGACGAGGCGGTGCTGCTGTCGGACCGCATCGTCATGCTGACCAACGGCCCGGCGGCCACCATCGGCGAGATCCACGCGGTGCCGCTGCCGCCGATCCGCGAGCAGTTCCGCCCGCGCCTGGAGATGGCGCACGACGCCGGCTACCTGGCTTCGCGCGAGGCGGTGCTCGAGTTCCTGTACCACAAGCAGGCGCATGTCGAGAAGGACGCGGCCTGAGTCCGAGCAGGGCCAGCCCATGGGATCGCCAGCGCAGAGTGTTGCTCAAACGAAACATTGCGGATTGGCGACTGTCACGCCCGTGACGCATGTGCCTTGTGCAGACCTGACCCGACGGTACCCCGTCGGGTTTTTTCTTGTGCCAATCTGAAACAGCATGTCAGGGCTCTGACGGTGCGATCCGACAGTTTTGGTCGCACAATCGGTTGATGCCGTGTGCGGAATGACGATGGCTCTGCATCGCGCCGACACCGGCCGGAGGCATCCTTGGGCATTCCGTGCAAGACAGCGGCCGGCCACGCCGAGATGGCGGCCCGCGAGCAGCGCCTGTCGCAGCGCCACCGGCTGCTGCTGCTGCTGGTCGACGGACAGCGCACTCTCGAGGAGGTGGTCGAGCAGGGCCGGCGCTGCGGCGTGCCGCGCGGCTACATCGACGAGCTGTTCGCGCTGGGCCTGATCGTCATCGGGCCACCGCCGACCGCGCCGATGCCCCTCGACGGACCAGACACCGTCAGCCCGGGCGGCGTGGTCAGCGACACCGAACTGGCGCGGCTTGATGCTGGCGACGGCACCTTCGCGCAAGCCCGCCAGCTGCTGCTGGCCCTGCTGCGGACCCATGCCCCGGTTTTCGGAGCCGTGATGATGCTGAGGGTCAGACGCGCCCGCTCTCGCGCAGAATTGCGAGCCCTGCTGCCGGATGTGCAGGCGCGACTGCAGCGCGTGCGGCCGCAGGGCGAGATGCGCGAGCAGCTGCTGCGCGTCGAGTCGCTGCTGGCCGCCTGAGTCTGCTCGGGCGGGCTGGCGTTCCGATCCCCGATCTCTGTCGTCCTGTGGCGTTCTCATGAGTTTCCTGGTCATCGACATCGGCAACACGCGCCTCAAGTGGGGCCTGTACGAGGCGCCTCGGCCCGAGGCGCTCCTGATCGCGCACGGGGCGGTCTTTCTCGAGGCCATTGACCGGCTGGCCGAGGAGGACTGGGCCCGGCTGCCCGCGCCCGAGCGCATGCTGGGCTGTGCAGTGGCTGGCCAGGGCGTGCGCCGTCGCGCCGAGGAGCAGCTCGACCTGTGGGACCTGACGCCGCGCTGGGTGGTGTCGCAGCCTCAGGGTGCTGGCGTGATCAACGGCTATGAGCATCCGGCCCGGCTGGGCTCGGATCGCTGGCTGGCGCTCATCGGTGCCCGGGCCCGGGTGCTGGCCACCGGTCCGGCACGCCCGGCCCTGGTGGTCATGGTCGGGACAGCGGTCACCATCGATGCCATGGATGCCGAGGGTCGCTTCCTGGGCGGGCTGATCCTGCCGGGCTTCGGACTGATGCTCAAGGCGCTGGAATCGGGCACGGCCGGGCTGAAGGTGCCGACCGGCGAGGTGCGCGAGTTTCCGGACAACACCAGTGACGCGCTGATGAGCGGGGGCACCTATGGCATTGCCGGTGCGATCGAGCGCATGCATCGCCATCTGCTGCGCCGCTGTGGCATGGCGCCCGCGCTGCTGATGGGTGGTGGCGCGGCCGTCAAGCTCGCACCGGAGACCGAGCTGCCCTTCGAGCTGGTCGATACGCTGATCTTCGAGGGCCTGCTGCGCCTGGGGGCTCAGGAGTTCCCTGACGGCTGAGCAGCGGGGCTGCGTGCTGCCTGCCAGCGTGCCAGCCCGGCGACATCCATCGGGGCCCCGATGCCCATGCCCTGCAGCTGGTCGCAGCCGTGCGCCAGCAAGAATTCGCGCTGCGCCTCGGTCTCGACCCCCTCGGCCACGACGGTCAGGCCCAGGCCGCGCGCCAGCTCGATGATCGCGCTGGCGATCGCAGCCGATTCGCGCTGATGCGGCAGCTCCCGCACGAAGGAGCGATCGATCTTCATCTTGTCGATCGGCAGCTCCTTCAGGTGACTCAGCGAGGAATAGCCGGTGCCGAAGTCGTCGACCGAGAGCTTGACCCCGAGCTGACGCAATTGCGCCAGCCGGGCCAGCGCGCCCGGCACGTCGTCCATCAGCATGCGCTCGGTCAGCTCGAGCTCCAGCCAGCCGGGGGGCAGGGCGGTCGTGGCCAGCAGGCGTTCGATCGAGGCGACGAAGTCGGGCGTCTGGAACTGCAGCGTCGACAGGTTGACCGCCACCGTCAGCGGCAGTCCGGCCTCATGCCACAGGCGCGCCTGGCGCGCCGCCTCGCGCAGCACCCAAGCGCCGATCGGCACGATCAGCCGGTGCTGCTCGGCCAGCGCGATGAAGGCGTCAGGCACCAGCAGGCCGCGCTCGGGATGGTTCCAGCGGATCAGCGCCTCGACGCCGACAAAGCGGCCGTCCCGGGCACAGACCTGGGGCTGGAACAGCAGTGCGAACTCCTCGTGCACGATGGCCTGGCCCAGCTCGCCCTCCAGCACCAGGTTGTCCCGTGCCAGGCTGACCTGGCGCGGCTCGAAGAAGACGCTGTGGGCGCGGCCATGCGCCTTGGCCGCGTGCAGTGCCGCGTCAGCGTGCTGGATCAGCACATCGGGCGTGTCGCCGTCGTCCGGATAGACCGCGATGCCGATCGAGGGCGTGATCGAGATGTCCTGCGACGAGCCGGTGATCCGAACCGGACAGGCCAGCGCCTCGATGAGCTTGCGCGCCACGTGGGCGACCGCCTCGCGATTGCGCACGCCGGGCAGCAGCACGATGAACTCGTCGCCGCCGAAGCGCGCCACCCGGTCGGTGCTGCGCACCCGCTCGCCCAGGCGGCTGGCCAGGGTCTTCAGCAGCGCATCGCCCGCGGCATGGCCGAGCGAGTCGTTGACCCGCTTGAAATGGTCGAGATCGATGAACAGCAGCGCCAGCCGGGTGTCGGAGGCCCGGGCCGCGACCATCAGGTGCTCGAGCTGGCTGAACAGCGCGTGGCGGTTGGCCAGGCCGGTCAGTGCATCGTGATGCTCCAGGTAGTGCAGCTGGTCCTGCACGTCGCGGCGCTCGCGGATGTCGCGCAGCACCGTCATGCGCATCGGCTCGCCGCGCTGCAGCGTGCCGCGCTCGATCAGCTCGACGGGGATGCGCCGACCGTCCTTCGCGATCAGGCTGGTCTCGATGCACAGGTCCTCCTGCGCATCGAGCCGGCGCGCCAGCCGGGGCTGGAACTCGGGTGCGATCAGGCCCAGCAGCGGCCGCCCCAGCAGCTCGTGCAGCGACTGGCCGATCAGCGTGCACAGCGCCGGATTGGCATCGACGATGTGGCCGTCGCGGTGAAAGACGATGCCCTCGACGCCGGCCTGCATGAAGCGCGCAAGCCGCTCCTC
>JBJOPV010000092.1:0-12463 GCA_046050625.1 Pseudomonadota bacterium
CCGTTTCCTTTCCGAAGAGTTCCTCGAAGCTGCAGCTGGCGGTGCCGAACTTGCCCACGACGATGCTGCCGGCGCGGTTGGCCAGCGGCACCGCGTCGCGCAGGCTCATGCCGCAGGCCAGCAGCGCCGCCAGCGTGGCGATGACGGTGTCGCCCGCGCCGGTCACGTCGAAGACCTCGCGCGCCTGGGCCGGCACCTGGAAATGCGTCGGCTGGCCGTCGACCGCCTCGAACAGCGACATGCCGTCTTCCGAGCGCGTCAGCACCAGGCCGTCCAGGCCCAGCTCCTCGCGCAGCGCGTGCGCGCGGCGGTGCAGGTCGGCCTCGTCGCGCCACAGGCCGACCACCTGGGCCAGCTCGGCGCGGTTGGGCGTGAGCGTCGTGGCGCCGGCATAGCGGCTGTAGTCGCTGCCCTTCGGGTCGACCAGCACCGGCTTGCCGGCGGCGCGCGCCAGCTCGATCATGCGCGGGATGTGGGTCAGGCCGCCCTTGCCGTAGTCGGAGAACAGCACCGCGTCGTGGTCCGGCAGCACCCGCTCGTAGTCGGCCAGCATCTGCTGCAGCACCTCGTGCTCGGGCTGGTTCTCGAAGTCGACGCGGATGAGCTGCTGCGAGCGGCCAATCACGCGCAGCTTGACGATGGTGTAGAGCTTGGGGTCGCTGCCCAGCACCGTGGTGATGCCCTGGGCCTCGAGCAGGCGGCGCAGCGAGCGCGCCGGCTCGTCGTCGCCCACCACCGTCAGCAGCGTGCACTGCGCGCCCAGCGTCTTGACGTTGAGCGCGACGTTGGCCGCGCCGCCCAGGCGCTCCTCCTCGCGCGAGACGCGCACCACCGGCACCGGCGCCTCCGGCGAGATGCGCTCGACGGCGCCGAACCAGTAGCGGTCGAGCATCGCGTCGCCGACGACAAGGACGCGGGCGGACTGGAGATCGGAGAGAGAGGGATTCAAGGGAGCAGACCCGGCGGCGGGCACGATTCGGAAGGCTCCGATCGTAACCGCACGCCGGACGCCACCGGAGCGCAGAGGCTCAGTGCTCGGCCACCGGCGCCGCCCAGTGGTCGGCCTTGCGCACCAGGAAGCGCGGCGTGCGGAAATGCACGATCGCGCGGTAGACCACCAGGTAGAGGCCGCAGAACATCAGCAGCCAGATCGACAGCACCCGGCCCTCGTCCCACCACAGCACCGCCGGCGCCACCGACAGCGAGCACAGCGCCCACAGATAGGGCGAGGTCATCGAGTTGCGGCGCAGCATGTTGGCCGCATCGCGCTTGCCGATGGCCCAGCGCATCAGACGGCGGTAGATCAGGCTGTGCAGATGCGTGGCATCGGGCAGCCCGACCGGGCGGCCGCGCACCACGCGGCGGCGGTACATGGTGAACAGCGTCTCGAAGATCGGATAGGCGCACAGCAGCAGCGGAAAGACCGGCGAGACCTCCGGGTTGCGGTGCACCAGCAAGATGCCCAGCTCGGCCACCCAGAAGCCCAGGAAGTAGGCCCCGCCATCGCCCAGGAAGATCAGGCCCAGCGGATAGTTCCAGACAAAGAAGCCCAGCACCGCGCCCAGCCCGATCAGCGCGGCCACCATGATCACCTCGTCGCCGACCTGGAAGGCGACATAGGCCAGCGCCGCGAACATGATCGCCACGCACATCGAGGCCAGCCCGTTGAAGCCGTCGATGATGTTGACCGAGTTGGCCACGCCGGCCACGGCCAGCAGCGTCAGCGCCATCGGGAAGCCGGCGACCAGCATCAGGCTGTCGACGCCCGGAATGCCGGTGCGCGAGATGATCGCCCCCGCCAGCCAGACCGCCAGCGCAGCGGCGACGATGGTCGCCAGCAGGCGCTGCTTCGGGGTCACGCGCTTGGTGAAGTCCTCGACCAGGCCCGCACCGAAAGCCACCAGGCTGCAGCCCACCAGCACCGCCAGCAGCGGCCACTCGGCCACGCCGCGGCCGATGGCCAGCAGCGTGCCGCCCAGCACCCCCACCAGGATGCCGATGCCGCCGACCCGCGGCACGACGCGCGCGTGGAATTTCTGCGGCTGGTCCTTGTCGGTGTCACCGGACAGATGCGCGTGATGCGCCGACGAGCGCACCACCAGCAGCGTCACGACGAAGGCGGCCAGAAATGAAACAATCAAAAACAGCATGCAGTCGATCCTTCTGCTGGGAGATGTTCTCGGCGCCCCGCCCCGCTTGTCTCCCTGGGGCGCAGGGGCGCGCTCATGCGCAATCGGTCACGGTTCGAAGATGCCGGGGCGCTCAAAGCGATGCAAGCGCGAGGTGTAAAGACATGTTCGCGCTGATTGCAGAACCGGAAAATGTCACGCGTCACTTGTTGCGCTGCCGATACAGCCGGCGCGCAAGCCCGGGGCGCATTCAGCCGGTCTTCTGGCTGGATGCGCGCATGAACTGCGGAATCTTGCGCAGATTCTTGCAGATCAGTGTTCCGATGCCGCCCACCCCGCTGCGCCGCATCGCCCCCAGATCCTCACGACTCTTGCGAACCAGCGCCTGCAGAGAGCGATTGCTGGCGCCGCCGGTGCGCATTCTGACCAGGATGCCGGGCAGGTAGACCACGGAAAAATCCGGGCGCGACAGGCAGCGCAGCATGAAATCGTAGTCGGCCGCAATGCGCAGGCGAATGTCGAATTCGCCAATGTCGGTCAGCCGCGAGCGCCGCAGGTAGAAGGTCGGATGCGGCGGCATCCAGCCGCGCCGCAGCGAGGCCCGTGCGAACACGCCGCTGTGCCAGTGCCGCACGACGGCCTGCAGATCGTCGGCCTTCACGTAGACCAGATCGGCATAGAGCGCGTCTGCCTGCGGGCTGCGCTCCAGCAGGCTCGCCATGCGCGCGATCGCCTCGGGATCGGCCAGCACATCGTCGGCGTTCAGGAAGCCCACGAACTCGCCGCTGGCGCGCCTCAGGCCCTTGTTCATGCCGTCGTAGATGCCACGGTCGGGCTCGGACACGCACAGGCTGACCCGCTGGCCCTGCTCGCGCACGATGTCGAGCGTGCCGTCCTTCGATCCCCCGTCGATGACGATGTGCTCGATGTCCGGATGGGTCTGCTCGGCCACCGAGCGCAGCGTGTCGCCGAGGGTCGCGGCGCTGTTGTAGGAGACGGTGATGAGCGTGATCTTCATGGCTTCGCCGCTTCCTCGGCACAGGTCACCGCCAGCATGCGGCGGGCCACGGTTTCCCAGTCGGGCGGCATGCCGGCCAGGCGGTCACGCCAGTCCGGCCACCAGCCCTGCGCCAGCCGCGACTGCAGCGCCAGGAGCGCCTGGCGCAGCGATTCAGGCTGATCGGGATCGAAATAGAAGGCGTGATCGCCGCACAGCGTGCGGGCATACGGCAGGTCAGGACAGACGACGGGCAGGCCGACGAACATCGCCTCCACCAGCGGGAAGCCGTAGCTCTCGTCCTTGGACAGGAAGAGCAGCGCATCGACCTGCGAATAGGCGGCGATCATCGCCTGGGGAGACAGGAAGCCGCGGCACTGCACCCAGGACAGCCCAGGCGCGGGATGCACGGCGGCATCCAGGGTCAGGACCAGCTGCTCGACCGGCCAGCCGGCGCCGGCCTCGAGACGCGACAGCAGCGCATGGTTCTTGTGGGGATAGCCGGCGGCCGGATAGATCAGGTCCAGCGCCTGCCCGGGTGCACGCGCCCGGGCCTGACGCTTCAGTCCGCTGTGCAGCAGCCAGGTCGGCACCGGCTGGGCGATCACATGCACCCGCCCGGCCACCCCGGGATAGCTGCGCTCGAGCGCGTCGCGCATCACGTCGGTCTGCACGATGAAGGCGCGCACCCGGTCCATGCCCAGCCGGAACAGCGTGCGCGAGATCCAGTACTTGATGCCATCGGCGCCGAAGCGCGCCCGCGCCGGCTTGAGCAGGTTGGGCGTCTGCACGAACACCGTCTGCGGTCCGCGGCAGCGCAGTGGCAGATCGCCCAGCACCAGCAGCGGCGACTCGCCGTCGAAGCGACCGGCCAGCCAGGTGCACTCGAGCATCCGGGACAGCGCATTGGGCAGACGCCGGCGGTAGACCTGCGCCACCGTGGTCGGGCTGCTGCTGCGGTAGTCGGCCAGCTTGCCGCGGTCGGGCAGCTCGATGCGCTCGACCATGACGCCCGGATCGCGCTCCAGCGCCGGCAGCAGCGACTGCAGCAGCTGGGAGGCGCCCGCACCGGCGACGTTGGTGAGGTGAAGCCGAACCGGGGGACGGCGGGAGATGGCGACGGTCATCGATCAGGCAGTCCGGTACCAGGGGGAAGGAATGGCGGCACGTGCAGCCGGCTCGGCTGACAGCACCTCCAGCATGTAGGCGGCGGCCCGTGCGGGCTGGATGGCCTCGGCGGCGGTGGCGCAGGCCGACTTCATCGCCTGCAGTCGCTCAGGCCGGTTCGCCAGCGTCACGAGCAGATCAGCCAGGGCCTGCTCGTCGCCACGGGCAAAGACCTGCCCGGCGCCAAAAGTCTCCACCAGCACCCGCGCACCGACCTGATCGCTGCACAGCACCGGCACGCCAGCGCACAGCGCCTCGTTGACGACGACACCCCAGCCGTCATAGTGGCTGGGCAGCACCAGAAGGTCATATCCACCCAGATAGTCCTGCGCTTTGCCAAAAGGTACTTTCCCCAGATAGCGCACATTATCAACACCAAAATCAAATTGTGACGCATCACCCGGACCATAAACATCGAGTCGCACAGATGCGCCCAACTCAACAGCACGACAAACCCCCGCCAAGAGTGTCGGAATATCTTTGATTTTTATCAGACTCCCCAAAAAAACAACTCTCAAGGAACATGGCTGTGCGGCGCGAATCGCAGAAGCGACATTCTGATCAATCCGCTCACTCGGAACGAAATATCCAAAAGGAAATAATTTCTCCGGAGGGATCCCAGATTTCATGTACTGCTCGACCGCCCGTCGCGATATGGCAAATAACCCCGAGATTCCTCTGCAAATAACCTTGGAATAAAACTTATACAAAATAGGCCTAAAAAATGCCTTAAGCCTACCAGAGAGAGAAGAACCATCACCCAAGTAACCAAAAGCAACCCGAGAATATGGCTCCGAAATAATGTAAAACTCAACTCGCAACAATGACGCAAACCAAAGGATAATCATCATCCTCCAATTTTCAAACGCACTACCAAATATGTGCACCTGTTGTCTATTTGACAACATATACTTGATGCCATATTTTAAAAAATTACGTCTTGGTATTAATTGACGCTCGACATCCGTAACGCGCGTATCAGTCCAGCCTTGTGCTCGGCGCGCCTCATCTTCGAGCCTGGCCACCTGAACAACGACAGGCAAGCCGCTCTGGCGAGAAAGCTCTTGATATGTAAAGGCTTGGTGATCAGTCAGAACTGGACTCCATGCCACTATTTTTGTGACTTGCGCTCTCATGCCGTCTCCCCGAAGAGGAACTGACGCAGGTCTTCGCCTGCACGTGAGGGTGCGCAGTGGCGCTCGGCCGTCTGACGGCCCAGGCGAGCGCAGCGCGCAGCAGCCTCCCGATCCGTCGCGATCGCGGCCAGCCGCTCGATCAGCAGTTCGGGATCGTTGCGCTCGAGATAGCGCGCACCTTCGCCGAGCAGTCGGCGCACGTCGCTGATGTCGGTCGACAGCACCAGCAGCCCGGAGCCGGCGAACTCGATGACCTTCGACGGGAAGGTGGTGTCGGCCAGCGCACCGCCAACCGGCTTGAGGGCCAGCCCGATCTCGCAGCCGCGCAGGATCTCGAGGTACCGGGCATCGGAGGTGCGACCATGCACACGCACCCGAGGCAGCCCGGGCTCGGCCGCCAGCTGCTCGAACGCGGCCAGGCTCTCGCCTTTGCCCGTGACCTCGAAGCACAGCGCGGCCGCCCAGTCCGGCTGGCGCGCCCGCAGACGCCGAATCGCCTCGATCAGCAGCGGAGCCCCCGTGTCCGGCGCCAGCGTGCCCGACATCAGGCAGGTGATCCGGTCGGTCTGCCAGCGCGGCACGTCGACATCACCGACCGCCGTGCCGTAGTAGCAGTGCACCGGACGGACGGTGGTCATCGCCTCGAGCGCGCTGCACGCCAGCAGCGCACCATCGCGGCAATGGCGATCGAACTGGGCCGGAACGATCCGGGCCAGGCGCTCCTTCAGAGACCGACCGGCAGTGACTTCGCCATCCTCCAGATCGAGAACGCTGCGATAGCCCAGGCGAGAGGCCGCGCGCAGCAGCGGCAGGTAGGCCGGAATGCGGTTGTAGAAGATCACGGCCCGCCGCGGATGTCGGGCAAGCCGCCGCAGGGGCTTGAGCAGACCCAGCAGAGACAGCAGTTCCGACAGTCCCCGCCGGTGAGAGAAAGGCGCATAGATCGTCGGCACGCCGCCCACGCGGCACACCTTCGCCGCGAAGGCGTCTCCCGAGCCATCGGCCCGACCACGACCCAGGCTCAGCACGACCGGCTGGACGCCGGCCAGCCGCAGGGCCTGGGCCATCAGGAAGACCTTGCGCGAAGCCGCCGGGCTGTCGGTGGTGATGCGCCGCTCCATGCGGGTGACATCGTCGAGCGCATTGCACACCACCAGCACCACCGGGCGGTCATGACGAGACGGAGCGCCGCTCATCTGTCCAGTGCCCGCTTGACCCGCGCCGGCACACCGGCGACCAGCACGTTGTCCGGCACATCGCGGGTGACCACGCTGCCGGCCGCGACCACGCTGCCGGCCCCGATGCGCACGCCGCCCAGGATGACGGTGCGTGCACCGATCCAGCAGCCATCACCGATCTCGATGGGCCGTGCCGTGCCCTCGCCAGCACGGCGCTCGCGCGGGCCGATGCGATGGCTGCCGGGAACGAACTCGACGCCGTGGCCGATGTCGCATTGCTGGCCGATGACGATCGGCGCCTGCGCATGGGTATGGACAATCACCCCGGGGCTGAGCCAGCTGCCCGCACCGATGCTCAGCCGGCCAGGACCGTAGATCCAGCCGCCACCGCAGAAGCTGACATCGTCGGCCAGCTCGATGCCTGCACGGCGAAGCAGCCAGCGCCGCAGCGCGAACAGTCGCGACGGCGGCAGCCATCGCAGCAGGAAGTTGAGGAAATGCCTGATCACGTCGTCGAGGAAATCGAGGAGAGAGCGCGAGCGCGTCGGCGCCGCCCGGGTCGCTGGTGCATCAGCACCGCCAGCATCATCAGCAGGCGGGAATAATCGTTCGGGGCATAGGCCTCGCCCTTGATCGTCGCCAGCACGAAGGTCAGCAGCAGCACCCACAGCAGCAGGTCACGCGAGGAACGTACCCGGCGCACCGGACGATTCATGCCGAGCCTGCGCAGCCCCGCATGGATCTGCAGCATCACCCCCAGATAAAGCAGGGCCACCGGCACGGCCAGCAGCAGGCCGCCTTCCTGCAGCAGCCGAATCCAGCCGATGTCGGAGTAGCAGCCCTCGCCGGGCTGGCAGATGCGCCCGTCGCCGATCAGCCAGGCCAGAGGCTCGGCAGGCAGGATGACCATGCTCCCCAGGTCGCTGACCGTCGTCACGTCGGCAGCCTGAGAGGGATCGATGAACTGCATCACGCCCTCGAGCATCCAGTCGATCAGCGCCTCGCCGGCGTCACCCAGGTAGAGGCGCACCAGCAGCAGCAGCAGCGGCACGCCCAGACCGGCCAGCACCAGGATCTGCCGCAGATAGCAGAAACGGAAGAAGAGACTGACGCCGAGTGCGTAGCAGATCAGCAGCGGCACCAGCCCGACCCGCGCATTGGGCAGGATCAGCAGCGCACAGCCTGCAGCGGCGGCCGTCAGCAGCCACCGTCGCGACCGGCGAGCCTCCAGGCTGGCGCCGACCAGCAGCAGCACGCCGACGATGCCCAGCGCCAGCGGAAGACCGAACAGGTGATGCCTCGATACGCCGAAGCCACGAAACAGCAGCGCGGCCTGGAAGGCCTGTCCATCATAGGAATCATCGCCGTACCACTGGTCGAGCAGTGCGGAACGCAACTCGGGCAAGGCGGCCATCGCCAGGGCGCAGAACAGCTCGATCAGCACATAGCCCGCCAAGGCGGCCAGCAGCGACGTCAACGTCCGGATGCGGCAGCCGTGGTAGAGCAGGATCGCCAGCAGATAGCCCTCGACAAAAGGCCGCACGAAACGCAGCAGCGGCGCGATGCCCGGCTCGCCTCGCAGACTGGTGAGGGTCGCGATCATGCCGCACAGCACCACGCCGCCCATCAGGGCCAGAGGCACCCGATGCCGACGCAGCAGCAGCACCCCCAGGCACAGGCCGAAGAAAGCCAGCTGCAGCAGCCCCCCCATCGCGTTGGCAGCACTCAGACCGACGAACAGGACCAGTGCAGCCATGACCTCATGTGGTCGTCGGATGGCCGCGCCCCTTCGCGGAGCCGGACCGAGCCCCGGCTCGGACATCGTCAGAGCGATGCTGTTCATGTCGGCCATGTCATCGTCGCCGCACCGGGATCACCCGCCGCAAGGGCCGCCTGGTAGCGACGCAGCCAGGTGGACTGGCGCTCAGGCAGGTTGCGTGCCGCATTGCGCCGCCGAGACAGCCGACGCGCGAGAGGAAAGCCCGCCAGCGCGAACAGCAGGGGCTGCCAGCCGTGCTGACGGCCAGGATCGGTGCGCAAGGCCCGCAGCGCGAAGCCCAGGGACTCGATCCGGTCGCTCGGCAAGGTGCGCCGGGCATTGGTCGCCATCGCCACCAGCCGCCAGTGACGGCGCAGCGCGGCGACCTCGCCGGCCGAGCCCATCCGATCGCCCCAGCGCGACAGGAACTCGTCCAGACCTCTCAGCCGGGCATCGGTTGCCACGCTGAGCCGGTAGCCCGCGTGCTGGACATAGAGACAATGCGGCCCCTCGAGGGTGGCGAAGGCACCGAAAGCCGCGCATCGGACCCAGAAGTCGTAATCCTCGAAGCTGGCCAGCCCCTCGTCGAACAGCCCGGCCTGCAGCGCGACATCCCGGCGCAGCATCACCAGACTGGTGCTGGTCGGACAGTAGCCCGCCAGCAGGTCCGCCTGGCGGCGCATCCGGGCCTCGCCGCGGATCTCGAGCATCAGTCCCCAGGTCTCGTCGCACTCGACATAACCGCAGTCGATGCCCGCCATGTCGGGCGTCATCGCCGCCAGCTGGGCGTCGATCTTGCCGGGCAGCCACTGGTCGTCATCGTCCAGGAAAGCCAGCACGGGCGCGCTGGCCTGGTGGATGCCGATATTGCGAGACGCCGACCCACCTGGCTCGCCCCGATTGCGCAGGTACACCAGCCGCGGATCGCCGATCGAGGCCAGCACAGCCCGCACCTTGCCCTCATCCTCAGGGCGGCGGTTGTCGTCGACGACCAGCACTTCGCGGATCGCATCACCCTGCAGCAGCGCGGAGCGCACGGCCAAGGCGAGACTGTCATGGCGACGACAGGTCGGAATGACGACCGAGACCTGCCCGCGGAAGGATGCATTCATGCGGTCTTCCGCTCAGGGGCGGACTCCGGATCAAGGGTCGGCCGGCGACGCCAGGCACGCCACTGCCCGGCCGCCAGCGCCGACAGCAGCAGCGCGACAGCACACGCCTCCAGCAGCTCGAGGCCGATCTGGCGCATCGGCTCGGATCCGACAGCAGCCAGAAGCAGCGTATCGCTCCACAGCGCGCAGGCGATCAGCAGCAGCACGACGGGCACCAGCGGCATCAGGCGCACCGGGGCCATCGACCGATCCGCCTGCACCGCCCGCAGCTGGAGCAGCGCGATGCCCAGCGCCATCAGCGCCGACGCCAGAATCGATGCCGGCAACCAGCGCACGTCGACGGACAGCCCCGCCAGCAACGCCAGCGCATGCGCGATGGCACTGAGCACGCCCGTGCGAGTCAGCGCGACGGTCGCACCGAAGGCGGTCATCACGCCCACCACGACCGCACTGGTGGAGGTCAGTGCCGCCGCCGGCAGCAGCCAGACCAGCTGGGGAGGCACGGAATCCAGCCACTGCGCGCCGAACAGCAGGGCAGTCACGGTCTGGCGCAGGGCCACCAGGACCAGGCAGACCAGCGCGCTGGCCAGCAAGGTGCCCGCAATCATTCTCTGAGCGTTGTGCGCCAGCGTGTCACGCTCCACGCCCTCGGCAGACAGCATCGGCACGCTGACACGCGACACCAGCATGCCGATCAGCTGCGTCGGCATCTGGGCGATGCGACCCGCCATCGAATAGGTCCCGACGAAATCGGCGCTGGCCAGCCGCCCCGCGACACCCGTGTCGGAATTGCGGACCACGTAATTCATCAGATGGAAAGAAGTGACAGCCAGAGAGCCTGCGGCCGCGGAACGGGCATGGCGAGGATGGGTCGGCCGCAGGGCCAGACCTGCAGCACGGCGCTGCAAGGCCGTCTGGAGCCCCGCGCTGACAACAGCCTGAGCGGCCAGACTCTCGACCCCGATGCCAGCACTGGCCAAGGCGACCGCCACCAGCAACCCGCCCACATACGCCAACAGATCGATGGCAGAAATATCGCGATAGCGCTGAGCCCGCTCGAGAACGATCAGGTGGATCCCCCCGAGTGCCGAAAGCGGAAAGACCACCGAGAAAATGATCAGCACGCGCTCAAGCGCGTCGATCCGGTAGAACCTGGCCAGCGGCCCGGCCAGCAGCAGCAGCACCGCAGCCAGGATCAGGCCAATGCCCAGTTGAACGGAATAGATGCCGCCGAGAAAACGGGCCGAGCCATCCGGAGAACGGATGGCCGCGGGTCCGGTGCCCATGTCGCGCAGCAACCCCGCCAGGTTGGACACCATCAGCGCGATCGCGATCACGCCGAAATCCGCGGGCGTCAGCAACCGCGCGATGACCGAGACACCGACAAGCTGCGAGGCGATGCGCCCGACCTGACCGAAGAACAGCCAGGAGACGCTCGACAGGACACGGCTCACGCAGATTTCACTCGTGATGATCAAACGCCTGGAACCCCGCCAGCTTGACCAGGCTGTCCTTGCGCGCCGAGGTGTAATCCGCCTCGATCATCTCGCGCACCAGTTCCTCGAACGAGGTCGTCGGCACCCAGCCCAGCTTTTCCTTGGCCTTGGTCGGGTCGCCCAGCAGCGTTTCCACCTCGGTCGGACGGTAGTAGCGCGGATCGACACGGACGATCACGTCGCCCACCTTGCACTTGGCCCGGTCACCCGTCACCGATTCGACGATGCCGATTTCCTTCTCGCCTTCGCCCTCGAAGCGCACCGTCACGCCCAGCTCGGCCGCCGCCCGCTCGACGAACTGGCGCACGCTGTACTGCACGCCGGTGGCGATGACGAAATCTTCCGGCTTCTCCTGCTGCAGCATCAGCCACTGCATCTCGACATAGTCGCGCGCGTGGCCCCAGTCGCGCAGCGCGCTCATGTTGCCCAGGTACAGGCAGTCCTGCAGCCCCAGCGCGATGCGTGCGATGGCCCGCGTGATCTTGCGCGTCACGAAGGTCTCGCCGCGCAGCGGGCTCTCGTGGTTGAACAGCACACCGTTGCAGGCGTAGATGCCGTACGCCTCGCGGTAGTTGACCGTGATCCAGTAGGCGTACATCTTCGCCACCGCGTAAGGGCTGCGCGGGTAGAACGGCGTCGTCTCCTTCTGCGGAATCTCCTGCACCAAGCCGTACAGCTCCGAGGTCGAGGCCTGGTAGAAGCGCGTCTTCTTCGTCAGGCCCAGGATGCGGATCGCCTCCAGGATGCGCAGCGTGCCGATGCCGTCGGCGTTGGCGGTGTATTCCGGCTCCTGGAACGACACCGCCACATGGCTCATCGCCGCCAGGTTGTAGATCTCGTCGGGCTGGACCTGCTGGATGATGCGCACCAGGCTGGTCGAGTCGGTCAGGTCGCCGTAGTGCAGCGTGAACTTGCGGCCGTCGACATGCGGATCCTGGTACAGGTGGTCGATGCGGTCGGTGTTGAACAGGCTGGAGCGACGCTTGATGCCGTGGACCTCGTAGCCCTTCTTCAGCAGCAGTTCGGCCAGATACGCGCCGTCCTGGCCGGTGACGCCGGTGATGAGGGCAACCTTGGGAGAAGACATGGAGCGATGACTTTCTCTATATGGATAGATAGGGGACAAGGGAGTGCGGACAGACGTCCGCAGTCAGCTCGCACGCTTCGGGTGGAAGGGTGCAGCTTCATAAGCAAGGCGGATGCCGTCACGCAGCGCCGTCTTCGCCGTCCAGCCCAGGCCGGCCAGCCGGCTGACATCGAGCAGCTTGCGCGGCGTGCCGTCGGGCTTGCTGTCGTCGAAGACGATCCGGCCCTCGAAGCCCACCACCTGCATCACCGTCTCGGCCAGCTCGCGGATCGTCACGTCGGTGCCGGTGCCGATGTTCACCAGCGGGCCGTCGTAGCCCTGCTCCATCAGGTGCACGCAGGCGTCGGCCAGATCGTCCACGTACAGGAACTCGCGCATCGGCCGCCCGGTGCCCCAGACCAC
>JBJOPV010000093.1:0-12266 GCA_046050625.1 Pseudomonadota bacterium
TGAAGGCGTAGCGCAGCACCACGTTGCCGAACACCAGCACCACCATCGCCGCCAGCAGCAGCCCCATCACGGCTTCCAGCAGCCGGCAGAAATCGTCCAGAACCTTGGCCATCACGGCTCTCCTTGTTTGTCGTCTTCAGTTCATGCCAGAGCCGATCACTGGCCGGCGCGCACCTTCTCGACAGCCGCGTAGACCTCGCTGACCAACGGCTCGCCCAGCTCGCGGGTGAACTTGTCCAGCACCGGCTTGGAGCGCTCGCGCAGCTTGGCGACCTCGGCGGCGGGCAGCTCGTGCACGCTCATGCCGCGCTTCTTCAGCTCGGTCAGCACCTTGGCGGCCTCCTCACGGGCGATCTTGCGCTGGTAGAGCGCCGTCTCCTGGGCCGCCTCGCGCAGGATCTTCTGCTCGACTGGCGAGAGCTTGTCCCAGAACTTCTTGCTGACGATGACCGCCTGCGGCGTGTACATGTGGTTGGTCAGCGTCAAGTGCTTGGACACCTCGTTGTACTTGCCGTCGAGGATGTTGAGCAGCGGGTTGGTCATGCCGTCGATCGCGCCCTGCTCCAGCGCCGAGTAGGTCTCGGTGAAGGGCATCGGCACCGGCGAGGCGCCCATGGCCTTCATGAACTCGGTGTAGATCGGCGTGGGGATCACGCGCATCTTCATGCCGTTGAAGTCATCGGCTTTGGTGATCGGCTTCTTCACGGTGTGGATGTGGCGGAAGCCCAGATCCCAGTAGGCCAGGCCCACCAGGCCGCGCTCCTGCAGCTTGTCGAGCAGCTTGCGACCGACCGGGCCGTCGGCCAGCGCGTCGGCCTCCTTCGTGTTGGCGAACAGGAAGGGGAAGTCGAAGATCGCCATCTCCTTGACGTTGCCCGCCAGCAGGCTGGCGTTCATCACCGTCATCTCGATGGTGCCGCCCTGCATGGCCGAGACGGTCTGCAGGTCCGGGCCCAGCGCGCCTCCGGGGAAGGGCTTGACGCTGATCTTGCCGCCGGTCTTGGCCGCGACGATCTCGGCGAACTTCTCGACGCCCATCACCTGCGGATGGCCCTTGTTGCTGGCCGAGGGGAACTTGATGGTGCGGGTCTCGATGTCGGCGGCGTGACCGAGGTGGCAGGCCAGCAGCGCGGCCGAGGCCAGCAGCGACAGCGAAAGACGGCGAAGGACGTTCATGGTTGTCTCCTGGGTGAACGGGAAAGCGGGACAGCGGGAAAGGACGGGGGCGGGAGCCGCTCAGGCGGCGACTGCATCGCGCACGCCGGAGAGGTCCGCGCGCATCGCGCGGGCCACCTCCGGCATGCCGAAGAACTCGAGATAGGCCGGCACCTGCTGCACCAGCATCTCGAATCCGGGATGGGCCTCGAGGCCGCGCGCGGCGCAGGCGCGCGTCAGCGGCGTCGTGGCCGATTTCATCAGGATGTCGAAGACCTGCGTGCCGGGCTCGATGCGCTCGACATCGAGCGGCAGCGGATCCTCGCGGCGCATGCCCAGCGGCGTGGCCTGGATGATCAGGTCGTGACCGACCGGGTCGGCGCTGGCGCACTGCAGGCGGGGCCGTGGGCACTCGGCCTGCAACCGCTCGACCAGACGCTCGGCGCGGTCGCCCAGATCGTGGATCGAGAGCCGGGCGATGGCCGTGTCGAGCAGTGCGGCGGCGATCGCGGCGCCCGCCCCGCCCGCGCCCAGCAGCAGCACGCGCCGGCCGGTCAGCGCGATGCCGTGGTGGGCCAGCGCTCCCACCAGGCCCAGGCCGTCGAAGAGCGCGCCTTCGAGCGTGCCGTCGGCCGCGCGCCGCACCGCATTGACCGAACCGGCGCGCCGGCCGTGCACGTCGATGCCCGACAGCGCTGCCAGCAGCGCCGGCTTGTGCGGCACCGTCGCCCACAGCCCGGCGATGCTGCCCGAGCCCAGCACCTCGCGGGCGAAGCTGGCGGCGCGGCCCGCCGGCACATGGGCAGGCACCAGCACCGCATCGATGTCGTGCCGCGCGAAGATGCGGTTGAACAGGGCCGGCGCGCGGACCTGGGCGACCGGGTCGCCGATCACCATGAAGACGCGGGTCTGGCCAGAAATGTGCATGAAAAAGCGGGGCGGGTCGTGGAACAAGGGCGGGGTGTGGAAGCGGACTCTAGGGTGATGAACCGCACCGGACCAGATGACATCGCTGCACCATGACCGATAATCGGATTGTTTTGTCCGATGATCGGTCATTCCTATGGAAAACCCTGCACCCCAGGCCCTCCCCGAACCCAGCCGCCAAGCCATCGATCCGGCCGACCTGATCGTCGGCCTGGGCCGCGGGCTGGCGGTGATCGAGTCCTTCGACGACGAGCACGCTCGCATGACCTGCGCCGAGGTGGCCGAGCGCACCGGGCTGCCGCGCACCTCGGCGCGTCGCCACCTGCTGAGCCTGTGCCACTACGGCTATGCCGACACCGACGGCAAGCGCTTCTGGCTGTCGCCGCGGGTGCTGCGGCTGGGCCAGAGCTACCTGGACAGCGCGCGGCTGCCGCGCCTGGTCCAGCCCTTCATCCAGCGCCTGTCGATGCAGTGCGGCGAGACGGCCAACGTCAGCGTGCTCGACGGGCATGAGGTGGTCTATGTCGCGCGCAGCAACAGCCCGCGGGTGGTGTCGATCGGTTTTCATGCAGGAGCGCGGGTTCCTGTTCATGTGGTGGCGCCGGGGCCGGTGCTGCTGGCCGAGCGCAGCGACGAGGCCCTGGCGATCTGGCTGGACCGGCACGAGTTCTCGGCCTTCACCGCCAGCACGCCGGTCGACCGCGCGGGCTTCGCCGAGCAGGTGCGGCTGGTGCGCCGGCGCGGCTGCGGCATCTCGGTGGGCCAGCTCGACGGCGGCCTGAGCGGCGTGGCCGTGCCGCTCAAGGACCGCCGTGGCGAATGCCGCGCCGCACTGGGCATGACGCTGCAGACGGCCGCCTGGAGCGAAGCGCGCATCGTCGAGACGCTGCTGCCGCCGCTGCTGGAGACGGCCGCGACGCTGCGCCCGCTGCTATAGCGAGCTCAGCAGACGCCGGGTGGCCTCGACCGCCTGGCGCGCCCAGGCGGCGTGACCCAGCGCGCGTGCACGCGAATCGCTCGGGATCTCGATGCTGATCGGCAGATCGTCGGGCAGCGCACCGAGCAGGCCGGCCAGATCGATGCCGCCCTCGCCGGGCAGCAGGCGCTCGCAGCGGGCGTCGAAGATCAGGCCCTCGACCGTGTCCGGCCCCGGCACGCGGCCGTCGCAGACCTGCGCATAGTGCAGCCGGGCGCGCGGCAGCGCCGCCACATCGGCCAGCGTGCTGGCCGAGCGGGCGACGTGCAGCGCGTCCACCAGCACGCCGCCGTTGGGCTGATCGGCCGCGGCCACCACCCGCGCGGCGGTGCGCACGTCGGCCACCGCCGTCCAGGGCATGCACTCCAGGTCGGCGGTGAGCCCGTGCGCGGCGGCGGCCTCGCACAGCTGCGCGAACGCGTCGGTCAGGCGGGCCTCGTCGGGGTCGTCGCCGGCGACCAGCACATGGCGCCCGCCGAGCTGCTCGCCGATCTCGAGGAAGCGCCGCCAGGCCTCGAGCGAGAAGTCCGCGCCGAGGCGCACCACCTCCAGGTCGAGCACCCGCACGCCGGTGTCGCGCGCGGCCGCAAGCGTCTCGCGCAGCAGCGCGGGCCGCTCGGCCAGCGCGTGGTGAACGCCCCCAGGCGCCGAGGGCAGCAGGCGCAGGCCCACGCCCTGGCAGCCGACCTCGGCGGCGATCTGCAGGAAGCGCGGCGGCTCGACGGGCAGCGCCACCAGCTGCGCCAGCGACAGCAGTCGTTGCGTCATGACGGCTCCTTCGGGCTCACTTCAGCGGCGACACCGCGGTCGGCAGGTAGATGCCGGACTTCATCTGCGGCATCAGCCAGGCCGGGCCGCCCACCGGCGGCCACACGCCCTGGCTGACCGCATCGGCGCGGGCCTTCGAGCGCTCGTTCAGCGAGGCCGCAGGCCAGATGTGGGTGATGCGCGGCGTGCCCTCCAGCGCGTACATCGCGATCGTGCACGGCGAGAGGCGGGTGCGCGCGGGCAGCGCCTTCTCCCAGGCCGCCAGCGTGGGCTGCAGGCCGCCGGTCTTGAGCTCGTAGCTGCGGATCTCGTAGACCGGGCCGAAGCTGCCGGGCTCGACCGGCGCCATCCACGGGAAGGGCGCGTAGCCGGCCAGGTCCATGCGGGTGAGGAAGTCGGCGCAGCCGAAGGGGTTGGCGGCCATCAGCGTGCGGTGGCGTTCGCGCGCCATCTCGGCCTCGCTGGCGAAGCCGCGCAGCACCACCAGCTCGTTGAGCGCGCCGATGTCGGAGAACCAGCAGCCCAGCAGCGTGCCGGCGGCCTCCGGGTCGCGGCTCCAGGCCTCGACCGCGGTGGCGGCCGCGGGCGTGGTGCCCAGACGCAGGGTCAGCGTGGCGAGTTCATAGACGGCGTGGCTCATCGGGTCAGGTCCTTGGATCGTTCGGAAAGGGAAAGAGGGGCGAAGACCGGGCGGGGCGGGGTGCCCACCGGCAGGCCTGCAGCGTCATGCGCGGCCAGGAAGCCGAAGGTCATCCCGGGCCCGAGCGTGATGCCGCCGCTGGGGTAGCAGCCGCCCATCACGCTGGCCTGGTCGTTGCCGACCGCCCACAGGCCGGCAATCGGCGTGCGGTCGGGGCTCAGCACCCGCGCGTGGGCATCGGTGCGCAGGCCGGCGAAGGTGCCCAGGCTGCCGGGCAGGATCTCGACGGCGTAGAAGGGCGCCTGCTCGATCGGCGCGACGCAGGGGTTGGGGCCGGGATGGCTCGCATCGCCCTGCATGCGGTTGTAGGGCGTGCCGCCGCGGTCGAAGGCGGGATCGAGGCCGTCGCGGGCGGCCGCGTTGTGCTCGGCCAGCGTGCGCTCGAAGGCGGTGGGCTCGATGCCGCAGGCCGCCGCCAGCGCCGCCGGCGTGCGGCCCCGGCGCAGGTAGCCCGAGCGCAGCGCCGGCCCCAGCGGCAGCGGCGCCGGGCGCACATGGCCCAGGCCGTAGCGGCGGATGAAGCGGTGGTCGCAGATCAGCCAGGCGCGCATCGGCTCGTCCGGGGGCGTGGCGGCCTGTAGCGCGCGCATCAGGTCGTGGTAGGAATCGGCCTCGTTGGCGAAGCGCCGGCCGTGGCGGGTGACCGCGATCAGGCCGGGCTTGCCGCGCTCGATCAGGTGCGGGAAATGCCCCACCGAGCCATCGGCGCGCACCACCCGCGACACCGGCGCCCAGGCCACCGGCGAGGCGCCGCAGGCGACACAGCCGCCCGCCGCCTCGCCCAGGCGCAGGCCGTCGCCGGTGTTCTCGGGCGGCGCGGCCGACCAGTGGCGGTTGCCGTCCTGGCGCGCGATCAGCGCCGCCAGCCGCGCGGGGTCGTGCGGGAAGCCGCCGCAGGCCAGCACCACGCCGGCCAGCGCCTCGACCGTCCGCTCGGCGCCGTCCATCGTGCCCAGCACCGCGCCGGTGACGCGGCCCCGCGCGTCCTGCAGCAGCCGGCGCACCGGCGCCGAGGTGCGGATCTCCACGCCGCGCTCCAGCGCCGAGGCCGCCAGCCGCGCCACCAGCGCATTGCCGTTGACCAGATGCCGGCCGCGGCCGTGCACCAGGCGCTGGGCCAGGTGGCGGCTCACCCGGCGCGCGGCGTGCGTCAGGCTCGCCGCGGAGCGGGTGACGTTCATGAAATGCTTCAGGTCCGCGCCACTGGCGATGCCCATGCCCAGGAAGGAGATCAGGTCCAGCGGCGGGCGCATCCGGTGCAGATGGGGCCCGAGCCGGCGGCCGTCGAAGGGCGCGGCGCAGACCGAGCGCCCGCCGGTGCGCGCGCCGGGGCTGTGGCCGTGGAAGTCGGGGATGGCGTTGCCGTCGATGAAGTCCACCGCGGTGTGCTCTCGGAAGAACGAGACCATGCGGTGGCCGTTCTCCAGGAAGGCCTGGATGCGCGCCTCGTCCCTCTGCGCGCCCAGCTCGTGGCGCAGGTAGGTGAGCGGATCCTCGGGCGGCTCGGCCAGGCCGGCCTCGCGCGCCAGCGGGTTGTGCGGGATCCACAGCCAGCCGCCCGACCAGGCGCTGGTGCCGCCGAACTGCGCGGCCTTCTCGACCACCAGCACCTTCATGCCGAGCGCGGCGGCGGTCACCGCGGTGGCCAGCCCGGCCGCGCCGGAGCCGATCACCAGCAGATCGACCGTCTCGGCGTCACATGGGTCGCGGGCCACCACGGCGGCGCCTCAGCGGGGCTGGCGCGGCTGCGCCGCCAGCGCGCCGTCTTCCAGCAGGAAATCCACCATGCGCTCGCAGACTGCGGCGAACATGCCCGCGCCCACCTGCGTGCGGCAGCCCAGCGAGCGCGCCACCTCCAGCAGCGGCGTGACCGCCGGCGCGGTGATGACATCGCCCACGAACATCTCGCCCGTCAGGCGCGAGACATCGACCGGCAGCACGTCGTCCGGGCGCATGCCCGCCGGCGTGGCGTTGAAGACCACGTCGAAGCCGCTCGGGTCGGTCGAGCCGGCGCGCACCCGCTGGCCGTGGCGCTCGCGCAGGCGCCGGATCAGGCCGTCGCGCTTCGCGCCGTCGCCGTCGTGGATGGCCAGCTCGGCCGCGCCGGCGTCCAGCACCGCCTGCGCGATCGCGGTGCCGGCGCCGCCGGCGCCCACCAGCAGCACGCGCCGGCCCTCGATCACGCAGCCCTCGGCGCGCTGTGCCTCGACGAAGCCCAGGCCGTCGGCGTGGTCGCCGTGCCAGCGGCCGTCGGCGTTGCGGCGCATCACGTTGACGCCTTCCAGGAAATGCGCCCGCTCGGTGGCGGTGGCGCACAGCCGGTAGGTCTCCAGCTTGTGCGGCACGGTCAGGATCAGGCCGTCGACATTGCGCGCCAGGCTCAGGCCCGCGATGAAGCCGGCCAGATCGGCCGGGGCGACGTGGATCGGGATGACCACCGCGTTGACGCCGCGGTCGATCAGCCGCTGCGTGACGCCCGAGGGCGACTTCACCTGGGCGATCGGGTCCCCGAGGATGGCGATGACGCGGGTGGCCCCGCTGAGGGTGTCGGCGATGTTCATGCGATGGAGACAGCAGAGGAGGAAGACAGGGAGGCGGCGGCCGGCGCGCGCCGGGCCAGCGCGTCGCGGCTGGCCCGCCAGGCGAAGACCACGCCCGGACCGATCGTGATGCCGGGGCCGGTGTAGACCCCGCCCATCAGCGAATGCATGTCGTTGCCCACCGCCCAGAGGCCGGCGATGGCCTCGCCCGAGGCCGCGAGCACGCGGGCGTTCGCATCGGTCTGCAGGCCGCTGGCCGCGCCGATGTCGCCCGGCCACAGCCGCACCGCGTGGAAGGGGGCCTGCCGCAGCGGGCCGAGGTTGGGGTTCGGGCCGATCCAGGCGGCGTCGCCCATGTGGCGCTGGTAGGCGGTGAGACCCCGGCCGAAATCGCTGTCCTCGCCGCGCTCGGCCAGCGTGTTGAAGCGGGCGACGGTGGCCTGCAGCGCCTGGGGCGGCACGCCGATGCGCCCGGCCAGATCGGCCAGCGTCGGCGCCGAGATCAGGTAGCCGTCGGCCTGGAAGGGCGCCAGCCCCTGGCCGCCGGGGCGCACCATGCCGATGCCGTAGGCCTGCAGCGCGCGCTGGTCGCACACCAGCCAGGCCGGCGTGGCCTGGTTCTCCGGGCGCTGCATCGCCAGGCCGAACAGGTGGTAGGAGGTGCTCTCGTTGACGAAGCGCTCGCCGCGGGCGTTGACGCTGATGAAGCCCGGCTTGGCGCGGTCCATCAGGAAATGCGGGAAGACCGCCTCGCTGCCGTCGGCGCGCCGGCGCCGGGAGACCGGCGCCCAGAAGGCCACACTCAGCCCGGTCGGCCCTGGCGCCGCGCCGACCGCCTCGGCCGCGTCCTGGGCCCGGCCGGTGTGGCCGGGCGCGCCGGGGCACCAGGCCGCGTCGATGCCCGGCAGCAGCGCCGCGCGCCGCTCGGGGTGGCGGTTGAAGCCGCCGCTGGCCAGGATCACGCCGCAGCGCGTGCCCAGGCGCAGCCGGCGCCCGCCCTGCTCGACGCTGACCGCCTCGACCGCACCGCAGCCGCCGTCGGCGCGGTGCAGCGCCACCAGGGCGGTGTCCAGCGCCAGATGCGCGCCGTCATGCTGCGACAGCGACAGCAGCAGCCGGCCGACCAGCGCATTGCCCATCACCAGCCGGGTGCCGCGCGGGTGGCGCAGGCGGTCGATCGCATGGCGGCCGAGCAGCCATGCGGCGTGCCGCGCCGAGCGCAGCGAGCGCCTCATGCCCAGCAGGTGGTTGATGTCGGTGCGGTCGACCATCATGCCGCCCAGCACCGTGAACTCCGGGATGGGCGCGCGCAGCAGCGCGAACAAGGGGCCGAGCCGGCGACCGTCGAAGGGCAGCGGCTCCAGCGCGCGCCCGCAGACGGTCGATCCCTCCAGCTCCGACAGGTAGTCGGGGTGACGCGCACAGGCGCGCCAGCGCACCTCGCTGTGCGCCTCGATGTGCGCGATCGCCTCGGCGCCGTGCCGGATGAAGGCCTCGCGCAGCGCCCGCGGCGCCCGATCGCCCACCGCCAGATCGAGATAGCGCTCGACCGCGGCGGCGGAATCGCCCGGGTTGACCGTCGCCGCATGGTGGGTCAGCGGCACCCAGGTCGTGCCGCCCGACAGCGCGGTCGTGCCGCCGACCTGCGCGGTGCGCTCGATCAGCAGCACCCGCGCGCCGTCGATCGCCGCGCACAGCGCGGCGGTCAGGCCGGCGCCCCCGGCTCCGACGACGATCAGGTCGAACTGGCGCTCGGCTTCTGGCAGGCGCCCCAGGTCCAGTGGAATGCGGCGGTTCATGGCAGGCTTGCGGTGAGGGCTTCAGCGCTTGGCGCGCACCTTCTGGACTTCGGCGACCATCTCCTGCACCAGCGGCTCGCCGATCTGGCGGGCGTACTTGTCGAAGACGGGCCGGGCCTTCTCGCGCATGCGGGCGATCTCGGCCGGCGCGACCTCGTTGACCTGCAGCTCCTTGCGCAGCGTCTCCAGCGCCTCGGCGTTCTTCTGGCGCGAGACCTTGCGCTGGTAGTCGCGCGCCTCGGCGGCGGCGTCGAGCACCAGCTTCTTCTCGTCCTCGCTGAAGGTGTCCCAGACCTTTCGGCTGATCAGCAGCGCCTGCGGGTTGTACATGTGGCGCGTCACCGAGTAGTACTTCTGCACCTCGTGGAACTTCTGCACCTGCATGGTGATGGGCGGATTGGTCGCGCCATCGACCGCGCGCTGCTCCAGCGCGCTGTAGAGCTCGGGGAAGGGCAGCGGCACCGCGTTGGCGCCCAGCGTGTTGAGCAGGTCCAGGTAAATCGGCGTCTGGATCACGCGCATCTTCAGGCCGGCCAGATCCTCGAGCTTCGTGATCGGGCGCCGGCTGTTGTGCATGTTGCGAAAGCCCAGCTCCCAGTAGGCCAGGCCGACCAGACCCTTGGCCGGCAGCAGGTCGAGCAGCTTGCGCCCGATCGGGCCATCGACCACCGCATCGGCCTCGCGCTCGCTCTCGAACAGGAAGGGCATGTCGAAGATCGCCATCTCCTTGACGTTGCCCTGCAGCAGGCTGGCGTTGAGCAGCGTGAAGTCGATCGTGCCGCCCTGCAGCGACGACAGCACCGGCAGGTCGCCGCCCAGCGTGCCGCCGCCGAAGATCTTCAGTTTCATCTTGCCGGCGCTGCGGGCGCGCAGCAGCTCGGCGAAGCGCTCGGCGCCGTCGTACTGCGCGGTGCCGCGGTCCACCACCAGCGACAGCTTCAGGTTGCGGTCCTTGAAGTCGGCGGCCTGCGCGGCCAGGCTGGCGGCGGCCAGCACGGTGGCAGTCAGCACGGTGTTCAGCGTCTTTTTCAGCATGTCGGTCTCCTCGTGGTTCGGATCACGGGAGCAGATGCTAATTCACCAATTGGTGAATAACAAGATGATTGATGCGCCTGAAATCCTTCATTGAATGCGTGTTTTCCCGGATTGGTGAACTGTCGCGCCGCTCCAGCCCGTTTGTGCAGGAGCCATAATTCACCACAAAGAGAACCCAAGATGCCCCGCCCCGCCCCGTCCCCCGAGAACCGCACCCGCGACGCCGAGCGCTCGCGCCAGGCCATCCTGTCCGCCGCGCTGGCGGCCTTCGCCGAGCACGGGCTGGGGGGCACGCGCATCGACGACGTGGCCGCCCGCGCGGGCGTGGACAAGCGGCTGATCTACTACTACTTCCGCACCAAGGACGGCCTGTTCAGCGCGGTGCTGGAGGAGGTCTACGCCGGCATCCGCAGCGCCGAGGCCGAGCTGCACCTGGCCGAGCTGCCGCCGGTGGAGGCGATCACCCGCCTGGTGGACTTCACCTGGGCCTATCACCTCGAGCATCCGGAGTTCATCACGCTGATCAACAGCGAGAACCTGCACCGCGCGGCCCACATCGCGCAGTCCGAGCGCATCCGCACGCTGCACTCGCCGCTGATCGGCACGCTGGGCACGGTGCTCGAGCGCGGCCGCGAGGAGGGCGTGTTTCGCGGCGGTGTCGATCCGCAGCAGCTCTACATCTCGATCGCCGGGCTGTGCTACTTCTACTTCTCGAACCGCCACACGCTGGGCGTGATCTTCGGCCGCCCGGTCGACAGCCCGAAGGCGCTGCACGAGCGCCTCTCGCATGTGCGCGAGATGGTGCTGGGCTACCTGCTGCGCTGAGGCCGCGCCTCAACGCCGCGTCGCGTCGTCCAGATGGAGCACCGCCATCGCGTTGGTGGCGGTGGTGGCCAGCGTGTCGATGGTGCCGGTGCGCAGCGCGCCCAGGATCGCGGTGGTCTTGCTCGACTCGCCGGCGATGGCGATGACGTTGGGAATGCGCGTCAGGTCCTGCGTGCTCAGGCCGACGACCCGGCCCTGGATCGGGCCCATCGCCGAGCGGCCGTGGATGTCGATGAAGTCGTAGCCCATGACGTCGCCCACGATGCCCTGGCGCTTGGCCTCGGTGATCTCCTGCGCGCTGAACCAGCCCATGCGCACCATGTTGCTGTCCTCGCTCATGTCGCCGATGCCCACCAGCGCCACATCGGCGCGGCGCGCCTTGTCCAGCGTCTGGCGCACGGTGTCGTTCTCGAGCAGCGCGGTGCGCACCGTGATGTCATCGACCATCGCCGGCGCGTACAGCGTCTCGCTCTCGCCGCCGAAGCGCGCGGCCAGCCGGCGGCAGATGTGGTCGGGGTTCATCGTCTCGCCGCCTCGGTAGCTGCCACCGATGGCGCAGACGAAGGTCGCCGCGCGCCGGCTGGCCGGCATCGCGTGCTCGCTGACAGCGCTGACGTTGCGACCCATGCCGACGGCCACGATCGCGCCGTCGCTCAGGTTGCGGTCCAGCCAGGTCGCCACCAGCGCGGCCAGGAGTGCGCGCTGCTTCTCGGCATCGGCATGATCGACCGACAGCAGCGCCCGGCTGATACCGAAGCGGCGCACCAGCTCGCGCTCCAGGTCGACCGTCAGCGAAGGATGGTGCTGCACGCGGATCTCGACGATGCCCAGGTCCTGCGCCTTCCTGAGCATGCGCCCGACGGTGGCGCGGCTGATGCCGAAGCGGCGCGAGAGCTCCTCCTGCGTCTGGCCGTCGACGTAATAGAGCGTGGCGATGCGGGTCAGCTCCTCGGTGCTCATCGAGGTCGAGGAGGAGGAAGAAGGGCCGGGGGCCGGGGACGAACTGGGGGCGCGGGTGCTCATGGCCGTCATTGTGCGGCCGCGTCACCCTGCGTCTTGCTCACGACATGATCTTTTGATCATCAATAAACTTTTTGATCAATTCATGTAATGAACTTTATGGCAATTTTTATGCATATTTACGGAATTTTGTGTGGATATGGCGGATGTAAAAGCCTGAGTCGCAGGTCATCCAGGGTGATTTGGCGTTCATGATTTGATCTTTTGATCATTACGAATTACATTCGCTCAGACCTGTTCAAGTTCACACCTTCTGCCGGATTCCCGACGATGACCTCTCCCTCCCGCCGAACCCTGGCCGACGCGCTGCGCGCGCTGGCGATGGACGCCGTCCAGCAGGCCAGCTCCGGCCACCCCGGCATGCCGATGGGCATGGCCGACATCGCCGAGGCGCTCTGGCGCCATCACCTCAGGCACGACCCGGTCGCGCCCGACTGGGCCGACCGTGATCGCTTCGTGCTCTCCAACGGCCACGGCTCGATGCTGCTCTACGGCCTGCTGCACCTGAGCGGCTATGACCT
>JBJOPV010000094.1:0-12143 GCA_046050625.1 Pseudomonadota bacterium
GCGCGACGCTCTGCGCGCCCTCGATGCATTCCTCGATCGCGTGCGTCAGGTAGGGGCGGCAGGTGCAGATGTCCGAGCCGAACACGTCCGAGCCGTTGCATTCGTCGTGGATGCGCGCGGTCAGCGTGACCGTCGGATCAGCCAGGTCGCGCACGTCGCCGAAGACATAGAGCGTCTGCCCGCCGATCGGCGGCAGGAAGACCTCGATGTCGCTGCGCGTGACCAGCTCCGGGTACATGCCGCCGGTCTCCTCGAACAGCGCGCGGCGCAGCTCGGCCTCGCTGACCTTGAAGCGCCGGGCCACGCCGGGCAGCCACCACACGGGCTCGACCGCGATCTTGGTCACTGCGGCCGAGCCGTCCTCCAGCAGGATGCGGCCGTCGGGCTTCAGGCGCTGGAAGGCCATGGCCTGGCGCACCTCGGGCAGGTGGATGTGCGCCTGGGTGACCGCAATGGTCGGGCGGATGTCCAGGCCGGCGGCGATCTGCTCGGCGAAGACCTCGGCGACCCGCGCACCCCAGGGATCGATCGAGACGATGTGTTCGGGCTCGGACCACGGCGGATAGGGGCCGATGCAGTCGGTCGGTGCCGTGTTGGTCAGGTCGGCGCGGTGGCCGCGCTCCAGGTTGCCTGCCGCCACCGCCAGCGCGCGGTAGACGCCGTAGCTGCCGCTGTGCGTGCCCACGACATTGCGCTGGTGGCGCGAGGTGGTCGTGCCGACGACCGGGCCGCGCGCCTGCGGATCGGCTTCGCCCCAGCGGATCGGCGGGGCCCCGGCCGCACCCTGGCCGGGATGGGAGGTGAGCCGGATGTGGCCGGCCGGGGAGGGGGAGGGGTCGCGGGCCATGGGGTTCCTCGGGTGTCAGTCGATGATTTGCAAGCCGCGTGCCCGCAGCTCGCCCAGCTGATGCCAGTGCGGTGCCACCGCGGCGCGCAGGGCCGGTTCGGGCAGATCGGCGCTGGCCGGCAATCTGGAGAGCACCGACAGCGCCGCGGGCTCGCCCGGGCCGCCGTCCTCGTGAAGCAGCGCCTCGGTGGCGGCGCCCAGCGCGAGCAGTCGGCGCAGCATGGGCTCCAGGGCGGGGCGCTGCGCCGGTGGACGGACCCGCTCGCGCACGAAGCTGACCACCGGTGCGGCCAGCCCCCAGCTGGCGCACAGCACGCTGCCGTAGGCGGCATGCCCGATGCCCCAGGCGCGGGTCTCTGCCCCATCGAGCGCGATCGCGTCGTGCCCGAAGGTCTCGAGCATCGTCGCGTAGACGGGGCCCAGATGCGCCAGCATCAGCGCCTGGCCGCTGTGGGCGAAGAGACCAGCGGTGTGCGCCTGCAGCGGATCGACCCCCAGCGCTGCGGCGCTGCGTCCCATCAGCAGCCCGCCCAGCCCGGCCGTGCGCCACAGCACGTTCATGCGCGGCGAGGGCGGGAAGGCCGCGCGCAGCGCGCTGGCATGGCTGATCGCCACCACTTCCCGGGTGCCGAGATAGCGCAGCGCCTCGCCGACCGTCTCGACCCGCCGCAGCAGGCCGTACATCGCCGAGTTGACGGTGCGTACCACCGCCGCGGCCAGCGCCATGTCGGACTCGATCAGTGCGGCGATCTCCGGCAACGCGCGCTCGTCGTCGCGCATCAGGGTCTGCAACTCCAGCAGAACGCGAGGGCAGGCCGGCAGGTCGGCCTGGAGGCTGCGCAACGGTGCGGGCAAGGCCACGGTGCTTCTCCGATCCCCAAGACGGTGTTGAACAGGCCTTCAGCGTACGTCGGCTCACCCCGGTGGTGCATCTGGGGCGACCCGCGGCGGTGCACTTTCCGGGCAAGTCCGGCAATGCGGCGCGCTCGGGCCGGGTGTTTTCCCCGTGCGCTTCCGTCGTCTGCAGCCTCCCGGGCCTTGCGGTGCCTCAATGAAAATTGATCGGCACGACTTTTGCCTTCGGATTGCCGTCGAAATCTGATTGAATTCGTGACACTTGTCGCGCTTTGTGGAGTGGGGACTCTGATGGACACCGCCGTGAAACAGGAGAAGGGGATGAACCATGTCATCGCGCCATGCCGTGCGCCGTCCAGGGGGGCGATCCGCTTCGACGAGGTGCTGGCGGCGGCCACACGTCTGGCGCGCTGGCGCATGGGGGCCAGCGTGAGCTACCGGCCGGAGGCGCACGAGACGCCCGCCGAGGTGGTCGCGCGATTGATCGGCAGCATGCCCCGGCTGTCCGAGCTGCCCGCGGAAGCCGCACTGCTGGTGCAGCCGGCCGCGCTCGGTCAGGACGCAGTGCAGATGATGCGGCTGCTGGCGGCGGCCCGCTCGCGGGCCATGCCGGTCACGCTGGATCTGGTGGCGCTGGAGGCGACGGATCGCCTGATCGACCAGCTGGCGATGCTGCGCGTGCATCACGACAGTCTGGGGTTGTCGCTGTCGGCGGACCGCGAGGCCAGCCTGCGCGACGCCGATCGCGCCTGCGAGGCTGGGGTGCGGCTGCGGCTGGTGCATGAGCGCTGGTCGGACACAGGTGTGGCGCGGCGCCAGTCGACCGAGGCCTTCGAGCGGCTGGTCGATCGGGTGGCTGGCCGGGCCGGGCAGGTCACGCTGGCCTGCCACGATCCTCAGGCGCTGGACCGCAGCGTCGAGCAGCTGCGCCGCGCCGGCAGCGCGGTCACGCTGGAACTGCAGCCCGATCAGCCTCGGCAGGGCGTGCTGTGGGTGGCCCGCAGCCGCCAGGTGCCGGTGCGCAGCCTGCTGCACTACGGCCGGCCGGCCGCCCCGGCGCGGCTGGGCACGCTGGCGCGTCAGCCTCGGGTGCTGTGGTGGTCGACGCTGAGCAGCAGCCTCAGCACGCTGCTGCCGGCCTGAGTCCCGCGGGCCGCTGCCGCCTCACGCGGTGTCGTCCGTCAACGGACCGGTGTTCTCCAGGCTGTCGCCCAGGCGCAGCTGCAGGCTTTCCGGGCGCGCAACCGGTACGGCCCGGGCCAGCGCCATCCAGACGGCAAAGGGCAGACCCGCTTCCTGGGGCAGCAGGCGCATCGGCGCCGGGCGCAGCGTGTGCAGCAGGCCGGCGCGCATCTCGATGACGCCGCATTCGGCCGGAATCTCCTCGGCCCGGGCGATGCCTTCGGCGAGCACGTAGTACAGGCCGCCAGCCATGTCGAGATAAGCCGCGCGCTTGGCCGGGTGGCGCAGATCGGCCAGCAGGTCGGCGCGGCTGACCTTGATCTCGTGCACCAGCGGCTGCAGGTACGCCGCCACCGAGGTGTGGCGCACCGAGAAGACATCGGGCATGGCCAGCTGCCAGGTCCGGTCATCGACCGGGCCGGGGTCGGTCGAGGCATCGTGAGTCGCCAGCTCCCGCGGGGCAGGCGTGCTGCCGGACTCGTCCGGCACGCGGGCGCGCAGCGTCAGGCCGCGCCAGGCGATGCGCCCTTCGCGGATCATGGCCAGCGCGACCTGCTCGACCAGGGCTTCGTGCGCGCTGCGGGCGGCACGGTTGCGCGCGGCGGAGTCGGCCAGGGCCTGGATGCCGGCATCGGTCACCCGGATGGTGCAGCGCCCGCTGCTGTCGTGGTGGCGTTCGAGCAGGCCGGCGGCCAGCAGTTCGGCCTCGAGCAGGTCCTGGGCGGGCCAGCCGGCCGAGCGCCAGACTTCGCGCAGGCGGCGGCGGTGCGCGCTGGTCAGGCGGATCGGCAGCGGGGTGGGGCCCGGGGAATTCGGTGCGGAACTCGGTGCGTCGGCGCTCATGCCCCCGAGCGTAACAAGATCGTGTCCCCCGTCACGGAGCGCAAGCAGGACGCCTGGGTCAGGGTCGCTCACGGGCAGGTCCCTCGCCTTCATCGGTGGCTGGGGGGCTGGAAGGCGCGATCCCGCGTCTGGAACACGGCCTGACACAGGGCGGCCGGCACGCTGTACTCGGTGATCTCCAGCCCGGCGAACTCGCCGGGCTGGGTGTCGTACCAGGTCCAGCGGGCATCCTCGGCACTGGCGGGCGCAGGGGCGCGCGGGGCCAGAGCCCGTGTCGAGACAGGCACCAGGCGGGTGCCGGGCAGCCGGCCCAGTTCGTTCAGCAGCAGTTCCAGCGCGCCTCGAGCGGTCATCTCGTTCTCCCTGCGTGAATGAAGTCACGACGTTTCTGATGGACGTTTCTGATCTGTGACGATTGTTTCACTCAAGGCTTGCCGGTGTGCATCGCTCCAACAGATGAAGCGTCGCGCCCATCTGTCTCCCGTGGCCTTCACCCGCCCAGGGCGTACAGCACCAGACCGATCAGTCCCCCCACCAGCGTGCCGTTGAGCCGGATGAACTGCAGGTCGCGGCCGATCGCCAGTTCCATCTCCTGCACCAGCTGCTCGTCATGCCAGCCGCGCACCGTGCGCGCGATGTGGGTGGCGGCCAGATCGCGCAGTGCCGGCGCGCCCTGCTCGACCAGCGTGCGCACAGGCGCCTGCAGCGCGGCGCGCAGCACCGCGTCGCTGCCCAGGGCCTGTCCCAGGCGCCGCGTCACCAGGGTCATCTGCTCCTGCAGCCGCGACTGCGGCGAGGCCAGATCGGCCAGCAGCCAGGTGCGCAGCTCGTCCCACAGGCCGCGCACATCGTCCTGCAGCACCGGCTCGTGCAGCCAGCGGTCCTTGGCCGCGTTGATGCGGGCGGCGAAGTCCGGGTCGTGGCGCAGCCGCTCGACCAGCTCGGCGACGCTGCGGTCGAAGGCCAGCCGGCGTGGATGCTGCGGATCCTGGCAGACCTCGTGCACCCAGCGGGTCAGGCCGCGTGCGGTCGCCGAGGCCAGCCGGCGGCCGAACTCGTCGGTGTCGGCGACCAGGCCGATGGTGCGTAGCACCAGCGGATATTCCTGTCCGGCGATCTCCAGCAGCACCGCGGCCAGCGTGCGCTGCACCGGCTCGCTGTCGACCTGCTCGGCCAGCTGCAGCAGCGCCTGCTCGAAGAGCTGCTGATGGCGGCCCTGTGCGGTCAGGGTGTCGAGCAGGTCCCCGGCCGCATGCGACAGATCGAGCCGCTCGAGCCGCTGCGTGATCGCCGCCTGCAGCAGGTCGCGCCCCCGGGTGTCGTCGATGCTGCCCACCAGCGCCTCGGCCAGGCCTTGCAGGTGCGTTGCCAGTTGGCGTGCATTGTCCTGGCGCGCCAGCCACTCGCCCAGCCGCGTCAGTGGGTCGAGCGTCTCCAGCCGTGCCAGCAGCGTTGGCGTGTCGAGGAAGCGGTCGCGCATGAAGACCGCGAACTGGTCGGCGAGCTGCGGCTTGCGTCGCGGCAGGATCGCGGTGTGAGGGACCGGCAGGCCGAGCGGGTGGCGAAACAGCGCCACGACCGCAAACCAGTCGGCCAGCGCGCCGACCACCGCCGCTTCGGCGAAGGCCGCGACCCAGCCCCAGGCACCGACGCGGTCCTGCTGGTGTGCCAGCGCCAGCAGCCCGGCGCACAGCGCCAGCGCCAGCAGCGCCAGGTGCTTCATGCGGCGCAATCGGGCGAGACGCTCCTCGACCGGCGGGACCGAGGGAACGGACGGCGGGGGAGTCAAGGCCGGATCGCTCATGCACCGATTGTGCTCGGCCGCCGATGACGTGACGCTGTCGGTGCCTGGGCCTGTCCTGCGTGACCTGTATGTGCGAATACCGCACGATCATCACTGCAAAGTGCGCATATCGCACAAACCATCAGCCGCCTGGCGGCACTTCCTAACCTTGACCGACATCAGATCCCGATGAACACCTCCGTCCCCCACCTTCCGCCGCTTCCCGAGACCGCCGACATCGCCGGGCGCGACCTGCTGGGCGCGCTGGAGAAGGGCCTGCGCGTCATCGAGGCCTTCGACCAGGACCGTCCGCGCCTGACGATCAGCGAAGTCGCGCTGCGCACCGGGCTCAGTCGCGCGGCCGTTCGCCGCTGCCTGCTCACGCTGGTGCATCTGGGCTACGCGCGCCAGGACGAGCGCCACTTCGCGCTGACGCCGAAGGTGATGCGCCTGGGTCAGTCCTACATGCATTCGGCCCGGCTGCCGCGGGCGATCCAGCCGCAGCTCCAGCGCATCGCGATGGCGATGCAGGAGGCCGGCTCGGTCGGCGTGCTCGACGGCGACGACGTGATCGCGGTGGCGGCGGTGACCGCCGGCCGGGTGGTGTCGTCCACGCTGCAGCCGGGCACGCGCGTGCCGGCCTACTGCACCGCCAACGGCCGGGTGCTGACCGCCTGGCTGCCTGAGCCCGAGCGCGAGGCCTGGATCGCCCGCCAGACGATGCCCGCGCGCACCGTGCAGACCCTCACCGACCGCGACCGCCTGCGCGAGGAGCTCGCCCGCGTGCGCGCCCAGGGCCATGCGCTGGTCGATCAGGAGTTCGAGCCGGGCCTGCGCACCGTCGCCGTGCCGCTGCGCAACCGCCGCGGCGAGGTGGTGGCCTCGATGAACGTCAGCGTGCATGCCGCGCGCGTGTCCATTCCCGATCTGCTCGACCGCTGCCTGCCGATGCTGCTGCAGGCGCAGGAGCAGCTCAAGCCCTTGCTCTAGTTCTCGCTCTCGCCCCACACCCACCCCAGGAGACTTCCCCATGTCCATCCCCCGTCGCACCCAGGTCGTCATCGTCGGCGCCGGCCCGTCCGGCCTGCTGCTCGGCCAGCTGCTGCACAAGGCCGGCATCGACAACGTCGTGCTGGAGCAGCGCAGCCCCGACTACGTGCTCGGGCGCATCCGCGCCGGCGTGCTGGAGCAGGTCTGTGTCGACCTGCTCGACGAGGCGGGCGTGGGCGAGCGCATGCACCGCGAGGGCCTGGTGCACGACGGCATCGAGCTGGCCTTCGGCGGCCAGCGTCACCGCATCGACATGAAGGCGCTGACCGGCGGCAAGACGGTGATGGTCTACGGCCAGACCGAGGTCACCCGCGACCTGATGGACGCGCGCCGCGCCGCCGGCCTGCCCACCGTCTACGAGGCGGCGGACGTGGCGGTGCACGACTTCGACACCACCGCGCCGCGCGTCAGCTTCCAGGTCGAGGGCGTGCGCCACGAGATCGCCTGCGACTTCATCGCCGGCTGCGACGGCTTCCACGGCGTGTGCCGCGCCAGCGTGCCCCAGGAGCGCATCACCAATTTCGAGCGCGTCTACCCCTTCGGCTGGCTGGGCATCCTGGCCGACGTGCCGCCGGTGGCCGACGAGCTGATCTATTCCAACCACGAGCGTGGCTTCGCGCTGTGCTCGATGCGCAGCCGGACGCGCGTGCGCCATTACGTGCAGTGCTCGCTGCAGGACAAGGTCGAGGACTGGAGCGACGCGCGCTTCTGGGACGAGCTGCGCAGCCGCCTGGACCCGGCCGCCGCCGCCGCGCTGCAGACCGGCCCGTCGATCGAGAAGAGCATCGCGCCGCTGCGCAGCTTCGTGGCCGAGCCGATGCGCTTCGGCCGCCTGTTCCTGGCCGGTGACGCCGCGCACATCGTGCCGCCGACCGGCGCCAAGGGCCTGAACCTGGCGGCCGCGGACGTGCGCTACCTCAGCCGTGCCCTCGTCGAGTTCTACGCCGACCACACCGAGGCCGGCATCGACGACTACTCGCGCAAGGCCCTGCGCCGCATCTGGAAGGCCGAGCGTTTCTCCTGGCACATGACCAGCCTGCTGCACAAGTTCCCCGCCGGCCCCGGCGACACCGGCGAGGTCGGCCACCGCATGCAGACCGCCGAGCTCGACTGGCTGGTGCACTCCACCGCCGGCATGACCGCGCTGGCCGAGAACTACGTCGGGCTGGCGTTCGAGGACTGAGGGCGCGGTGACGCCGCAGGGCGCCAGGCTGTGGCAGGATACCCCCTTGCCTATGTGTGACGCCATGACCGCCCCGACCGCCACCCCGCCATCGCCTTCAGCTGCCCGCGCGCTGGCCGAGCGCCTGTTCGGCGCCTGGGTGCGCCTCGTCTCGCCGGCGACGCTCAAGGCCGATGCGCAGGCCGGGCTGCTGGGCGCGCTGCTGGTGCTGCCGCAGGGCATCGCCTTCGCGTCGCTGGCGGGGCTGCCGCCGCAGTACGGCCTGTACAGCGCGCTGGTGCCGACGGTGGTGGCGGCGCTGGCGGGTTCCAGCTGGCATGTGGTGTCCGGCCCGACCAATGCCAACTCGCTGGCGCTGGCGGCGATGCTGGCGCCGCTGGTGGCGGCCGGCTCGCCCGGCTACATCGAGCTGGCGCTGATGGTGACGATCATGGTCGGGGTGATCCAGACCGCGGTGGGTGCGCTGCGCCTCGGGCTGCTGGCGGACTTCATCTCGCCGGCGGCGCTGCTGGGCTTCACCAGCGGCGCGGCCTGCCTGATCGGCATCCATGCGCTGCGCGACCTGCTCGACGCCGGCGTGCCGCGCGGCCTGGGGCCCGGCGGCGTGCTGCTGCAGAGCGCGCAGCATCTGCCGCAGCTCAGCTCGGCCGCGCTGCTGACCGGGCTGTGTGCGCTCGGGGTGGCTGCGGCGCTGCGCCGGCTGCGCCCGCGCTGGCCCTTCATGCTGATCGGGCTGGGCGCCGCCTCGGTGCTGGGCTGGCTGCTGCCGGCACTGCTGCCGGGCTGGCGCGAGGTGCGCATCCTCGGCCCGCTGCCCTCGCCGTGGCCGGCCTTCCATGTCCCGCAGGTCGAATGGTCACGCCTGCCCGAGCTGGTGGACAAGGCGCTGGCGCTGTCGATCATCGCGCTGGGCCAGTCGGTGTCGATCGCCAAGGCGGTGGCGGCGCGCTCGGGCCAGCGCATCGACACCAACCGCGAGTTCCTCGGCCAGGGCCTGTCGAACCTGGCCGGCGGCTTCTTCTCGTGCTATCTCAGCTGCGGCTCGCTCAACCGCTCGGTGCCCAATCTGGAGGCGGGCGCGCGCACGCCGCTGGCCGGCGTGGCCTCGGCGCTGTGGCTGCTGCTGCTGGTGGCGGTGTCGGCGCCGCTGCTGGCGCACATCCCGCAGGCGGCGATCGCCGGGCTGCTGATGCTGGTGGCCTGGACGCTCCTGGACCTGCCGCGCTGGCGCCGCCTGGCGCGCCTGGACCGCACCGATCTGGCGATCGCCGCCACCACGCTGGCGGCCACGCTGCTGCTGCGGCTGGAGATCGCCATCCTGATCGGCACCGGGCTGTCGCTGGTGGCCTATCTCTACCAGACCTCGCGCCCGGCGATGCGCACGATGGGCTTCGACAGCCGCCGCGCCGACCGCCGCTTCGTCGTGCGCGAGGACACGCCCGGCGCGCTGCCCGAGTGCCCGCAGCTGAAGCTGCTGCGCATGGAGGGCGAGATCTACTTCGGCGCCGCCACCCATGTCGCCGAGCACCTGCACGCGCTGCGCCAGACTCCCCCCGGCCAGACGCACCTGCTGGTGATGAGCAAGAGCATGAACTTTCTCGACCTGGCTGGCGTCGAGCTCTGGGAGACCGAGCTGCACGAGCGCCGTGCCGCCGGCGGCGACCTGCATTTCCACCGCCCGCGCCCGCAGGTGCTGGCGATCTGGCGCCGCACCGGCTTCCTGGATCGGCTGGGGACCGATCATGTCTTCCCGGACAAGCAGCAGGCGATCGCCCGCATCTTCCGTCGGCTCGATCCGGCGGTCTGTGCGCGCTGTCAGGCGCGGGTGTTCCGCGAATGTCAGCCAGACGACCCTGGCGCGGCGATCTGATTCTTTCTCCCCCATTTCGCGGAGTTCAGGGTTTTCCAGAAGCCGCTAGAGTGCATGGAGCCGCGCCCACCGGCGCTCTCCACCTCCTTTTCTGCGCGCGCCGCTTCTGGCGTGTGTTGCCCGCCGATGCCTTCTTTCGACTCCCGCCCGCTTCAGGGCGTCCTGCTTGTCATTGCAGCGGTGGCGCTGTTCGCCTGCTTCGACACCGGCGTCAAGATCGCCAGCGCGCTGGCGCCGGTCGGGGTGGTGGTCTGGGCGCGCTATCTGTTCCAGGTCGGGGTCACCGCGGTGACGGTGCTGCCGCGCCGCGGCCGGGCGCTGCTGCGCACCGAGCGGCCGGGCCTGCAGCTGCTGCGCGGGCTGTGCCTGCTGTCGCTGAGCGTGCTGGCCTTCTTCAGCCTGCAGGTGATGCCGGTGGGCGAGTTCACCGCCATCGTCATGCTCACGCCGCTCTTGATCACGCTGCTGGCGGCGCTGACGCTGGGCGAGCGCATCTCGGCCTGGCGCTGGCTGCTGCTGGCCGGCGGCATGGCCGGCGCCTTGATCGTGATCCGTCCGAAGGGCGAGGCGCAGGATCTGGGCTGGGCGGCGCTGCTGCCGCTGGGGCTGGTGGTGTCGAACGCGCTGTTCCAGCTCATCACCAGCCGGCTGGCGCGCACCGAAGACCCAGCAACCACCCATTTCTACACCGGCCTGACCGGCGCGCTGCTGACCAGCGCGGCGCTGCCGTGGAGCTGGCAGCAGCTCTCGCCCACCACCTGGGCGCTGCTGGCGCTCTTGGGCGCGCTGAGTTCGTCCGGGCATTTTCTGCTGATCCTGGGCTACATGCGCGCCCGTGCGGCGACGCTGACGCCCTTCCTGTATTTCCAGATCGTCTTCGCGACGCTGGTGGGCTGGATCGGCTTCGGCCATGCGCCGGATGCGCTGACGCTGCTGGGCATCGCGATCATCACCGGCTGCGGCACGCTGGGCACCTGGCTGGCCAGCCGCGAGCCGGTGCCGACGCCGGCGCGCTGACGCGCCCTGGACTCAGGCGCCTGGCGTCGGGCGTGCGGCGCCCAGGCCGGGAAAATGGCGTTGCAGCAGCGCCTGCCGGCACACGGCCGTCGGCCACAGGCAGGGCCACAGCAGCAGCGTGGCCGCTCCCAGTACCAGCGCCGACAGCAGTGGGGTTGGCAAGGGCGGCTCGTGTGGCGGCTGCATCGCCCGGCGCATCCGGGCCTCCTGCATCGCATCGACGAGGAGCCGGTGCAGCGGGCCGACATGCAGCAGCACCCCCCCGATGCCGAGGTAGGCGCTCATCAGCCAGGGCAGGGCATGGGGCATCGCGACAGGGCAGAGACGACCGGATCGGCCGCCCCGGATGCTGTCACAGCCTTGGATCCGTCGGGTACCACTCAGTCGCGGGGCTGTGGACGCAGCACCTCCGGCCCGCCACGCTCCAGACGCTCGACCGCCTCGGCGCGCCGTGCCAGCACCGCGCGCTGGTTGATGTAGCCCTTGTCGGTGATCTCGCCCGCGTCCACGCTGGGCGGCTCGTCGAGGATCAGCGCGCACACCGGCGTCTGCGACGACCCCCCGCCCTCGGCCTTCATCGCCTGCAGCCCGGCGCGGACATGCGCCTCCAGCTCGGCACGCGGCAGCGCCTTCGCCTGCGGCGTCGGGAAGACCAGCAGCCCGATCTCCTCGCGCTCGTGGCCGGTGATGACGACATCGGCCGCGTGCGGCGCCAGCGCGGTGACGGCGCGCAGGCGCAGCGTGCCGACGCTGACCCAGGTGCCGCTGAGCAGCTTGAAGTCCTCGGCCACGCGCCCGTCGAAGACGATGCCGCGCTCGGGGCGGGCCTCGTCCATCAGCTTCGCGGCGTCGCCGATGCAGTAGTAGCCGTCCTCGTCGAACGCCTGGGCGGTGGCCTCGGGCGCGTGGCGGTACTCGGAGAACACGCTCGGCCCGCGCACGCGGATCTCCAGCTTGCCGCCGTTCGGGATCAGCTTCAGGTCGATGCCCGGCAGCGGCAGGCCGATGCAGCCCGCCCGGTCGATGCGCCAGTGCACGCTCGTCACGGCCGGCGCCGTCTCGGTCGCGCCCCACGACGACGTGAACCACAGCGGCCGGTCGCGCACCTTCGCCACCACCGCGTCGAGCCGCGACCACAGGCTCTGCGGCAGCGCGGCACCCGCGTAGAACACGCCCTCCAGCCCGCCGAGCACATCCCGCGCCAGCGCCTCGTCCGCTTCGAGGTAGGGCAGCAGCATGTCGAAGCCGCGCGGCACGTTGAAGTGGAAATTCGGCCGCACCTCGCGCAGGTTGGCCACCGTCCTCTCGATCAGCCCCGGCGCCGGACGGCCGTCATCGACGAACAGGCTGCCGCCGTGCGACAGCACCATGTGGACGTTGTGGTTGCCGCCGAAGGTGTGGCTCCACGGCAGCCAGTCGAGCAGCCGCAGCGGCTGGCGCGTCAGGAAGGGCCACGCCTGCGCGATCTGCTGCTGGTTGGCGCAGAGCATGCGGTGCGAGTTGACGACGACCT
>JBJOPV010000095.1:0-12070 GCA_046050625.1 Pseudomonadota bacterium
GCGCGTCGGGCTTGAGGTCGATGACCGGCTCGATGTCGCGCAGGTAGGTGCGCACCTTGTCGTTGTGCGCGATCAGGTTGCTGGTGACGAAGAACTTGCGGCCCCGGGCATGCGCCTCGGCGATGCCCTGGCCGATCTGTTCGAGCCGGAACTCGTTGTTGCGCGCTCGCAAGGAGTAGCGCGGCTGGCCGGCATAGACGGCGTCGGCGCCGAAGTCATAGGCGGCGCGCATCTTGGCGAGCGAGCCGGCGGGGAGCAGCAGTTCGGGGGAGAAGGCGGGTTTCACCCCGCCATTGTCCACGCTGCGCGGGCCTCAGGGGCCCGCAGGGCTGTCAGGCCGGCTGGCGGTGCTCGTCCTCGTCGGCCACCGGCGGGGTGGAGGCCGAGGCCGGGGCGCTGCGGGCCGGCGCCAGCCGCGCCCAGGACGGCCGCGCGTACAGGAAGCCCAGGCCGAGGCGGCGAGCGATCTCCGCCATCAGCACCGCGCCGCCGATGCAGCCCACCAGCACCAGCGTGCCCACCAGGCTGTGCTGCTGGCCGATGGCCGAGCCGCGCAGCAGCGGCACCAGCACGATCATCGGCAGGTAGAAGCCGAGGTAGACGGTGATCGAGGTGCGCCCCAGGTACTTCAGCAGGCCGGCCCAGGGCTGTTCGCTCACCAGCGCGCTGATGACGACCACCGCGCTGATGCCGGCAAAGCCGAGCACGGTGGTGGCCAGGAGGCTCTCGGTGAGCTGCAGCTTGACCAGCGTGCCGTTGATCAGCGCCCAGACCAGCACGATCGCCACCGCCCGGCGCCGGTGCGCACGGGCCCAGTCGGCCAGTGCGAAGAAGCGGTCGGCGAAGACATGGCCGGCATAGAAGTAGCCGAAATAGACCCCGAAGCGGTCGACGTGATAAATGCCGGTCTGCAGCGGAAACAGCATCAGCAGCAGGGCCGCGGGCATGACCAGCCAGGCCGGCACCCGGCGCAGCAGCCGGGTGGCGACGAAGTAGACCGACAGCATCACCACGAACCACAGCATCTGGAAGGGGTCGTAGAGCCGCCAGGCCAGATCGGTCAGGGCCTCTGTCGCGCTGGCCGGCGTGTCATGGCCCAGCAGCCAGGTCGCCGGCACCACGATCAGCGTCCACAGCACGAAGAAATACAGGTAGTGGACCACCTTGGTGTCCAGATAGTGACGCCAGGGACGGTCGATCACCCGCGACAGGAACAGGCCCGAGATCAGGAAGAAGTCCGGCATCCGGAACGGCTTGGCGAAGACCGCGAAATAGCCCAGCCAGCCGGCCTCGCCGCGGTTGACATAGCCCTGCATCTCGCCGACCACCCACATCGTCACCACTGCGACGATGCAGAACCCCTTGGCGAAGTCCACCCAGTCGTGGCGGCTGCTGCGACGCGCCTGCGCCGTCTTGCCATTGCCCTGTCCAGCCATCTTCTCTCTCCCGGCGCTGCGGCCATCGGTTTCAGTCCGGGGACGAGTCTAGGAGCCGCCATCCGCTGACATGACGGTGCCCACAGGCTCTCCAGGTGAGGCAGATGTTTCCGCAAGTGATTGATCTGATGGGGGATTTCAGGGTGATGTCAGTCTCGCTTCAGGCTGGCTTCAGCAAGTCCAGAAGCGGGGTGTCCGAGTGCTGGACGCCCGTGCCGTAAGTGGCAATCACGCGCCGGATACGCAAAAGTTTCCGGTTGCAGAAAGACGCAGATGTTGCGTGGTTCTGGCGTGTACCCCTGAACTTCAGGGGGTGCGAACGATGCGCGAAAGCCACACCGCCATGCCCTGGGCATTGAGCTCGATGTCGAGCGCGAGCAGCTCGCGGGCGCGCGTGGCGCTCACCGGGCTGCCGGCGGCCAGCGCGGACGCGACCAGCGTCGCTGCGACCTGCTCCTTCAGTGCGGCCAGCCGGGCGGGCGCGTCGTCGGGCAGGCGCGCCAGCAGGGCCAGGCCGTCGGCCTCGAAGCGATCCAGCGTGGCGAGGAACTGCGCCGCCAGCCGCTCGACGCCGTCGACCCGGCCGAAGTGGGTCGGGTAGAGGCACTGCGGCTGCATCGCCATCATCCGCTGCACCGAGGTGCGCAGCGCCTCGGGCTCGAACTGCACCGGTGTCGTGCTCGGGAAGATCCAGGCGCCGTCCGCGCCGTCGAATTCGCGGTAGCTGATGCCGAAGGTGTCGCCCGTGAACCAGCCGCGGCTGCGTTCGTCCCAGAGGCAGTGGTGGTGGCGCGCATGTCCGGGCGTGTCGATCAGCAGCAGCTCGCGCGAGCCCAGCCGCAGGCGCTGGCCGTCATGGCTCTCGACGACGCGTGCGGCCTCGATGGGCTCGATCACGCCGTAGGTCTGGCGCATCACCTCGTCGCCGTAGACCGCGCGTGCGCCCTCGACCAGCGCGGCCGGATCGATCAGATGGCGCGCGCCGCGCGGGTGGATCAGCGCACGTGCGCCGGGCAGATGGCGCATCAGCAGGCCGGCGCCGCCGGCGTGGTCCAGATGCACATGGGTCGGGATGACCCAGTCGACCGCCTCGCGCGGCAGGCCGAGCGCGTCGAGCGCCTCGAGCAGCCGCGGCACCGCGGCGTTGTGGCCGGTGTCGACGAAGGCGGCACGCCCCGCGTCGACGATCAGGTAGGCGGCGTCGAAGTCCTCGCGCTCGAAGCCGGTGTCGATCGCGAAGATGCCGTGGCCGAGGTCGGTGGTGTGTGTGGGCAGGGTCATGGGTGGGCGGCGGAGGTGACTGTTGAAACAGCATGCCACGCACCCGCTGGCGCGGCTGTCACCCTCGCTAAGCTGCTGGCATGAAGCTGTTCCTCCGTTCTGTGCCGTCGATCCTGATGCTGGTGGCCGGTGCCGCCGTGGCCACGCCGCCGGGCGATGTGCCCCATGCCGCCGAGGTCGGCGCGGACGCTGGCGTGAAGGACTGGCAGGGCACGCCCTACCAGAGCGGCGGCGACGGCGCCGAGTCGCGCATGGTGCTCGACCGCCGGCTGCGCCAGTTCAATCTGCGCATCCTGCTCTCGGAGGGCCGGCGCTCGGCCTATGTCGCCGGGGCCGAGCTGTCCATCGTCGATGGTCGCGGGCAGGAGCGGCTGCGCCTGACGGACGCCGGCCCCTATGTCGACGTGCGCCTGCCGGCCGGGCGCTATGTCGTGCAGGCCCGCACCGGCGACCACAGCCGCCAGGCGGTGGTGCAGATCGGCACCGCCGCGCTGGCGCGGGTGCATCTGCACTGGCCGGGATCTCAGGACGAGGCCGCGCCCGCGGCCGGCCCGGGTGCGCTGCCCTGATCCTCGCCGGCGCCGGGCACCGCCGGCCCGAGCTGCAGTTCGATCTCCAGCCGTGCCGCCACATCGCGGCCGTCCCGCCGGGCCGGCAGGAAGCGGGTGGCCTCGAACATGCGCTGCAGCGCCGGCAGCGCGACCGTGTCGATCGGCTCGATCTGCAGCACCTCCAGTGCGACCAGCCGGCCCGAGGCGTCGATGTCCAGCGCCAGGCGCAGCGGCAGGCCGCTGAGGGGCTGTGCGGCCAGCGTCTCGAGCAGCGTGGTGTCGGGCGCCGAGACCGGGCGAGGCGGGAGATCGATGCCCTCGGCCGGTGTGTCCGATGCGGCGTGGCGTGGCGCTGCGGCGACTTCTGGCGGCGGCCCCTGTCGTGGGGCGCGCGCGGGTGGGGCGGGCGGCTGCGGCGTGGCCAGCCGGATCTGCAGTGGCCGGGGCACGGCGTCCGGTCCGCTCGGCAGCGGCCTGTCCGGCAGTCCTTGCAGCAGCAGCAGATGCAGCAGCAGCACCGGCGCGCCCAGCAGCAGGCCGGGCAGCCTCATTGCTGCATCGGCACTTCGCGCCAGTTCAGCCGGCGCAGCGTGCCACCACGGCCGAAGGTGCCCGGCTGGTTGCTCACGCCGCCGCCGCTGCGCCCGGCCACCAGCCGCACCTTGCCGCCGATGTTCTTGAAGCTGATGTCCGAGGCCAGCCCGGTGTTCGCGGCGCTCAGCGCGACCGCGTTGCCGCTGCTGTCGGTCAGCATGCTCTTGCCGTCGGCGAAGCTGACCGCCAGCACCCGGCTGGTGCCGGAGGGCGAGCAGGCGTCGCCACCGGGCAGGTTCAGCGCCACGCCGACCAGACCCTGCGTGACGGTCGGCGCGATGGTCACGCGCTCGGCGATGCCGCCGGAGCTGCTGCCCAGGTCGACATGCCAGCCCATCGGCTGCGTCGGCGCGCTGCCGATGCCCACGAGCAGGTCGGTGTTGGCCGCCAATTTCGCACGCGTCACGGGGAAGCTCACGCCGCTGGGCAGCGTCGAGTCGGTGTACATCGTGCTGGCGGTGCCGTCGATGAGGGCGTAGAAGCTCTGGGTCTGCGTGCTGGCGATGTCGCTGTCGGCCAGCAGCCGGCCGGTGCCCACCAGCAGGTAGCGCTTGCCGGAGTTCGGCTCGATCATCACCCGCACCGGCGTGGTCACCGGCTGGCCGATGCCCGCGGCGTCGGTCAGCCGGGCGAACTTCAGCGCCGCGGGATAGCTGCCGCTGGCGCGGCTGATGTCGATGCGCCAGAGGTTGCCCTGCAGATCGCCGGCATAGAGCGCGGTGGCGGTGTAGTCGGTCAGGTCCGGGATGAAGGCGGTGACATGCGCGACGTCGTAGGGCGTGGCCAGCGTGCTGCCCGCGAGCGTGATCTTTTCGTAGAGCGCGCCGGTCTTCGGGTTGAGCAGGTGGATCGAGGCGCTGCCGTCGGGCGTGTTGTAGCCGGAGGCGATGACCACGGTCCAGCCGTACTTGGCCGTCTTGACCACCCGCGCGTCGCCGTGACCGTAGCCCAGCGAGGCGTCGGTGTACTCCCACAGCACCTTGCCGGCGACGACCTCCTCGCTGGTCCAGCCGTCGGGCTGGGTCACGTCGATGGCGTAGTAGCCGCGCCCGCCGCTGCCCAGGCCGCCGATCAGGATCGTGCGCCAGTCGGCGGTGTTGGCTGCCGGCGTGGCGCCGCCGACGCGAGCGAAGTCGACATCGAAGGCCAGCGGCGTGGCGTCGACATACGGGCGGTGCTCGTAGGACGGGTTGCCCAGCGCCGCCAGGCCACGCGTGGCCGCGGTGCTGCTGTCGCCGTAGACGAAGCTGGGCACATAGGCGAACAGCTCGCTGCCGGCAGTGGTGCCCGACAGGCTGCCGTCGAAGGCATGCATCATGCCGTCGTTGGCGCCGACATAGACGACGGTGCGCCGTCCGGACAGGCTGCGCCTGAAGGTGTTGTAGCCCGGATTGGTCGCGTCGAAGTAGGGCGCCGAGGGCGCGCCGACCGCATTGACCTTCGAGTTGACGATGTCGCCCAGCACCGCGCCTCGGCTGCGGTACACGCCGCCGGCGGATTGCTCGCGCGTGCGGTCGCCGCGCAGATAGTCCAGGAAGTTCGCGGCCGACTGCGCGGTGGCGTCGACGCCAGGCACGGCGGAGAACGAGGCGTGGTAGGTGCGCGGCGACAGGGCTGCTGCGCCCAGGCTGGCGCTGCGAAAGGGCAGGGCGGCGCCGGTGGCGGTGCAGCAGGTGACGATCTTGCGGTTCGTCGGCAGGGTCGAGGCCAGGACCGTGCGTGCGTTCCAGACCTCGCTGGACGAGGGCGTGCCATCGCTGGCGTAGCTGACCGACAGCCCCAGCAGCGTGCCGGTCCAGGTGCTCGGGTCGTAGCTGGCCGCATAGCTGGCGTTGCCGCTGCTGGCCTCGTTCAGCGAGGTCGAGGCGAAGGCGGTCGAGGTGGCGGCCGAGGCCTGCTGGGCGATCTTCGCGAAGGCCTTGGTCAGGCCGGAGACCATCTGTGCGGCCAGGCCGCCGGTGTAGTAGTTGTCCGGGCGCAGGTTCGAGCCGACGGTGTCGGTGTTCGTGTACCAGGCGCTCTGCGGGATCGTCGCGCTCGAATTGGTGCTGGCGTAGGGCTGGAAGCCGCCGGGCACCTCGAAGCCGCCGTACTTGGCGGCCAGCCAGAACTGGTTCCTGGGCAGGTAGTACTGGTTCTCCAGCACGTCGACCCAGAAGGTGTTGATCGTCTGCGAGCCGCTCAGGTCGCTGCGCAGGTCGTTGGTGTGCGCGTGGTAGGCCAGGCCGGCGATGAAGTAGCTGTTGTTGCGCCCGGACGAGTAGCTGCCCAGGTTGGCGATGCCCTCGAGCTGGCCGACCATGTCGGTGGCCTTCTTCACGTCGATCGCGGTGTCGGCGGCGACCTCGGCGGGCATGGTCGGCTCGGCGCTGGTGCGGAGGGTGCTGCCCTGCAGGTTGGCATCGTTCCAGGTGTTGACGTCGCCGATGCCGATGATGAAGTTCTTCTGGCAGCTGTAGACGATCGGGTCGTCCCAGTGGGTGATGACCGGAAAGCCGTCGATCACGTTGTTGAGCGTTGCCGTCGAGCTGATGCCGCTCAGGCTGCTGTAGGACGCCACCGGGCCGAGCTTGCGGTAGTAGCGCAGTCCGGCGTAGTAGAGCTCGCCGAGCGGGTCGTAGCTCTTGTAGACGCCGGTCGTCGAGCCGAAGCGGTTGAGGTAGTTCATCACGCCGCTGTACTGCAGCGTCGGCGTCAGCCCGGTCTGGGCCTGCGCGAAGGCGATGGTGGCACTTGTGTCGGCGCTGTCGGGGTTGGCCAGCATGATGCCGGTGCTGCCGTCCCACTCGGCCACGCTGTTGCCGATCGCGCTGGAGCCCGGCACCGGCTGGGTCGGGCCGATGTATTTCATGCGCGCGCGCATCACGCCGCCGTCGCGGTAGTAGCCGTCGTTCAGATAGCCGAAGGCCGAGTAGCGCAGCTTCGAGGCGTACTTCTGCATCAGGCCTTCAGGCTTGTAGATGGGGCTGGCGGTGGTGCCGTACTTCGTGCAGTTGCTCTCCAGTCCGACCAGCGGATCGCAGACCTTGGGCTGGATGTAGATCCGGTAGGGCGTGCGGCTGGCGATCGTGCCGCCCAGGCCGGACTGGTTGCTGTAGTCGACGGTCGCGGCCAGCGGGGCGCTGCAGCTGTTGTAGACCGATCCGCCGGTCGAATGGGTCAGCGCCGCGCCCGAGCAGGTGGTGACGCTGCTCTGGGTGTTGGTGCAGACATGGGTGTAGCTGGCGCCGCCATCGCTGGTGCTGCGGGTGCAGCTCAGCGTGGTCTGCGGCGTGGCGGTGTTGACCGAGCAGGAATTGCCCGTGGCCGCGATCCGGCAGTAGGGCGAGGAGGCGCCGGTGCCGCACCAGACATCGGTGGTGCGGTCGGCGTTCAGGCCAAAGGTGCATTCCAGCGGCGCGTCGGTGCTGACCGTCATCGCCACGCCGTGGCCGTTGATCGCGGTGACGACCGCGGCCGAGGTGAATGGCGTGGCGCCGCTGACGCTGGCCGCAGTGGGCGTGACCTTGTCGGGGAAGTAGCCCCAGCCGGGATGACGGGTCTTCTGCAGGATGGTCTGCGTGGTGGTGTCGACCTTGCGCGTGCCGCCGGTCATGGCCCAGCGGAAGGCGTCGAGCGTCTGGGTCGAGGCCCAGTTCAGCCAGTTGCCGCTCCACAGCGGCAGCAGCGCGGTCGAGACGCAGGTGCGGGTGCTCGTCAGGCTGTGGGGGGCGAAGTGGCTGTCGGCCGGTGTCGTCGCGTTGTGGATGTAGCGGTAGCACTTGCCCGGATCGAAGTAGCCGATGTAGGCGGTCGTGCTGCTGTAGGCGCTGGTGTTCAGGTAGGCGGGCGTGCTGGCGGTCGGGTATTCGACCGACAGCGCCAGCAGCAGATTGCCTGGCACGCTGGTCGATGAGAACAGCGGCGCGTCGGCCAGATCGATGGCACGTGCGGGTGCGGGGGCGAGCAGCAGGGCCAGCATCTGCAGCGGCGCGAGCAGGGCCGGCGCGATGCGGCGCCACCAGCGCGGGAATCGTTCGGCGGACATCATGGGGTGGCTCCGGAAAGGTCGGGCAGGGTCAGCGGTTCAGCGCGTGAAGGTGGTCTGGAAGAAGGCCTGGGTGCCGCGCGGGCCGGTGGCGCGCACGCTCACCCGCAGCACCGGCCGCACCTCGGACTTGACCAGGCGGTAGCGGTCATCGGCGGCGCTGTCGAGCAGGCTGCTGTCGATCGCGCAGGCGGTGGCCAGCACCTCGCCCTCGGCCAGGCAGAGCCGGTCGATGACCCAGCGCACCGTCACGCCGCTGGCGCTGTCGACCAGATCGGCGCCGGTCATGCCGGCCGCGGCGAAGGCCGCGTCGCTCAGCAGCAGCGTCGGAATGCCCTGGGCATTGCTGGCCAGACGGCGGGCGGCGTAGTTGGCCGAGCCCAGCGAGCTCTGTCGGGCTGTCTCGGTCGACAGCGCGCCGCTGGCCAGCAGCAGCCGCGCCTGCGCGAAGCCGCGCTCGGCCTGGTTGACCAGATCGCGACGCTGGCCGTATTGCCCGGCCTGCAGCAGCCCGACATCGAGAGCGCGGATCAGCGACAGCGCACCCACCAGCATGACCACCAGCGCGATCAGCGTGAACAGCAGCGCCAGGCCCCGTGCAGGGCGGTTCGCGGGACGGCGGCGTGCCTTCATGGCAGCAGCAGGTTGCGCAGCGGCACGGTGGTCTCCAGCGTGCGGTAGCGGAAGCGTCGCTCGGCCTGCGTCAGCGAGATCGTCTGACGCAGGCTGCTGTCGAGGTCGGCGAACAGGGTCAGCGTGGCATCGGTGGGCGGCTTCTTCTCGTCGGCATCCGGGTCGGGGCGGGCCGAGCGCATCACCAGGCCGACACGCATCGCCACGATGGTGCGCAGCCGTGCGTTGGCGGCAGCCGAGCCGTCCATCAGCGCGGCGATGGCGTAGTCGCCGCTGGCGGCGGTCCAGCGGTCGAGCACCCGGTCGCCATCGGTGTCGATGCCGTAGCGGGCATGCAGCGCGAACACGCCGTCGGCCAGGGCCTGCAGCGCCGGGGTGCTGGTCTGCAGCAGGTCGTAGGTGGCCAGCAGTCCGCCGTCGCCGACGCCGATGATCTGCATCAGTGGGGGATTGCCGTTGCCGACATGGCCGAGCGCATGCACGGTGGCCGAGGTGGAGAAGCCGGTCAGCGCCGCGCTGTCGACGCTGGCCGCGTAGTAGGTGCCGGCCAGCGGCACGTTGCCGCGCCCGGCGCTGGCGTCGAAGCTGGTGGAGACCTCGCTGATCAGACAGGGCGCGGTGCCGGTGGCCGCGGGCTGGCGGTCGCCGATCAGCAGCATCTCGCCGCCGCTCAGGCCCACGGTGCTGTCGAGGTTCAGGGTGGTGGCGCTGGCATCGCCGGCGAAGCCCATCGGCATTTCCGACTGGCCGCTCTGGCCGCTCATCAGGATCAGCACGTCGGAGGCGCGCCCGCTGAGGTCGGGCGTGGTCTGGCCGGCGGCGATCAGCGCCGGCGCGAGCCGGAACACCCCGCTGCTGCCGGTGCTGACCGCGGCGAAGGGCGCCGGCAGCGGCGAGCCCGACGGCCGCGGCAGGATCTGGGCGCCCGATCGCACCGCCTGCAGCCGGCAGCCGAACAGGTGCGAGGCCGACTGCGCATAGCCCGAGCCGGCGCTGCGCAGCATCCGGTCGAGCTGCGACATCGCATGCGCGCCGACCTGCAGGGTGTCGCCGCCGTCGAGCGTGCGCCGGCGGCTGGTCTCGCTGGCGCCCAGCACGCCGACCACGGCCAGCGTGATGAAGGCGCCAATCAGCAGCGCCACCAGCAGCTCGACCAGCGTCAGGCCGGCCTGATGCCCGTGTCGATGCCCGTATCTCGGTCTCATGGCAGCACCACCCGGGTCTGGTACTGGTGGTTGCCCAGCGCTGCATCGCGCGAGGGCGGACGCCAGCGCACGGTGATGGTGACGCCGCCGCCGCCGTCGGGCGTGCCGACCGTGCCGGTCGCATTGGGCAGGCCGTGGGTGGCGCTGTCCTGCACCTGGGCCTGCCAGGTGGCGATCACGCTGGCCGGCAGGCTGACGCTGCCGCGCAGCCACATCTCGCTGCCGAGGCGCTCGACCAGCAGCGCTGCGCGCAGCCGGTCCTCGGCGTCGACCGCATGCTGCAGCGCCCGGCCATGCAGCGCGGCCAGCCCGAGCACGCCGATCGACAGCACCAGCAGCGCCACCAGCACCTCGATCAGCGACACGCCCCGGGCCGGCCGGCAGCAGCTCGCGCCGGGGCGAGGGGAAGGCATCGTGGAAGACATCGTCCTGCTCCTTCCGGTCGGCTCAGCAGCCGTCGGTCTGGCCGGCCGCCAGGGAGCGCGCCGGGTCGCAGACCCGCACGCGCCCGCCGGCGAAGACATGCACCTCGAGCGGTCGATCGGCGCCGGCGGCGCTGGCGCGGTAGACGATCGGGCTGTCCAGCGTGGCCGGCGCGCTGCAGTTCGCGCCCAGCCCGGTGCTGCTGCTGTTGACCGGCCGGCCGATCATGTTGAAGCACACGAGGGCCGGGCCGCTCAGCGTGACCTGCTCCTGCCGGGCGGCCGAGCTGCCCAGGATGAAGAGCGTGCCGTCGCCGATCGCCTCGCCGGCCAGGCGGGGCAGGGCCTGCGCGAACCAGGCGCTGCCATCCGCGCCAGGCGCAGAGCCGAGGTCGGGCGCGCCGGTGGTCAGCGCGAACACCGTCAGCCGGTTGCGCCGCAGCGCTTCGGCCTGGGTCAGGCGCAGGTCGTTGCCCAGCCGCTCGGCCACGCCGCGCACCCGCGCGTTGGCCGCCCAGGTGGCCAGCGGCGGGGTGGCGGCCAGCAGCAGCAGCGCCAGCACGCCCAGCGTCACCAGCAGCTCCACCAGCGTGAAGCCGCCAGGCTGGGCCGGCCCGCGGCGGTGCGTGGAGGTCGCTGGCGTCAGCATGTTCTCCCGGGCCGCAGGATCCAGCAGCCCGCCGGGGCCGTGCCCCAGTCGGCTGGCAGCGCGGTGCTGCGCTCGCGGCCGTTCTGGTCGAGGGTGTAGGCGAAGCCGGCGGTCGGGCCGCTGCCGGTGGCGGTGAGGGTGTAGCTCGAGGCGCTGGGCGCGCTGGCGCAGACGACCGCGAAGCTGGCGATCGTGCGGCTCTCGGTGCAGGGGCCGCCGGCGTAGCTGCCGTTGCTGAGGAAGTGCTGCTCCATCGCCGCGCGCGCCTCGGACAGCGCCCGGGTGGCCTGGGCCACCTCGCCGCGCTGCACATGGCGGCGGTAGCTCGGGTAGGCGAAGGCCGCGAGGATGCCGATCACGGTGATGACGATCATCAGCTCCACCAGGGTGAAGCCGCGAGACACCCCCTCGGGCGCATCGGTACGGGAAGGAACAAGGCTCACGATCACGGCTCTCCGGGCAGGCTGCGAGCGCGGGGCTCGTGCCTGGGTTTGCGGCCGTCCGGGGCCTGAACTTGAGCGGAAGGAAACGGCGGCGTGCCGCGCTTATCCCGGCGGTGCCTGTCCAGCCCGGCATTTAGCCTCGGGCCATCTCGCTCACTTTTCCTCAGCGGAGCTTCCTGGATGAACCCGAAGTCCCCCCGCGGGCGCTGGCTGACTGGCTGGCGCTGGCTCGCGCTGGCTGTCGCCGCCCAGCCCTGGGCGCTGTCCGCGCAGCCCGCGCCCACAGGCGCGCGGGTGCTGTCGAGCGGTGGCGATGGTGCCGGTGCCTCGGTGGCGCTGGGCGGATCGATGGGCGAGCAGGTGGTGCTGATCATCGACGGCCGCACCCGGGTGGTCCGGGTGGGCGAGCCGGTGGACGGCATGGTGGTGCGCCGCGCGCCCGGCGGGGCCCTGCTGCTCGAGACCGGCCCGGGACAGGCGCCGCAGCGGCTGGGCAGCACGCCGGTGCGGGTGGGCTCCTTCCTGCGCGGCACGCCGGTGCCGGAGCGGCTGGTGCTGCAGGCCGGCGGCGATCGGCTCTACCGCGGCGAGGGCGAGATCAACGGCCGTGCGATCAGCGGCGTGGTCGACACCGGCGCCAGCGTGATGGTGGTGCCGGCGGCGCAGGCGCGTCGGCTCGGCCTGCCGGAGCACGGCGGCCGCGAGGTCGATGTGCAGACCGCCGCCGGACGCAGCGTCGGGCGGCGGGTGAAGATCGAGCGCGTGCGGCTCGGGCCGCTGGAGGCCCGCGATGTCGACGCGGTCGTCATCGATGTCGATCTGCCCTATG
>JBJOPV010000096.1:0-12058 GCA_046050625.1 Pseudomonadota bacterium
CGCTGATCAAGGGCCTGCCGCGCGAGACGCTGCTGGGGCTGCCGATGCTGCTGTGGTTCGCCGCCGCCGCCGCGCTGTTCACGCTGTGGCTGCTGCACTGGCGCCGCGAGGGCCGCGAACTCTACGCCTTCGGCGGCCACCCGGTGGCGGCGGTCTATGCCGGCATTCCGGTGCAGCGTCGGCTGATGATGGCCTACACGCTGTCGGGCCTGCTGGCGGGCCTGGCCGGGCTGCTGTGGGTCGGGCGCTACGCGATCGCCTTCACCGAGCTGGCCTCCGGCTTCGAGCTGACGGTGATCGCCGCCTGCGTGATCGGCGGCGTGAGCATCGGCGGGGGCGTCGGCACGGTCGGCGGCGCGCTGCTGGGCGTGCTCTTCATCGGCGTCATCAACGCGGCGCTGCCGGTGATCCAGGTCTCGCCGTTCTGGCAGCAGGCCATCGCCGGCGCCGTCATCCTCGCCTCGGTCGCGCTGAACGCCCGCGCGCAGCGCCAGGCCGGCCGCCAGATCCTCGACACCTCTGGAGCCCCCGCATGAAGGCCCTCGACACCTGGGAGCGCGTGCTGATCGGCCTGATCGCGCTCGTCTTTCTCGCCTTCGGTCTGGGCATCGACGGCTTCCTCTCGCCGTATGCACTGGCCGACAGCACCTACAACATCTCCGAGAAATGCCTGATCGCGCTGGCGATGGCGCTCCTGATCATCGCCGGCGAGATCGACCTGTCGATCGCCGCGACCATGGCGCTGTGCTCGCTGGCGATGGGTCTGGCGATGCAGGCCGGCGCCGGCCTGGCGCTGATGATCGCCGCCGCGCTGGCCACCGGCCTGGCCTGCGGCGCGCTCAACGGCTGGCTGGTGACGCGCTGGCGCCTGCCCTCGATCGTGGTGACCATCGGCACGCTGTCGCTGTACCGCGGGCTGGCGCAGGTGGTCCTGGGCGACCAGGCCATCACCGGCTACCCCGAGCCGCTGAGCGTGCTGGGCAACGGCACGCTGGGCGACCTGCTGGGCATCGAGGGCCTGATCGTGCCGATCGAGTTCGCGCTGATGGCGGTGGCGGCGGTCGCGGTGGGCATCTTCCTGCACGCCAGCGTGGGCGGGCGGCGCCTCTACGCGATCGGGGCCAACCCGGTGGCCGCGCGCTTCTCGGGCATCGCGGTGGACCGCTGGCGCCTGGGCCTGTTCCTGTTCGCCGGGCTGATGGCGGCGCTGGCGGCCATCGCGCTGACCGGGCGCATCGGCAGCACCCGCCCGAACCTGGCCATGGGCTGGGAGCTGGAGGCCATCACCATCGTCATCCTCGGCGGCGTGGCCATCGAGGGCGGGCGCGGCAGCATCGTCGGCACGGTGCTGGCGGCCGTGCTGCTGGGCAGCTTCACCTTCGCGCTGGGCATGCTCAACGTCTCGGGCATCGTGATGTCGATGATCGTAGGCGCCCTGCTGATCGTGGCGATGGTGCTGCCGCGCTTCCTGCGCCGCCGGCCGTCGGCCCAGCCCAGGACCTCGCCCGCCCGGAGCGTGACCGCATGAGCTGCGCCCTGACCGAGAAGATCGCCTTCCGCATGTTCCTGAACCCGGGCTGCGCAGACGAATACCGCCGCCGCCATGACGCGATCTGGCCCGAGCTGGTCGCGCTGCTGCACGGCGCGGGCATCCGCGACTACAGCATCTTCCTGCACGAGGAGGGCGAGAACGGCGGCGGCGTGCTGTTCGCGGTGCTGCGCCGGCCGGCCGAGCACACGATGGACGCGCTGCCCGCGCACCCGGTGATGCAGCGCTGGTGGCAGCACATGAAGGACCTGATGCGCACCCATCCCGACGGCGCGCCGGTGGCCGAGCCACTGCCGGGTCTGTTCCACCTCGACTGATCCGATTCCCATGACGACGACGACCGACGACCGCTGCACGCTGGTGCTCGACATCGGCAAGAGCAACGCCCGCCTGGTGCTGATCGATGCCGCGGGCGAGGTGGTGGCGCGCCGCAGCCAGGCCAGCGCCGGCCGCCACGACGCGGCGCTGGACGCCACGGTGCTGGACGTGGAGCGGCTGCAGGACTGGCTGCGCCGCGACATCGCCGGCCTGCCGGCCGAACAGCGCGCCCGCATCGACCGCCTCTCCATCACCACCCACGGCGCGGCCTTCTGCGGCCTGAGCGGCGACGGGCCCGACGCGCAGCTCGCGCTGGCCCCCATCGACTATGAATGGGACGGCTACGACGCCGAGTTCCTCGCCGCCGAGCGCGCCGAGGCCGACCCGTTCGAGCACACCGGCTCGCCCGTGCTGCCGATGGGCCTGAACGCCGGCCGCACGCTGCGCTGGGTGCAGACGCGCCATCCCGCGCTCTGGGAGCGGGCGCGCGTCTGGCTGCCCTATGCGCAGTACTGGGCCTGGTGGTTCAGCGGCGTGGCCTGCAGCGAGGTCTCCTCGCTGGGCTGCCACACCGGGCTGTGGTCGCCGGCCGAGCGCGGCCCCAGCGCCTGGGCGCGTCGCACCGGCCTGGCCGAGCGGCTGGCGCCGCTGCGCGCGGCCTGGGAGACAGTCGGCCGCGTGCGCCCGGCGCTGGCCGCCGCGCTGGGCCTGCCCGAGGGCGTGCGCGTGCTGGCCGGCTCGCACGACAGCAACGCCTGCCTGGCGCGGCATCTGGCCACCGCGGCCGACGCCACCGTCGTCTCCACCGGCACCTGGTGCATCGTGATGGCGCCGGGCGCGCCGATCGACGGGCTCGACGCCGCGCGCGACCAGCTCGTCAACATCGCGGTCGATGGCCGGCCGGTGCCGACCGGGCGCTTCATGGGCGGACGCGAGTTCGCCGCGATCTGCGGCGACAGCGATCCGGCGTGGGCCACCGTGCCGGCGCTGCGCGAGGTGCTGGCGCAGGGCTGGACGGCGCTGCCGGCCTTTGCCGAGGCGGGCGGCCCCTTCGTCGGGAAGCGCGGCCGGGTGCTGCGCCACGGCCAGCCGGTCGAGGCCGGGCTGGCGGCGGTGCCGGCGGCGCTGCGCCCGGCGCTGGCGTCGCTGTACTGCGCGCTGATGCTGGCGTGGATGGTCGAGCATCTGGCCGCAGGCGCGCGGGCGGACGCCCCGGTGCTGCTGGAAGGTCCGCTGGCGACCAATGAGGCCCATGTCGCGGCGCTGGCCACGCTGCTGGCGCCACGACCGCTGCTGGTCTCGACGGACCCGCTGGAAGGCACCGCACGCGGCGCCTGGATGCTGGCGCACTGGCCGGCGTCACCACACGCCCCGGTCGCACCGCCGGTCCTTCCGTCCGCCGACCTCCAGCTTGCACCGGCTCTGCAGGCGCTGGCGCGGCAATGGCAGCGGCACAGCGAATTGAACCGCGTCGAGTCAGCCACCACGGGCTGACATCGCCTCGCGCACGGCGGCGCACAGCTCGGCCAGATCGGGTGATACGGGGTTGGCGCGGGGGGCATCCGCTCGGATGCGGGCTTCGGCTCTTCATGGGGGCTCGCTGTTCCCGACCGAGCGTGTGCTGGTCAGCGGACCCACGCTCGCCCAGGCGCGCCGAGAAGCCGAGGTGGCCGCGCCGCTGGTGGCGACGCGGTGAGGTGATGAATTGGCCGGGTTTTGGAGGCGCTGAATGGCGCCTTCTATTTTGTGCGGATGGGAGACTGCAGTAATTTATAACTGTGGCAATTGGACGATATTTAATCTACTGATGATGCCTCTTTTATACGGCATTCAGTTCCTCCTCCTTTACGGCTCCTACAACTTTGCCTTTGCCCACAGTCTGAATCCACTTGGCATTCCATGGGGATTGGGGTTGTAGGCATTGCGGTGCTTGCCGACCCTGCATATTTACTTAGTCGCCCAATATATTGCGCACAGCCACCGATATTACCACTATATTCCCAACTTCTCAGAATACCACCTTTGTCAGCTACAAGCTTGATCTGGCAGTTGTAGTTGACTGGAATTGCTTGTGTATAAGTTGTTGTCCCATAGACAGGTGTGCGACCCACGTAACCTGTTGTTGTAGATGTCTGAGGAACGAATAATGAGCCTGATTGACTCACATACCACGAGTAAACAGTGTCATTTCCGAACTCCTGCTTTGCGGATGGGTAGCCAAGAATTGAAAAAGCTTCTCTGTCTTGTTTCCCCATTAACGAGCGCAGGCCGTCTTCCATCTGCCCAAATGTCGCACATCCGGTCAGGAAAATGACGCCAAGTAATTTCCAGAGTTTTTTCATGTTAGGCGATGCAAGCTGTTGCACTTCAGGTTTTAGCCCGCCGCGGGTCAGCTTGAGCGAGGGGTTAGGCGTCTCCATAGCCATACTTTGAAGACTCCGGATGCATTACTCGTTCAATACCAGTCTCAATCACGCCACGTTTCAGCGCCCTGTAAACTAACTGGAAGCTTGGCACCTCCAAAAGTCGCTTACCGAAGATTCGCTTTCTCCGATATCTGCCGAGGAGTTCATCTCGACCAACGTTGAATGGGAAAGAATGACGCCGGTCAAAACCATGCGAGAGCAAGTGCCTTGATCGGGCCTGAATGCAACGATTGATTACTGATACAAGCCAACCGTCCAACTCGCGCAGTTGCGATTCATCATTCAGTAGGGGGTAGAAACTCATCACACCTTTGAAGTGCAGTGATTTTCGCTGGCCTTTGATGTAGGCGACGAGGTCTCGGTGCAAGAGTCCGCCGTACAGATATCTCCGAATCTGAAGCATGGCGGACAGCAAGGCCTTGTCGCGGTCATTGGCTGGAATGATGAGCCCCTTCAACGGTTTGGTCTTCAACGGCTGTATAAGGTTTCGATACAGCAAGTAGGAGACTTGTTTCTTAATGCGCTGGATGGTCCTGTCCCTAACGGAGACGCGATCGACGCCAATTGCATAGCCGAGGAAGTTGAAGAAAGGCTTCGATGCGATCTCTGCAGTCAAGCCATCCTTGGTGAGCAGACTGATGCCGTCGGACTTCTTCAGATTGATGGGAACTCTCGCATCTCGTGAGAAGGCGTCAACGATATTGAATGACCCGCATATAGCGGAGTAGTCTGGACTCCAGATAACGGTGTCATCAGCATACCTTGCGAATTTAAGACCGGCCTTCTCCAATGACTTGTCAAGTTTCCAGCAGACTAGGTTCGCAAGAAAGAGCGACAGCGATGTGCCTTGCGGAATCCCTCGCTCTCTGCCGTCTAGAAAGGCTCGAATTACTTCCTCGTCTTCAGCGCTCACCAGAAATCCATTCTGCTGAAACTGTGCAAACAAAAAGGTGTGGTCAACCGAGCCAAAGAAGTCCGAAAAATCAAACTCGGCTATGAACGTGCGAGCATTTTGAGCAAGGTCGACCGCGATATCTTGAATCGCAAAATGAACATTGCGATCATTTCTATATGCGTATGAGAACGAGCTGAAACGATGCCTATTCTTGGCCAGAAGTCGAGAGTAGAAATACGATGACACTGCGGCATCGGGAATTTGAAAAATCGTCAGTTCACGTTCACCGCCGCCCGGCTTGGGAATTTTCTTCAGATGCGGCTCATTCGGCTTGTAAGTGTGTGCACTGATCTTGCGTGCGATCGACTTCGCAATCGCAGCAGCGTTCCTACGCACATAGAACGGATTAAACTTTGGATCGAGTGCCCAGTACTCCGGCACCTTGACTTCCTTCGGAGGAGCGCCATCGATCCGGCTGCAGTTCCTGAGCCAATCTTGGTGAAGAGTGTTGTGATACAAGTGGTAGCGCTCAATCAGCTTGTCGCACTCGCTCTGAAGGCGGTCCTTCAGTTGCAGTTCTAGACTCATCAGCAGCCCTCAGAAAACAGAAAGCCCGAGACAAGTCTCGGGCTTACCACGGAACCAACCTAGTAAAAGTAAGTTGCCATTTGGTTGGCGCGGCTGTGACACCGTGCCCCCAGTGTCGCAGCCGAAGCTGCAAAGAGAGGCGTTCCGTTCTGCCTCTAAGGCAAGTAGGGTCAGTATAGCTTGGATTGCGTGGCATGCCAATGGAGTTGATTGAAACAGACCGCACTCGCTGCTGGCGTAACAGCCCGCTGCAGGCTTTCACCTCGACCTGCAACGCACACAAATTGTTGTCGTGCCATGATTTTTCTACCGTCTGCATGCTTTCTCTCCCGTAAAAATCGACGCAAAACCCTGCAGCAGGGTTTGACTGTTGCGCCGTCTCTGTAAAGAGAGATCAGCTTACCGATTGCCATTTTTTGCGTCTACGACTGGCGGGCATCGTCGGTGGGGCGGTCTTTCGGGTTGTGATGGAAGTCACGAAGGGGCCGCCAAGACGTGACAAAGCGGGCCCCGGTCAGCCCCTCAGAACAACGCGGACAGGAACACCAGGCTGCGGCCCTGGGCCAGGGCGGCGCTGGCGGGGTCGTGGGCAGCGCGGGCCCAGCAGTTGAAGCCGTGCTGCGCCTGCGGGTAGTCGTGGAAATCGGCCTGCGCGGCGGCGGGGGCGGTGCGCATGGCCGCGCGCACCGCGGCGACCGCCTCGGGCGGGATGCTCGGGTCGTGGCCGGCGTGGTGGAACTGCACCGGCACGCGGATGCGCCCGGCCAGCGCGGCCAGATCGGGCTGCGCGGCGATGCCGCCGCCGTAGTAGCAGACCGCCGCGTCCACCTCGCACAGCGCCGCCGCCGCGAAGGCCAGCCGGCCGCCCAGGCAATAGCCGATCGCGCCGACGCGGCCGGTGCATTCCGGCATCGCGCGCAGCGCCGCCAGCGTGGTCGTCATGTCGGCCACCGCCTGGTCGCGGCTCAGGCCGCGCATCAGCGTCAGCGCGCGCTCGCGGTCCTCGCCGACATAGCCCAGCTCGACGCGCGGCGCCTGACGCCGGAACAGGTCGGGCGCCATCACCACGAAGCCCGCCAGCGCGTACTGCTCGGCCACGGCGCGGATGTGCGCGTTGACGCCGAAGATCTCCTGCAGCAGCAGCAGCCCGGGGCCGCGGCCCGAGGGCGGCAGCGCCACAAAGACATCCAGCGTGCCGTCCTCGGCGGGAAGGCTTGTCCAGCGGGTGGGGCAGGGGCTCATCGGGAAAACGTCCTTTCAGCAGGGATCGGGGTCGGCCACAACGGCCGGCGCCACAGGCTAGCCCATCTCTTGTCTGGCAAGATCGCCGCATGACGACGATCGATCTCTCCCGCATCCAGGACGCGCTGCGCCTGGGCCATGGCCCGCGCACGCTCGACGTGTTCCTCGAGCCCACCTGCCCGTTCTCGGCGCGGGCCTGGGGCAAGCTCGACGAGCTGCTGGCGCGGGCCGGCGCCGAGCGGCTGACGATCCGGCTGCGGCTGCAGTCGCAGCCCTGGCATCTGTTTTCGTCGGTGACGACGCGCGCGGTGCTGGCGGCGGCCAGCCTGCCCGACGGGGCGGCGGCGGTGCGCGCGGTGCTGGGCGCGATCTTCACGCACCGCGCCGAGTTCGAGCCCGCCGACCACTGCAGCGGCGAGATGCTCGACCGCACGCCGCGGCAGGTGCTGGCGCGCATCGAGGCGCTCTCGGGCCTGGCGCTGGCCGCCGCCTGGGAAAGGCCCGAGCTGACCGCCGCGGTCAAGTGGCAGGCCCGTCACGCCCGCCAGAACGGCATCCATGTCTCGCCGACCTTCCTGATCGACGGGCTGGCGGTGCCGGAGATGGGCAGCGGCGAGACGGTGGACGCCTGGCTGGAGCGGCTCGGCCTGGCGGGCTGAAGGAAGCCCGGCGGCGGTCGGGCCGGGGGGCGATCTCCTATCATCTCGCCTTTGCCCTCGCCGCCCGACCATGATGTTCTCTCTCGCGCCGCTGCCGGCGCCGGCCCGCCGATGAGCTCGCGCGGCCCCGCCCAGATCGCCGACCTGCCGCGCTTCGACTGCATCATCGACGCGCGCTCGCCGTCGGAATATGCGCTCGACCACATTCCCGGCGCGATCAACTGCCCCTCGCTCGACGACGAGGAGCGCCGCATCGTCGGCACGATCTACAAGCAGCAAGGCGCCTTCGAGGCGCGGCGGGTCGGCGGCGCGATGGTGGCGGCCAACCTGGCGCGCCACCTGAAGGAGCGCTTCGCCGACATGCCGGCGAGCTGGCGCCCGGTGGTCTACTGCTGGCGCGGCGGCCTGCGCAGCGGCTCGATGGTGAACTGGTGGCGGCTGGTCGGCTGGGACGCGCAGCAGCTCGCCGGCGGCTACAAGCGCTGGCGCCAGCATGTGATCGCGCAGATCGACGCGATCGCGCCGCAGCTCGACCTGCGCGTGGTCTGCGGCCCCACCGGCAGCGCCAAGACCCGCGTGCTGCAGGCGCTGGCCGCGCAGGGCGCGCAGGTGCTCGACCTGGAGGGCCTGGCCTGCCACAAGGGCTCGCTGCTGGGCGCGCTGCCGGGCATCGAGCAGCCCTCGCAGAAGGCCTTCGAGACGCAGCTGGCGGTGCAGCTTGCTCGCCTGGACCTGGCGCAGCCGGTCTACGTCGAGGCCGAGAGTCGCCGGATCGGCCGCATCGCGCTGCCGACTGCGCTGATCGAGCGCATGCGCGCGGCCGCCTGCCTGGAGATCGAGGCCAGCGCGGCGGCGCGGCTCGATTACCTGCTTGAGGACTACGCCTACCTGGGCGACGAGCCCGAACAGCTCGCCTCGCGCTTCGACATGCTGCGCGAGCTGCACAGCCGCGAGACCATCGCGCGCTGGCAGGACTGGGCGCGGGCGCGCGCGCTGCGCCCGCTGTTCGACGAACTGAGCCGGCTGCACTACGACCCGGCCTACGGCCGCTCGCAGGCGGCGCATTTCCGCCGCTGGGCCGAGCGGCGCGCGGTCGCGGCCGAGGCGCTCGACGCCGCCGGCATCGCGCGGGTGGCGCAGGCGCTGCACGCGCTCGGCTGAAGGGCACGCGCATGGCACGGGAACTGCGCCTGCACGGCGTCGGCCGCCGCTGGGGCGAGCGCGAGGTGCTCTCCAGCATCGACCTGACGCTGCGGGCCGGCGAGCGGGTGGCGCTGATCGGCCCGAGCGGCGCGGGCAAGTCCACGCTGCTGCGGCTGATGGCCGGCGCGCTGCGCCCCAGCCACGGCCGCGTCGAGATCGACGGCCGCGATCTGGCGCGGCTGCCGTGGCGGGCGCTGCAGGCGCACCGCGCCCGCTGCCGCATCGTCGAGCAGCAGAACCTGCTGGTGCCGCAGTCGAGCGTGCACGACAACATCGTCGCCGGGCTGCTGTCGCACTGGCCGGCCTGGCGCACGCTGCTGGCGGCGCTGTGGCCGCTGGAGCGCGAGCGCGTCGCCGCGCTGCTGCAGGCGGTCGATCTGGCCGGGCTGCAGTGGGCGCCGGCGGGCACGCTCAGCGGCGGGCAGATGCAGCGCGTGGCGCTGGCGCGCGCGCTGGTGTCGGGCCCGCGCCTGCTGCTGGCCGACGAGCCGACCGCCTCGCTCGATCCGCGCACCGCGCGCCAGATCACCCGGCTGATCGTCGATCAGGCGCGCGGGGGCGACATGGCGCTGGTGTTCTGCACCCACTGGTTCGACATCGTGCGCAGCGACTGCACCCGCGTCATCGGCCTGCGCGAGGGCCGCCTCCTGTTCGACGCCCCGCCGGCCGAGGTCGGCGAAGAGCGTCTGGCCCAGCTCTATGCCGGCAGCGATGAACGGCTCTGACGCGGTGCTGCGCTCGCGGCTGCAGACGCTGCTGATCGTGCTGGCAGTGCTGCTCTCGGGCGGGATCGCCCTGCCGCTGACCGGCGCCCAGCCCTCGAAGCTCTTCGACGCCGACGGGCTGAAGAACGCCGCCGACATCCTCTCGGGCCTGGCGCGACCGGACTTCTCGGCCGAGTTCCTGGCGCGGGTGCTGGAGCTTTCGCTCGAGAGCCTGCTGATCGGCGTGCTGGGCACGGTGATGGCGACCGCGCTGGGCACGCTGCTGGCCCTGGTGGCGATCCGCGTGCCCGATCTGGACGACCCGCCGCAGCGCCGGCCCGCCTGGCAGCGCGGCCTGACGGCGCTGCTGCGCCAGGGCGCGCGGCTGCTGCTGAACTTCTGCCGCTCGGTGCCGGAGATCGTCTGGGCCTATCTGTTCGTGCAGCTGCTCGGCCTGGGGCCGGGCGCGGCGGTGCTGGCCATCATGCTGACGGTGGGCGGCAACATCGGCAAGCTCTACGCCGAGCTGGCCGAGGCGCTGGAGCCCGGCGCGATCCGTGCGCTGCGCGCCACCGGCGCCTCGCGCGGCGCGGTGCTGCTGCACGCGGTGCTGCCGCAGGTGCGCCGGGCCTGGACCGGCTACGCGCTGTTCTGCCTGGAATGCAACATCCGCATCGGCTCCATCCTGGGCGTGGTCGGTGCGGGCGGCCTGGGCAGCGAGATCGCGCTGAGCCTGCGCTACTACCAGTACGACAAGCTGGCCACCACGCTGCTGGCGGTGCTGGTCTTCGTCGTCGCGCTGGAGGCGCTGGGCGCGCGGCTGCGGCGCGGGCCGCTGCCGCGCACGCTCGCGCTGGCCGGCCTGGGCACGGCGGCGGCGCTGTGGCGGCTGGAGATCCCGTGGGCCGACCTGTGGAGCGGCTCGTCGTCGGTGGCGCTGCTGAGCTTCGATCACCTGGCACCGGACGCCGTCTTCGTGCGCACCGTGGCGCGCCAGACCGGCGAGACGGTGCTGATGGCCTGGGCGGCGACGCTGGCCTCGGCGCTGGGCGCGGCGGTGCTGGCCCCGCTGGCGGCCGTGCACCTGAGCACCGGCAGCTTTCTGCCCGATCCGCCGCGCCCGGCCTGGCCGCGCCGGCTCGCGCGGTGGCTGGGGCGCCAGTCGGCGCGCGCGGTGCTGCAGCTCACCCGGGTCATGCCGGAGCTGACGCTGGCCCTGGTCTTCGTCGTCTGGGTCGGCGGCGGGCCGCTGGCGGGCATCCTGGCCATCGCGGTGCACAACCTCGGCGTGATGGGCCGCCTGTTCGCCGATGTGCTCGACGAGGCCGAGCCGGGGCCGCCGGCGGTGCTGCAGGCGCAGGGCGCCGGGCGGCTGGCGGTCTTCGTCGCCGGCGTCTGGCCGCAGGTGCGCGCGCGGCTGGCGGCCTTCGCGCTCTACCGCTTCGAGGTCAATGTGCGCGCCACCACGATGGTGGGCTTCGTCGGCGCCGGCGGCATCGGCGACGCCCTGCACACCGCCATCAGCCTCTTCCATGTGCGCGACCTGACGCTGCTGCTGATCGTGCTGCTGAGCCTGGTGGCGCTGGTCGATCTGGTGGGCGACCGCCTGCGCGCGCGCCTGCTCGCCACCCCTGACCGCGGAGCGCGCTGCGCGCCGCCTGCCCTCACCCCTTCTTCCTCCTCCGGAGCCTTTCCCGCATGAACACGCCCCGTCGCACTCTGCTCGCCCTGTCCTCGCTGCTGGCCCTGTCCGCGCTGGCGCCGCTGGCCCAGGCCCAGGAGACCGTCATCCGCGTCTCCGGCATCCCGGACGAGAACCCGACCGAGCTGGCGCGCAAGTACAAGCCGCTGGTCGACCAGCTGCAGAAGCACCTCGGCGTCAAGGTGGTCTACGTGCCGGTGATCGACTACGGCGCGGCCGTCTCGGCGCTGGGCGCGGGCAAGATCGACTTCGCCTGGCTGGGCGGCTTCACCTTCGTGCAGGCCAAGGTGATGTCGGGCGCGCGCCCGGTGGTCATGCGCGACATCGACCGCGAGTTCCACAGCGTCTTCATCGCCAGCGCCGCCTCCGGCATCAGCAAGCCCGAGGAGCTGCGCGGCAAGAGCTTCGCCTTCGGCGCGAAGTCGTCCACCTCGGGGCACCTGTTCCCGCGCCATTTCCTGGAGACCACCTGGCGCATCGACCCGGACAAGGACTTCGCAGGCGCCCCGGTCTACAGCGGCGCGCACGACGCCACCGTGAAGATGGTCGAGTCGGGCAAGGTGCAGGCCGGCGCGGTCAACATCGAGGTCTGGAAGCGCATGGAGTCCAAGCAGCAGTTCGACCCGGCCAAGGTGCGCGCGATCTGGACCACGCCGGCCTTCGTCGACTATGTCTGGGCCGCGCGCAAGGACCTGCCGGCCGAGACGGTGAAGAAGTTCGCCGACGCCTTCCTGACGCTGGACATGAACGACCCGGCCGAGAAGGCGGTGCT
>JBJOPV010000097.1:0-12057 GCA_046050625.1 Pseudomonadota bacterium
TCAATGCCGATGGCACGCCGAAGTGGCGCATGGCCCCCGGCCCCAACGGCCCGTACTGGAAGCAGGGCATGCAGAACGGCTATCAGGACGTCGGCAGCTGGACCTTCTTCAAGGACCATGACGCCAGCAAGACGGCGGCCGCCTGGCTCTACGCCCAGTTCGTCACCGCCAAGACCACCTCGCTGAAGAAGACCACGGTGGGGCTGACACCCATCCGCGAGTCCGACATCCAGAGCAAGACCATGACCGACCTGGCGCCCAAGCTGGGTGGCCTGGTGGAGTTCTACCGCAGCCCCGCCCGCGTGGCCTGGAGCCCGACCGGCACCAATGTGCCCGACTATCCCAAGCTGGCCCAGCTCTGGTGGAAGAACGTGGCCCAGGCCGTCACGGGTGAGAAGACGCCGCAAGGCGCGATGGACAACCTCGCCAAGGAGATGGACGACGTGATGGCGCGCCTGGAGCGGGCCGGCATGGCCCAGTGCCCGCCGAAGCTCAACAAGAAGGAAAGCGCCGAGAAGTGGCTGAGCGACAAGCAGGCCCCGTGGAAGAAGCTGGCCAACGAGAAGCCCAAGGGCGAGACCATCGCCTATGACACGCTGCTGGGCGCATGGAAGGAAGGCCGGGCGCGCTGAGCCCAAGCCCATCAGCCCGCCGTGTGCAGCCGCCTCACTCCGCCGCGATGCCCGCGCGGTGCGCCAGCGCGCGGTAGCGCGCCGTCTCCTCCTCGATGCGCCGGCGGGTGCTGACGGCATCGACGAACTGCGGCTCCATCGCCTGCGCCTGCAGCTGCTCACGCAGCGCCGGGCGGGTCAGCGCCGCGCGCAGCGCCTGCTCCAGCCGGGCCGGCGCTCCCTCGGGCAGCTTCGCCGGCACCGCCAGCGCATACCAGGCCTCGAAGGCCGCCTGCGGCAGCTTCAGCTCGGCCACGCTGGGCACGGCGGGCAGTGCGGTGGCGCGGGCAGTGCCCAGAACCGCCAGCGCACGCAGCCGCCCAGCCTGGATCAGCGGTGCGGCGGCCGCCACCGTGTCGATGCCCAGCTGCAGCTCGCCGCCGACCAGCCCGGCCAGCGCCGGCGCGCTGCCCTTGTAGGGGATGTCCTGCAGTTTCACCCCGGCCGCCAGCCCGAGCAGCGCCCCGGCCAGATGTGGCGCCGAGCCATTGCCGAAGGTCGCGTAGTTGAGCTGGCCCGGTCGGCGGCGTGCCTCGGCCAGCAGATCCGCCAGCGTGCGCCACGGCGAGCTGGCCGCCACCAGCAGCACCAGCGGGGCGCTCGCCACGCTGGCCACCGGCAGCAGGTCCTGGCCGATGCGGTAGGGCAGCTGCGCGCGCAGCGCCGGGTTGACGGTGAAGGTGCTCGATCCCGACAGCAGCACGGTGTGGGCGTCGGTGGCCCGCGCCACCGCCTGCGCGCCGATCACGGTGGCCCCGCCTGGGCGGTTCTCCACCACCACCGACTGGCCGAGCTCGCGCGCCAGTTCCTGGCCCAGCGCCCGGGCGATGATATCCGTGCCGCCCCCAGGCGCGAAGGGCACGACCAGCTTGAGGGTCTGCGTCGGCCAGGCGACGGTGGTGGCGGTGGCGGCCGGAGCAGCGACCGCGGCCACCGGCCCCAGCGTGCCCGCGCCCAGCGTCGCCACGCAGGCCAGCCCCAGGCGCGACAGCAGCGCACGACGCGGCATCGCGGAGAAAGTGCGGTTCGGGTTCGACATGCTCGATCCTTTCATGACAGCGTCGATGCGGTCGGCCAGGGCGCCTGCCCCGGCTCGCCCAGGTCCCACAGCAGCCCGGCCATCAGGCGCAGGCCCTGGCGCATGGCGGGGGCGAGCAGATGCTCGTCGGGCGCATGCTGGTTGCACGAGGGATGCGAGTGCGGCACCCACAGCGTCGGCAGCCCCAGCAGGTCGGCGAAGACCTCGTTGGGCAGCGAGCCGGCCAGGTTGGGCAGCACATGCGGCGCCTGGCCGGTGCTGCGCTGGATCGACCCGGCCGCCCAGCGCACCCAGGGCGCGTCAGGCGACATGCGCGTGGCCGCGCCCGACAGCGTGACCTCGACCTCGATGTCCGGGAAGCCCTGCTCGGCCAGATGCTGACGCACGATGGCGACCAGGTCCTGCCAGGGCGTGCCGGCGATGAAGCGCAGCTGGCAATGCGCCACCGCCTCGGGCGGAATGGCGTTGACCGGCCGCTGCGGCGAGCCCGCGCCCAGCGCCAGGACCTCGAGCGTGTTGGCCGCCATCAGCCGCTGCGCCGGGGTCAGCGCGGTCTCGCCCCAGCCGGGATCGATGACCGGATCGGCCGGGCCGCCGCCGATGGGCACCTCGGCCAGCGCGGCCAGCACCGCCGGCGGCACCTCGGGCGCCCGCAGCGCCGCCACCTTCAGCCGCCCCTGTCCGTCCACCATCGAGGCGATCGCCGCGGCCAGCACCGTGGCCGGATTGCGCAGCACCCCGCCCCAGTTGCCGGAATGGCAGCCGCGCTCGCGGCAGCGCAGCCGGAGCGTGAAGTTGACCGCGCCGCGCGAGCCCAGGAACAGCGTCGGCCGCCCGGCCTGCACGCGCGGCCCGTCGCTCGACAGGAACAGATCGGCGCGCAGGCGTTCACGCTCGCGTTCGCAGAAGGCGCGCAGCCCCGGCGAGGCCGCCTCCTCGCCCATCTCGACCAGCCAGGTCAGGTTGAAGCCGAGCCGGCCCGCCCGCGCCTCGAGCACCGCCGCCAGCGCGCCCAGGTTGAGCGTGTGCTGGCCTTTGTTGTCCGCCGTGCCCCGGCCGTACCAGTGATCGCCGTCGATGGCGAGGTGCCACGGGTCGCGCCCGGCGCCCCAGCGCCCGGCCTGGCCCGAGACCACGTCGCCGTGGCCGTAGCACAGCACCGTCGGCAGCGCGGCGGACTCGACCCGGCAGGCGCTGAGCAGCGGCGGCGCGCCCGCCACCGGGTTGTCATGCAGCCGCACCTCGAAGCCCAGCGCCTGCAGCGAGGGCCGCATCTCGTCGCGCAGGTAGTCGCGCAGCAGCCCGTCGGGCGGCTGGCCGGCATCGCTCTCGGTGGCCAGCGCCACGCGCCGGGCCAGGTCCTGACGGCAGCGGCCGTCGTCCAGGTAACGCTCGGCCAGGGCGAGCGCGTCATCGCGGGTCATCCGGAATCTCTCCTTGCGGGGCCAGGGAACACCGGGCCACTGTGCCGCGCGCCTGCGGTGCCGCAAAGCACGGATTTTCGAAGCCTGCATTGCCGTTCCAGCAAGGCATGGGTGCCCCGGACGGCGCCGCCGCAGCGCTTCAGTCGGCCGCGCCCTCGGCCAGGCGCAGACTCAGCTCGTCGAGGAAGCTGCGCGCGGCTGCCGGCAGCGTGCGCCCGGCCAGGGTCTGCAGCTCGATGTCGCGCAGGTCCAGACCACGGTCGCGCACGGGACGCGCCACCAGACAGCCCTCGGCCAGGAGCGGGCGCACCGACTGCAGGCCCGCCAGCGTCGCGCCGCCGCCCGCACGCACGAAGGCCAGCAGCGCCGCCAGCGAGCCGCTCTCCAGCACCGGCTCGAGCACCAGCTGCTGGCGGCTGGCGGCCAGGTCGATCAGCTGGCGCAGCGTGGTATCGGGCGGGGGCAGGGCCAGATCGTGGCCGGCCAGCCGCGCCAGCGTCAGCGTGCGCGCCGCCGCCAGCGGGTGGTCGGCGGGCAGCACCGCCACCACCGTCGAGGGCTGGCGGTGCACCACCACGATGTCAGGGGCCGGCGCGCGCGAGAAGGTCAGGCCCAGGTCGGCCGCGCCCTCGCGCAGCCGCTCGGTGACCTGCGCGGCGGCCATCACCTGCAGCTCGAAGCGGATCTGCGGATGCTCGCGGCGCCAGGCGGCGATCAGCGAGGGCAGGAAGGCCGAGGCCAGGCCCTCGGTGGCGGCGATGCGCACCCGGCCCCGGCGCAGGCCCTGCAGCGCCTGGATCTCCTCGACGGTGCGCTCGGCGTCCAGCCCGGTGCGCCGCGCGTGGGCGGCCAGCAGCTCGCCGGCGGCGGTCGGCACCATGCCGCGGGGCTGGCGCTCGAACAGCGGCACGCCCAGCGTCTCCTCCAGGCCCGCGATCTGCCGGCTCAGCGCCGACGCGGCCACATGCAGCCGCGCCGAGGCCTCGGCCAGCGAGCCGCAGCGCACCACCTCCAGGAAGTAGCGCAGCGCGGTGTCCTGCAGTCGCCTCGCGTTCATCGTCGTCGCCGTCATGGGGGACGGCGATGATACGGGGCAGGCGCAGGCAGCCGGCGCCCGGGCGCTGAGCCGCGGCATCCGTGGGATGATTTCCAGGCATGAGCACCGCCCCCCGATCTCCCGACGACCCCAGCCCTGACGACGACAACGGTGCCCTGACCCGCATCGCGCAGGTCGAACAGGCGCTGCACGCGCTGCTGGACCCGGGCGATGCGCTGCTGGCCGCCGCGCTGCACGAGCCGGCCCGCGCGCTGCGGCAGGCGCTGCAGCAGCTGCGCGATCAGGATCTTCTGCCGGGATCGGCCACACACCGGGCGCTGCAGCAGCGCCTGCTCGAACCTCTGACGCCGGTGCAGCGCGCGCTGGTGAGCGCGCCGGACCACGGCCACCAGCTGGTGCTGGCCGGGCCGGGCTCGGGCAAGACGCGGGTGATCGCGCACCGCATCGCCTGGCTGCTGCAGGCGCGGCAGGTGCCGGCGCGCCAGATCGTCGCGCTGGCCTTCAACCGGGGTGCGGCGGCCGAGCTGCGCCAGCGCCTGCACGCCCTGGTGGGCGAGGCCGCGCGCGGCGTGACCGTGCTGACCCACCACGCGATGGCGCTGCGGCTGATCGGCCGCCCGCTGGCCGGCAGCGAGCGCGAGGACGCACCGGTCGATTTCGCCCGCATGCTCGACGAGGCGGTGGCACTGCTGCAGGCCGAGCCCGAGCGGCCGCGCCCGACCCATCTGTTCGTCGACGAATACCAGGACATGAGCGCGGCGCAGTACGCGCTGGTGAGCGCGCTGGCCGGACCGCGCACCCAGCTGATGGCCGTCGGCGACGACGACCAGACCATCTACGGCTTCGGCGGCGCCAGCATCGAGTTCATCCGGCGCTTTTGCGACGACTACGCGCCGGTCCGCACCACGCTGCTGCTGGAGAACTTCCGCTCGACCGCGCCGATCCTGGCGGTGGCCGAGCGGCTGATCGCGCCGGTGGCCGAGCGCATGAAGGGCACCGATGCCCCGGTGCGCCGCGCCGCATCGCGCCAGGACGAGCCGCCGGGCGCGCCGGTGCGGCTGATCGACGCGCCCGCCGACGCCGGCCTGCAGGCCGCGCGGGTGCTGGACGAGGTGCGCCGGCTGCTGGCCGAGGACGCCACGCTGCGTCCGGGCGAGATCGCGGTGCTGGCGCGCACCCGGCGCAGCCTGGCGGCGCTGCAGGCGCTGTGCCTGCTCGAGGGCCTGCGCTGCGAGATCGCGCCGCGCCCGCAGGCCACCACCCGGCTGACCGTGCTGCACACCCGCGAAGGCCGTCGGCTGCTCGATCTGCTGGAGCGGCCCAGCGCATCGCTGCGTCGCGCCGCCGCAGCGATGCGCTGGGCCAGCCTGCAGGCGCGCCACCGCCCCAGCCACCCGATCTGGCAGGACCTGCTGCTGCTGGCCACCGAACTGGCCCAGGTCGCGCCCCAGCGCGCCCGCCCGGCCGAGCTGATCGAGCAGCTGCACGCGCTGGCGCGCGAGCCGCGCCGCGCCGCCAGCCCGCAGGCGCTGCGCCTGATGACCGCGCACGCGGCCAAGGGGCTGGAGTTCCGCCATGTCATCGTCATGGACGGCGACGACTGGCTGGCCGGCGACGACGAGCGCCGCCTGCTCTATGTCGCCGCCACCCGCGCGGTCGAGACGCTGGTCCTGATGCGCGCGCGCCCCTCGCGCCACGGGCTGATGGACGAGATCGGACTGGAGGCGCTGCAGGAGACGGGCGGACTGGCGCTTCTGGCCACGCCGATGCCAACGGCCCCATCAGACCCGGCACCCTCGCACCGACGCATGCTGCCGGTCAGCCCGGCCGACATCGACCTGGGGCACGCCGGGCGCATGCCGCCAGGTCATGTGCTGCACACGCGGCTGGCGCGGCTGGAGGCCGGCGACCCGGTGCGGCTGATCGGCCGGCGCATCGAGAACGCACGCGGCGAGTGGGTCGGCCAGCTGTCGCGTCGGGCGACGGTGCTGGAGCGGCTGGCCCGGGCGCCCGGCCTGCCCGGCCGGATCACCGCGATCCTGGTGCGCCAGCGCGCGCAGGCCAGCGAGGCCTTCCGCGCCGACCTGCACTGCGAGCGCTGGGAAGTGCCGCTGATCGAGGTGGTGGTGGACGCGCCGGACTGAGCCGTGCGCCGACCCCGCTCATCTCAAAGCGGGCGCACCTTCACCGAGCGGCCCTTGACCTTGCCCTCGCTCAGGCCGCGCAGGGCCTGCGGCGCGATCTCGCGCGCCACCGCCACATAGGTGCTGAACTCGTTGATGCTGATCTTGCCGATCTGCGCGCCGCTCAGGCCCAGGTCCTTGGTCAGGGCGCCGAGCACGTCGCCGGCGCGGATCTTCTCCTTGCGCCCGCCCAGGATCTGCAGCGTCACCATCGGCGGCAGCAGCGGCGGGGCGTCCTCGGCGGCCTGCAGGCGGGCCAGCGGCAGCCACTCGAAGGTGCGGCCCTGGGCATGCTCGATGCGGCCGACGCGGCCCATCTCGTCCAGGCTGGCCAGGCTGAGGGCCAGGCCGGTCTCGCCGGCGCGGCCGGTGCGGCCCACGCGGTGGGTGTGGACCTCCACCTCAGGGCTGATGTCCACATTGATCACCGCTTCGAGCTGGGCGATGTCCAGGCCGCGCGCGGCCACGTCGGTGGCCACCAGCACGCTGCAGCTGCGGTTGGCGAAGCGCACCAGCACCTGGTCGCGGTCGCGCTGATCCAGGTCGCCGTGCAGTTCGAGCGCCGAGATGCCCTGGGCCTGCAGCACCGCCACCAGGTCGCGGCACTGCTGCTTGGTGTTGCAGAAGGCCAGCGTGCTGACCGGGCGATGGTGCTTGAGCAGCAGGCTCACCGCATGCAGGCGCTGGGTCTCGGTGACCTCGAGGAAGAGCTGGCGGATCTGATCGGGCGCAGGCGCCTCCTTCAGGGTGACGGTCTGCGGCTGGCGCATGAAGCGCGCGGCCAGGGCCTGCACGCCCTCGGGGTAGGTGGCCGAGAACATCAGCGTCTGGCGCTGCGCCGGGCAGTGCTTGAGCACCTGCTTGATCTCGTCGGCGAAGCCCATGTCGAGCATGCGGTCGGCCTCGTCCAGCACCAGCGTGCCCAGCGCATCCAGCGCCAGGCTGGCGCGGTCCAGGTGGTCGAGCACCCGGCCGGGCGTGCCCACCACGATGTGCGCGCCATGCGAGAGGCTGACGAGCTGCGGCTGCACCGGCGAGCCGCCGCACAGCGTCAGCACCTTGATGTTGTCCTCGGCCCGGGCCAGGCGGCGCACCTCGCCAGTCACCTGGTCGGCCAGCTCGCGGGTGGGGCACAGCACCAGGGCCTGCACCGCGAAGCGGCGCGGGTTCAGGTTGGCCAGCAGCGGCAGGGTGAAGGCGGCCGTCTTGCCGCTGCCGGTCTTGGCCTGGGCGATCAGGTCGCGGCCGGCCAGGCTCAGGGGCAGGCTGGCGGCCTGGATGGGCGTCATCCGCTCATAGCCGAGCGTCTGCAGATTGGCCAGCACGGCGGGCGACAGCGGCAGCTGGGCGAAGTCGCTGGCAGCTGTGAGAGGGGAGACGGAGGAGAGATTCGGTTCGGTCATGCCCGATTGTCGGCGCAGGCGCGCCGGATGGAGCGGCCCTTGTGCGCCCGCGCCCACCGACTCAAGCGGCCGGACCGAGATGCTGGGTCAGAAAATCCTCCTGCAGCATCAGGAACTGGCGCATCGGCCGCCCCATCACCCACTGGTGACCGACCCCAGGCTGCTCGACATGCAGCACCCGGCCGCCGCTGGCGCGCAACGCCTCGGCCATGTCGCGGCTCTGCGAGGCAGGCACGACCTGATCGTCGGCCCCATGCACCAGCAGCACCGGCACGCGGATGCGATCGGCCTGGCGCAGCGGCGAGGCCTGGCGCAGCGCCTCGCGGTCGCCCCAGTAGCGGCCGATCATCCGTTCGGTGGCGGCCTCCCCGCCGATGAAGCGGCTGGCGTGAAGGATCAGGCCCGGCAGATCGGACACCCCGGCGAAGCTGATGGCGCAGCGGTAGCGCTGCGGCGCCTGGGCCGCGCCCATCAGCGCGGCATAGCCGCCATAGCTCGCGCCGGCGATGGCGATGCGGCGTGGATCGGCCAGCCCCTGGGCCACCGCCCAGTCGGCCGCGTCGCTCAGGTCGTCCTGCATCTCGCGGCCCCAGCGGCGCAGGCCCGCCAGCAGGAAGCTGCGACCGCGCCCGGTGGAACCGCGGAAGTTCACCTCCAGCACCGTGTGGCCGCGGCTGGTCAGGAACTCGCTCCACAGGTCGATCTCGTCGCCGCTCTCGGCCTGCGGGCCGCCATGAGGCATCAGCACCAGCGAGCCCGGCCCGGTGCGACCGGGCGGGCGCGTCAGCAGCGCCTCGATGCGCAGGCCGTCGCGGGCGACGAACTCGACCGGGCGCTTGCCCGCCAGATGCGCGGTCAGCCGGGCTGGATACTGCTGCAGCAGCAGCGTCAGCGCGGGCACGTCGCCGCGCTCGCCCAGGTAGTACTCGCCGGGCTGGGTGCCGCCGCTGCTGTGCACCAGGTAGCGCAGGCCATCGGCACTGAAGGAGGTCAGCCGGTTGAACCGCTCCGGCAGGGCTGCGTCGATCTCGCGGGCCAGCGCCTGCAGCGGCGCCTCCCACACACCGGCCGCCGCACCCAGACGGCGGGCACGGCCGGACGACAGCACCCCGGCCAGCGCGCTGCTGCCCGGGCGGTGCAGCGGCTCCCCCCCGAGGTCGAAGCCCGGCTGCGCCTGCAGCAGGCGCGGCTGCGGCGTCTCCTCATGCAGATCGACATCGAAGACCGCCATGTGATCCTGATGCTCGGCCAGGACCCGCAGCGTCCAGGGATCGTCACCGAAGCCCAGCGGCTGCACCGCGTCGACTTCGGCGCCCTCCAGCGCCCAGAGCGTGCGCCAGCGCCCGCCGTCCGGATCGCAGCCGAGAATCTCCAGGCGCCCGTCGACCTGGCGCCAGCCGATGCGCACCCGGTGCTGCGCATCGGTCATCCAGCGCAGCACCTGGCGCTGGGCCGGATGCATCTCGACGAAGCCGCCCTCGACCACATCCAGCCGCACCACCGCAGGCTCGGGCCGGCCCGGCACCGGTGGGCGCTCGACCAGCACATGGCGATCGTCTTCGGGCAGCAGGTCGACGATGCGGCCCTGGATCTGCGCGTCGCTGCCCCCCTGGCTGGCCGGCGGGGTCAGCAGCTTCAGGCCGCTGCCGTCCGGGCGCACCGACAGCAGGCGCCATTCCTCGCGGCTCACCCCCTGGCGACGCATCAGCACCCGGGTCTGCACCAGCAGGCGATCGGGGCCGGACCAGGCGATGTGCGCCATCGCCACGCCGGGGAGCTGGCGCAGCACCAGCACCGGGCGATCGCCGTCGACCGGGCGCGACACCAGGGCGTGAATCCCGTCCAGATGGACCAGGCCGGCGAGCTGGCGGCCATCGGGCGACAACGCGAGCTGGCTCATGCGCGGCGGCTCGGTGAAGGCCTCGACGGGCAGCGGTGAAGCCGCGCCGGCATTGGCCGTCGCCGCACGGGCCGGCGCCAGGCCGGGCGGCAGCATGGCCGCGACACCCAGCGCCACCATCCGACCGAGACTGCGTCGACGCGACGCAGCAGCGCCAGACAGGGAGGAAAAACAGGGCAAGGTCATGGCATGAAGCGCAGGGGAGAGTCGGAGAACGAGGCCAGCCGGCGCGACAGCGTCTGCAGCCGCGCCGCGCTCGCATCATCGCCGACCAGCCCGCCCAGCCGGCTCATCGGCCGGCTGCAGGAGGCCAGGCAGCTCATGCGCCAGGCCACCGGCAGCATCACGTCGTCGGCGCTGTCGAGCAGCAGGCACAGGCTGCGGTCATGCACGCCCCAGGCGCGGCAGGCATCGCGGGCGGCGAGCTGATCGGCCAGATCCAGATGAATGCGCAGCAGGCCCGGATCATCCGCATAGAGGCCCAGCCGGATGCACATGCCCAGACGCAGCCAGGGATCGGTCAGCGCGGCCCAGCGCGCCGGGCTCGGTCGGGAGGAAGAACGGCTCATCGGGGGCTCCGGTGGCGTCGCGCCGGCACCAGCGCCGGCCCGTCGGGCGTGTCGACCCGGTGGAAATCGATGCGGTAGAGCGCCTGCAGCGCCTGGCGCACCCGCTCGTCGCCGGCATCGGCGGGCAGATCGCGGATGCCGCCCTCCGGCCCGAGCAGCCACAGCCGCCCGAAATGGCCGAGCGCCAGCTGCACGTCATGCAGCACCGCCAGCAGCGCATGGCCGCGCATCCGGGCAAAGCCGGTGATCGCCTCCATCAGCTCGAGCTGCAGGCCGGGGTCGAGCGCGGCCAGCGGCTCGTCGACCAGCAGCAGTCCGGCCTCCACATCCCAGAGCTGGGCGAAGACGCGCGCGAGCTGCACCCGCGCCTGCTCGCCGCCCGACAGGGTGTCGAAGCGCCGGCCCAGCAGGTGGCCGGCACAGGCCTGCGCCATCGCCTCGGCGACGATGTCTGCGCCCTGCGGGTCCGGGTCGAGCGCGGCGCGGCCGAGCGAGACCACCAGCTCCGCATTCAGCCCGAAGGCCACCGCGTGCGACTGCGGCAGCACCGCGCGCCGGCGCGCCAGCCCGGCCCCCGACCAGCCTGTCAGATCGCGACCCTCGAACCGGACCTGGCCCCCTTGCGGCGCCAGCTCGGCCGCGATCAGCCGCAGCAGCGTGGACTTGCCGACCCCGCTGGGGCCCAGCAGCGCGACACGCTCGCCGACCTCCAGCCGCAGATCAAGCGGCCCGAGGCGGCGCTCGGCCCCGATGCAGGCCTGCAGGCCGACGATTTCGAGAAGACACGGCGTCATCATCATCCTTGACATCACGGCGCCGGACATTCAGGCCACCCCGCCCTGACGGCGCATCGCGCCGCGCAGCATCGCCACGAAGAAGGGCCCGCCCAGCAGCGCGGTGAAGATGCCCACCGGAATCTCGGCCGGCATCGCCAGCGTGCGCGCCAGGGTGTCGGCCAGCAGCAGCAGACCGGCGCCGATCAGCGGCGCCAGGACCAGCACCCGGCGCTGGTCGGAACCGGCCAGCGTGCGCGCCAGGTGCGGCGCGATCAGGCCGACGAAGCCGATCATGCCGCACCAGGCCACCGCCAGCGCGCACACCAGCGCCACCAGCACGATGACGCGTCCGCGCAGGCGCTGCACCTCGATGCCGACATGCGCGGCCGCCGCCTCGCCCAGGGCCAGCGCGTTGAGCGCCTGCGACAGCCGCAGCGCCTGCCAGAGCGCCGGCAGCATCACGGCGACGAACAGGCCTGCCAGCGCCCAGCTCGCGCCGGCCAGCGATCCCAGGGTCCAGAACGACAGGCTGCGCAGCTGCTCGTCGGTGGCCAGATAGGTGGCCAGCCCGATCAGCGAGGCCGCCACCGCATTGATCGCCAACCCGCACAGCAGCAGGCCGGCCACCGAGCCGGGCGTGATCCGGCGGGCCAGCCGGTCCAGCGCGAACACCACCAGCAGCGCGCCACAGAAGGCCGCCACCGGCAGCACATAAGGCCGCCAGGCCGGCGGCAGCGGCAGCTCGATGCCGGCGAACAGCACGATCACCATCGCCGCCGCGCAGGCCGCGCCGCTGCTGACGCCCAGCAGGCCGGGATCGGCCAGCGGATTGCGGAACAGCGCCTGCGTCAGCGCCCCGCCCAGCCCCAGGCCAGCGCCGACCAGCAGCGCGAAGACGATGCGCGGCAACCGCAGGTGCCACAGCACATGGGCGCCCGCGCCCGGCGTCTCGGCGCCCAGCGGGGCCAGCCAGTCGTCCAGCCCGACCGGCACCGCCCCGAAGCGCGCCGCCAGCAGCACCACCAGCCCCAGCGC
>JBJOPV010000098.1:0-12005 GCA_046050625.1 Pseudomonadota bacterium
GCTTGATGCGCGCGGTCACCGCGGCCATGACGGTCTGCGGCAGCTGGTAGGCGGTGTGCAGCACGCCGTCGATGCGCAGCCGGATCAGGCACTGCTCGCGCCGGGGCTCGAGGTGGATGTCGCTGGCGCGCTGCTCGAAGGCGTAGGTCCACAGCCAGTCGACCAGCTGCACCACGCCCTGGTCGTTGGCATCGAGCGGGCGGTGCCTGCCCAGCTCGACCAGCTGCTCGAAGTTGACCCCGCCCAGGCTGGCCTCGCCAGTCTTGCGCGCCGCCTTGACCGAATGGGCCAGCCGGTAGAACTCGGCGGTGAAACGCGCCAGCTCCAGCGGACTGCATACCACCCGACGCACGGTGCGCCGGGTGTGGCGGGCGATCTCCTCGACCCAGTCGGTGACGAAGGGCTCGGCGGTGGCGATCACCACCTCGGTGGCGGCGACCTGCACCGGCAGCACCCCGCGGCGCTCGGCGTAGCCGGCCGACATCACCTCGGTGACCCGCGCGACATCGACCTTCAGCGGATCGATGCGCAGGTAGGACAGCCCGGCGCGCTGCGCCAGCCAGCGCGTCAGCGCCTCCAGGTCGAGCGGCCGGCCATCGCGCGCATCGACCAGGCTGGCCCCGGCCAGGCGCACCAGCGGATGCTGGGCGCTGTCGCCCGCGCCGAGGCGCTGCGCGAGCTGCACCGCCTCGTCCGGGCGGACCCGGCCATCCTCGACCAGCCAGCCCAGCATCGGGCGCCAGCTCAGCGGCCCGCCCGGCTCGGTGGCCGCCGGCACCGCGCGCCGCCCCGCCGCCGGGGGCGGCACCCGCGCCGGGCCGCTCATTCGGACGGCTCCGCCACGGACGGCGCGGCCTTGGGCTTGCGGGGCGCGCGCACCGGCGGCAGCGGCTGGATCAGCCCCAGCCAGCGCACCGCCTTCAGGCCACAGCGCGCGGTGACGGCCTCGGCGCGCTCGCGCAGCACCGCCTCGTCGGGGATCGTGCCGGCGCGCACCGCCAGCACGATGGTGTTGCCCTCGGGCGTGGGCGCGAGCATGCGCACCGTGCCGCCCGACGCGGCAAACGCCGCCTCGATGCGGCGTGCGCTGCGCGAGAAGCTGGCGTTGCGGCCGAACAGGTTGACCGTCATCACGCCGCCATCCGTCAGCAGGTCGTGGCAGCCGCGGTAGAACGCGTCGTCGTCGAGCACCGGCGCGGCCGCCTCGTGGTCGTAGAGGTCGACGCTCAGCACGTCGGCGCTGCCGTGGTGAGCCGGGTCCTGCACCCAGGCGCCGGCATCGGCCACCTGCACCGACAGGCGCTCGTCGTCGGCCGGCAGCCGGAACCACTGCCGGCACGCCGCCACCACCTGCGCGTTGAGCTCCACCGCGGTGGTCTTCAGCCCCAGCTCGCCGTGGCAGAAGCGCGTCAGCGCCGCCGCGCCCAGGCCGAGCTGCACCACGCGGGTGTCGTCGAGCGTGGCCGGATCGCGCAGCAGCAGCCAGGCCATCATGCGCTGCACATAGTCGAGCTCGAGCGCACGCGGCTTGCGCAGCCGCATCGCGCCCTGCACCCACGGCGTGTCGCCCAGGTGCAGGTAGCGCACGCCATCGAACTCGGAAATCGTCGCGGAGGGCAGCTCGCCGTCACGGCGGCGGGAACGGGAAGCGGAAGTCATGCCAGATCGTAGCGCGCGAATGTTTCCCGCCAGGCCGCGAGCTTGCGCTCGAAGGACCAGCCGGCGTTGGCCGGGCTGGTCGAGGGCAGGCGGTGCACCGCGAAGCCCATGGCCTGCAGCCGACGCATCGTGCGCGCCGACTCCGCGCCGTTGTGCGCCACCGCCTCCAGCCCCGGCGCGATGCGGCGCAGGCCGGCCAGGTCATTGGGCTCGGCCGCCTCGATCGCGCTGTCCAGGCTGCCCTCGCGCCGCACCCGGGCGTAGACATCCCACAGCCCCAGCCCGCGCTCGCGCAGCACCTCCAGCCGCTCGGGATACGGCAAGGCCCGCAGGTCCAGCCCCCACAGCGCCGACAGGATCGGCCAGAACTGGTTGCGCGGATGGGCGTAGTACTGCTGCTGCGCCAGCGAGGCCACGCCGGGAAAGCTGCCCAGCACCATCAGTCGGGTGCGCGGCCCCACGACCGGCCCGAAGCCGGCCAGCGGCAGGGCCTCGTCGGCCCGGAGGGCGGTGTTCATGCGTCCGGCCCGATCAGCGCCGCCAGCCCCGGCAGCGCGGCGCAGGCATTGGCGCGGGTGATCGCGGCCGTCTCTTCCAGACTCCAGCCGCGCAGCGCCGCCAGCGTCTCGGCGATGCGCGGCAGCTCGGCGGGCTCGTTGCGACTGCTCGCGCCGGCTGCGCGCTCGGCAGCGGTGCGGTAGCGCCAGTGCGGCGGGATGTCGGGCGCGTCCGTCTCCAGCACGATCGCCTCGGCCGGCAGCGTCGCGGCCAGGCGCCGGATCTGCAACGCGCGCTCGAAGGTCATCGCACCGCCAAAGCCCAGCTTCAGACCCAGATCGACGAAGGCGCGCGCCTGCTGCTCGCTGCCGTTGAACGCATGCGCGATGCCGCCGCGCACCGGATGGCGCCGCAGCAGCGCCAGCACCGCGTCGGCCGAGCGGCGCACATGCAGGATGACCGGCAGGTCATGGCGGCGGGCCAGCTTCAGCTGCTCGGCCAGGAAATGGCGCTGGCGCGCCGCGTCCAGGCCGGGCTCGAAGCCATCGATGCCGATCTCGCCTACCGCCACCCGCAGGGGGTCGTCCTGCGTGGCCGCCAGCATCGCGTCCAGCCGCGCCAGCGAATCCTCAGGCTCGGCCGCGCCGGTCCACAGCGGATGCAGGCCGAGCGCATAGGGCTGGCCGGTGCGCGCAGCCAGTCGCCGCAGCGGCTCGAAATGGTCGGCGGTGACCGCCGGCAGCACCAGGCAGGACACGCCCGCCGAGTGCGCGCGGGCCCGCACCGCCTCGCGGTCGGCGTCGAACTCGGGGGCGTCGAGGTGGCAGTGGGTGTCGATCCAGAGTGGCATCAGCCCGGCAGGGTCAGCGCATGTGGCGTGAGAGCTTCTCGCGGGCCCGGCGCATCGCGCCGCGCACCTGGCCTTCGTCCAGGCCAAGCGTCGAATGGTAGCGCCCCACCAGCGCCGCCAGGGCCGCCGGCTGCTCGGGCTGTGGCAGATCGGTGATGCGCATCACTCCGTTGGCGAAGCTGCCGGTCAGCCGCGACCAGCCGTCCAGGCTGTCTGGCGTGCGCACCACCGCATCCTCTGCCAGCGGGCGCACCAGATGGCGCAAGGGCTCGGCCAGTCCCCACAGGCGCATGAAGGCGACCGCCATCGCCTGCAGGTCGACCCCGAGCACCGACTGAGCCGCCAGCTCCGGCGTGATCGGCTTGTCGGTGCCCTTGCTCGAGATGACCAGACGCTGGATCTGCGCCACTTCGTCGGGAAAGTGATAGAGCCCCAGGATCTGGCCGAAATTCTGGAAGAGGCCGGCCAGCGCCGCCCCTTCCGCATCCGAGCCGCCAGGAGCAACCTCGGCGGCCAAGTAGCCGGCCAGATGGGCACGGTCGAGTGCCTGGGCCAGCTGGGCCGCATGATGCGGCTTGGCCGTGCCCGGCCAGGGCTGCTGGCCGTTGCTGACCCGGCGCAGCCCATCGGTGCCCAGCAGCGCCATCGCCCGCTTGACGCTGGTGACCGCAGCCCCCTCCTCGCCGGCGGCAGCCATCTCGCTGGCATTGGCCGCACGCAGCATCGACAGCGTCAGCGCCAGATCCTGACGCAGCACATCGACCATCTCGTCAAGGCGGCCCTTGTCCATGCCCGCGATGTGGGCCACACGCTCGCGCAGGCCTTCAGCGGCCGGCAGGTGGCCGTTGCGACGAAGCTGGGCCTGCAGCATCGCCTCGAAGCCGCCATCTTCCGGGTATTCGGTGTAGTGCCAGCCACTGAGCGCACGGTGGAAGCTGCGCGCATGAATGAAGCGCCGCTGCGGATTGGTCTCGACCGCACGGTCCAGCATCAGCCGCAGCGAATCGGCGATCGGCATCGGCAGCTCCTGCGGCAGCGCCAGCTGGCTGGTGGGCCAGCGGTCCAGCAGCGCAGGCATGTCGGCCTCGCCATGCGGCGGGGCACCTTGGATCCAGTGCTGGATCAGCAGACAGGCGCCGGCGATCTCCCGCCCGAGCAGCCCGCCCCCCAACCCGCCCGCACTGGGAATGCCTTGCGGCCGCGCCCCGGCAATCGCCACCCCCAGGCCCAGGCCCCACAGCGAGACCTTGTCGTGCGCATCGAAGGCCAGGGTGTGCAGGCCCAGATCGCCATGCGGAATGCTTGCCTCGTGCGCGTAGGCCAGGGCCTCGAGCAGCTCACAGCCGTTGCGCACCAGCGAGCGCAGGGCGGGCGGGGCGAAAGTGTCCTCGATCCGCGCGGGCAGATTCGCTGGATCGCACAGCGCGGTCACATAGGGGAAGCGGTCCACGCAGCCGACCTCGTGTGCGGGCAACAGTCGCGGATGGCTGAGCTGCGAGGCCTTGCGGGCCTCCTCGACGCAGCGCTCGCGCACCGCCTGCGAGTTGACCGGCTGACGCGCGGCCAGCAGCCGCACCGGCTGATCGCTGCGGGTGTCGCGGGCCAGCCACGCGATCGTCAGCGAGCTGCTGCCGATCAGGCGGATCAGGGTGTAAGGGCCGAAACTGCGCACGGCAGCCGCGGCGCCGGCGGCAGGCGTGGCCAATGCGGCGGCAGGCACGGCGGCGGAGACGTCCTGATTCATGTCGGTGTTCTTTTGCTGATTCCTGATCGATGCCGCGGCGGGACAGGCCGGATTCACACCCCCGGGCATCGGGACTGGCGCGCGAACCACGGCGCCGGAGCGGACTCCGACAGGCCTGCCACGGGTATCGGCCGGTTCATGCCAAAATCACAGCCGTCTTTTCCCCTGTCACCTCCAGTCACCTGCGACGGAACCTCCATGAGCAGCGATCTCATCAAACACATCTCTGACGCCACCTTCGAAGCCGAGGTGCTCCAGTCCGACAAGCCGGTGCTGGTGGACTACTGGGCCGAGTGGTGCGGCCCCTGCAAGGCGATCGCTCCGGTGCTCGACGCGGTGGCCGGCGAGTTCAACGGCCAGCTCGTCGTGGCCAAGATGAACGTCGACGACAACCGCGACGTGCCGGCCCGCTTCGGCATCCGCGGCATCCCGACGCTGATGATCTTCAAGGGCGGCGACCTGGCCGCCACCAAGGTCGGCGCACTGAACAAGGCGCAGTTGACCGATTTCATCAAGTCCAACCTATAATTCGTTCCACCTGCAGCGGCGCCCGCCGCTGTAGCCATGACGAATGCCACTGCGCGCCGGTCATTCCAGCCGGATTTGCATTGCAGCTCCTGACGCAGATGCTGGAGCGCGCAGCGTCGGCTCCCTCCTCCCGCATTTTCCTGCCCGCTGATGTCGCTGCCCCGCAGCACGGCAGCGAAACGCAGCAGGCTGCAGGACGGGGAGTCCGACCCCTTCGGCCTGTCCGGCTGGCACCGGCACGGCCTGATTTCAGGGCCCGACCCTATGCACCTTTCCGAACTCAAGGCTCAACACATCTCGGCGCTCGTCAGGATGGCGGAGACGCTCGAGATCGAGAACGCCAGCCGTCTGCGCAAGCAGGAGCTGATGTTCGCGATCATGAAGAAGCGCGCCAAGCAGGGCGAGCAGATCTTCGGCGACGGCGTGCTCGAAGTGCTGCCGGACGGCTTCGGCTTCCTGCGCTCGCCCGACACCAGCTTCCTGGCGTCGACCGACGACATCTACCTGTCGCCCAGCCAGATCCGCCGCTTCAACCTCCACACCGGCGACATGATCGAGGGCGAGGTGCGCGTGCCGAAGGACGGCGAGCGCTACTTCGCGCTGGTCAAGGTCGACCGCGTCAACAACCTGACGCCGGAGGAATCGAAGAACAAGATCATGTTCGAGAACCTGACGCCGCTGTTCCCCAAGGAACAGTTCAGGCTCGAGCGTGACATCCGCGGCGAGGAGAACATCACCAGCCGCATCATCGACCTGATCGCGCCGATCGGCAAAGGCCAGCGCGCCCTGCTGGTCGCGCCCCCGAAGAGCGGCAAGACGGTGATGATGCAGCACCTCGCGCACGCGCTGGTGGCCAACAACCCCGACGTGCACCTGATCGTGCTGCTGGTCGACGAGCGCCCGGAAGAAGTGACCGAGATGCAGCGCACCGTGCGCGGCGAGGTCATCAGCTCGACCTTCGACGAGCCGGCTGCGCGCCACGTGCAGGTCGCCGAGATGGTGATCGAGCGCGCCAAGCGCCTGGTCGAGCTGCGCAAGGACGTGATCATCCTGCTGGACTCGATCACCCGGCTGGCGCGCGCCTACAACAACGTGCTGCCCTCCAGCGGCAAGGTGCTGACCGGCGGCGTCGACGCGGGTGCGCTGCAGCGCCCCAAGCGCTTCTTCGGCGCGGCCCGCAACGTCGAGGAAGGCGGCTCGCTGACCATCATCGGCACGGCGCTGGTCGACACCGGCAGCCGCATGGACGAGGTGATCTACGAGGAATTCAAGGGCACCGGCAACTGCGAGATCCATCTGGACCGCCGCATGGCCGAGAAGCGCGTCTACCCCTCGATCCTGCTGAACAAGTCGGGCACGCGGCGCGAGGAGCTGCTGCTCAAGGCCGAGATCCTGCAGAAGACCTGGATCCTGCGCAAGCTGCTCTACCCGATGGACGAGATCGAGGCGATGGAGTTCATCCTCGCCAAGATGAAGGCCACGAAGAGCAACCTCGACTTCTTCGACATGATGCGCCGCGGCGGCTGAAGCCGCCGCACTGATGCGCACCCTTCCCGTGCAGAGCCTGCACGGGCTATAATCGAAGTTTTTCCGCTGTCGGAAAGTGCTGCTACGCATGGTGCGGGCGGTGGCTCCCGGCACCACAGCGAGCATCCCCATGAAAGACGGCATCCACCCGAACTACCGCGACGTCTGCTTCGTCGACCTGTCCAACGGCTTCCAGTTCGTGACGCGTTCCTGCGCTCCGACCCGGGAAAAGATCACGCTGGAAGACGGCCGCGAGCTGCCGCTGTTCAAGCTGGAAACCACCAGCGAGACGCACCCGTTCTATACCGGCCAGCAAAAGAGCGTCGACAACCTGGGCGGTCGCGTCGAGAAGTTCCGCAACAAGTTCAAGGTCGGCATCAAGCGCTGATCGCTCGATCTCCGGACCACCGGAATCGATGTGCGCCCTCCACCCAGCGTGGAGAGTGCGTGCCACGAAGGCAGCCCGCATGGCTGCCTTTTTTGTTGTCTGACGCGCCCGTCGCCGTGACCGATACCCGTCCCACCCCTGCCCTGGTCTCGCAGCGCGCCGTCGAGCGTCTGCCCCGGCTGGCGCTGCTGCTGTTCTGCGCAGCCTACCTGCTGCCAGGCATCTTCGGCCGCGACCCCTGGAAGAATGCCGACATCGCCGCCTACGGCTACATGACCAGTCTGCTGCGCGGCGACTCGAACTGGCTGCAGCCCGCGATCGCCGGACTGGTGGCCGAGGGCGGTGTGCTGCCCTACTGGATCGGTGCGGCCGCGATGGCCTTGCTGACGCCGCTGGGTCTGGATCCGGCATTGGCCGCACGCGTGCCCTTTGCGCTGCTCCTGGCCGCGACGATGGTGCTGGTATGGTATGCCACGCTGCATCTGGCCCGCACCGAGGCGGCTCAGCCGCTGGCCTTCGCTTTTGGCGGCGAAGCCCATCCGGTCGACTACGCCCGTGCGATCGCCGATGGCGCCTTGCTGGCCCTGATCGCCTCGCTCGGGCTGCTGCAGCTCGGGCACGAGACCACGCCGGAGCTGGTGCAGCTGGCCGCCACCGCGCTGCTGCTCTATGGCCTGGCGGTCAGCCCCTACAAGACCTGGCATGGCCGACTGGCGGTGCTGCTGGCGCCCGCTTTGCTGGCGGCCAGCGGCGCTGCCACCACCGGCCTGCTGCTGGCGCTGGCCGGCATGCTGATCAGCCAGCGCTCGAGCTATGCCGATGCGCGTCGGCAGGTGCCCTGGTTGCTGGCCGGCGCGTTGCTCGCCGGCGTCGTCGCCACGCTGCTGCAGGCCTGGGCATGGCGACTGGCACCACTGCGCGACCCGGCCAGCCTGCCACGGTTGCTGATCTGGTTCACCTGGCCAGTCTGGCCACTGGCCGGATGGACGCTGTGGCACTGGCGCCGCCATCTGCTCAAGCGCCACCTGTCGGTGCCGCTGGCGGTGCTGCTGATCGCGCTGTCGGCCAGCCTCGGCATGGGCGGCTCGGACCGCGCGCTGATGCTAGCGCTGCCAGCGCTGGCGATCATGGCGGCCTTCGCGCTGCCCACGCTCAGGCGCAGCGTCGGCGCAGCGATCGACTGGTTCTCGGTCTTCTTCTTCAGTGCCTGCGCGTTGACGGTGTGGGTGCTGTACCTGTCGATGCATGTCGGCATCCCGGCGCGGCCGGCCAGCAACATCATGAAGCTGGCCCCCGGATTCGAGCCGGTGTTCCAGCCACTGGCGCTGCTGGTGGCCGTGGCGGGCACGCTGGCCTGGCTGGCCCTGGTGCGCTGGCGCACCGGGCGCCACCGCCAGGCGCTCTGGAAGAGCCTGGTCCTGCCGGCGGGCGGCGTGGCATTGAGCTGGCTGCTGACGATGACGCTGCTGCTGCCGGTGCTCGACTACGCGCGCAGCTACCGGCCGATGGTGCGCCAGATCGCGCAGCAGGTGCCGGCGGGTGTCTGCCTGGTCGCGCCCGAATTCAGCCGCGGCCAGCTGGCCGCGCTGGAGGTGCACGGCCGCTGGACCCTGACCCGCGACCCGCGCCGCACCGACTGCCGCTGGCTGGTGCTGGCCCAGGGCGAGCGCATCGGCACCGAGCCCCAGCGCCAGCGCAGCCCGGTGCTGGCGGGCTGGCAGCTGCAGACCCGGGTGCGCCGACCGACCGACCGCGACGAAGTGGTCCTGATCTACCGCCGCAGTTCCTGAGCCACCTCGGCCGCCCGCCGGTACACCCGGACCCGGGACGCCGGGAACAGGATGCGGAACACCGAACCCTGGCCGATCTGGCTGTCGATCGTCAGCTCCGCGCCATGGCGCTGCACCACATGCTTGACGATGGACAGGCCCAGGCCGGTGCCACCGGTCTCACGCGAACGGCTGCCGTCGACCCGGTAGAAGCGCTCGGTCAGTCGCGGCAGGTGGTCCCGTGCGATGCCGATGCCGCTGTCCTTCACCGCGAACACCGCTCCGCCACCCGGGCGCAGCTGCCAGTCGATGGAGATGCGGCCCTCGTCGGGCGTGTAGCGCACTGCGTTGCTGGCCAGGTTGGTCATCGCCGACAACAGCTCGCTGAGGTTGCCGGCCAGCTCCGCACCGACCAGATGCTCGTCGCAGAGGTCTGGCAGGCGGATCAGGTGACGCCCGCGCGACAGCCCGTTGGTCTCGACGCCGATCTGCTCGATCAGATCGGCCACCGGATGCCAGTCGTCGGGTGCGGGCTGCGGGCTGCCTTCCAGACGTGCCAGCGTCAGCAGATCGGTCACCAGGGTCTGCATGCGCCGGGTCTGCTGGGTCATCAGCTGCAGCATGCGCTCGCGGTCCTCGGGTCCGAGCGGCAGCGTGGCCATCGTCTCGACGAAGCCGGCCAGCACCGTCAGCGGCGTGCGGATCTCGTGCGAGACATTGGCGACGAAGTCGCGCCGCATCGCCTCGTTGCGCTGGCGCTCGGTCACGTCCTGCGTCAGCACCAGCCGCTGGCCGACGCTGCCGTAGCGGCGCACCAGCACCGACAGCAGAAGCTGCGCCGGCGGGCTGCCGGCCATCAGCAGCGGCTCGACGCTGCCCGACGGCAGCGCCGCGACGAAGGCCGGCGTGCGCACCAGGTTGGTGATGCGCTGGCCGATGTCGCGCTCGGGGTCCAGCCCCAGGTGCACCGCCGCCACCTGGCTGACCCAGACGATCTGCTCGTCGGCATCGAGCAGCAGCACGCCATTGGGCGAAGCCTCGATCGCGCTGAGGAACTCCTCGCGTCGGCGCCGCTCGAGCTGCATGCGCTGCTCGCGCTGCAGCAGCGCGCGCTCGGTCCGGTAGGCCAGCTCGCCCCAGAGTTCGCCGTCGCGTGGCGCCTCGGCTTCCATGTTGCCGCGCATCCAGCGCATCAGGCGACCGGCACGGCGAGCGTCACGCCAGCCGGCCCAGGCCGCGCCGAGCAGGGATCCAGCCCAGGTGCCCAGCACCGGCGCACCCAGCTTCAGCCCGATCACCCCGCCGACCAGCGCCAGCAGGCTCAGGCTCAGCAGCAGCGACAGCAGGCGCTTGAGCGCCAGACTCATGATGTGGAACCTTCCCTGTCCTGTCGTCTTGCGCGCGGCCCGGCTCAGCCGGCGGCGGGACGATCCTTCAGCAAGCGGTAGCCGGCGCCCCGCACCGTCTCGATCATGCGCCCGGCATCGACCGGCATCAGCGACTCGCGCAGCCGCTTGATGTGGACATCGACGGTGCGCTCCTCGATGAAGACATGGTCGCCCCAGACCCGGTCGAGCAGCTGCGAGCGGCTGTGGACCCGCTCCGGATGGCTCATCAGGTGCTGGATCAGCCGGAACTCGGTCGGACCGAGCTTGACCGGCCGGCCGTCGACCTCGAGCCGATGCGCCGCCTGGTCGAGCCGCAGCGGCCCGACCTGCAGCTGCCCCTCGGCCAGCGCCGCCGGCGCGCGCCGTCGCAGCACCGCGCGGATGCGCGCCATCAGCGCGCCCGGCGAGAAGGGCTTGACCAGGTAGTCGTCCGCGCCGGCATCCAGCCCGGCGATCATGTCGGCCTCGTCGCCGCGTGCGGTGAGCATCAGGATCGGCAGCTCGCGGGTGCGTGCGGCCGCGCGCCAGTGGCGCGCCAGCTCCAGGCCGGAGCCCCCGGGCAGCATCCAGTCCAGCACCACCAGATCGGGCAGCACCGCATCGACCGCCGCACGCGCCTGCGGCACCGTGCCGGCCTGCGTCACCTCGTGGCCGGCATGGCGCAGATGGATCGCGATCAGCTCGGCGATCGCCGGCTCGTCCTCGACGATCAGCGTGCGGGTCACGTCACTTGACCATGTCGGCAACCGCGTCGGGCGGGTTGTGCCGCACGTCGGTGCCCTTGACGATGTAGATGATCTGCTCGGCCAGGTTCTTGGCGTGATCGCCGACCCGCTCGATCGCCTTGGCGACGAAGACCAGATCGATCGCCGCCGAGATGGTGCGCGGGTCTTCCATCATGTAGGTGATGAGCTTGCGCATCAGGCCGTCGAACTCGCGGTCGATCTCGTTGTCCTGACGGATCACCTCGAGCGCCTGGTTGGTGTCCAGACGCGCGAAGGCGTCCAGCGACTTGCGCAGCAGGTTGGTCGCCAGGCTGGCCTCGTGCGAGACGTCGCCCACCGGGAACCGCAGCCGGCTCGACACCCCGGTGCTCACCAGTCCCTGCACGGTGCGGGCGATGCGCGCCGCCTCGTCGCCGACGCGCTCGAGGTTGCCGATGGTCTTGGAGATCGCGATCAGCAGGCGCAGGTCGCGTGCGGTCGGCTGGCGGCGCGCGATGATCGACGACAGGTCACGGTCGATCTCCATCTCCATCTGGTTGACCCGCTCCTCGATGCGGATCACCTGGGTGGCGATGTCGGTGCTGAACAGCGTCAGCGCCTGGACCGCCTGGGCCACCTGGGCCTCGACCAGGCCGCCCATCTCGAGCACGCGGGTGGAGATGCCGCTGAGCTCGGCGTCGAACTGGCTGGAGAGATGCTTGTCCATCACGAGACTCCTGTGATCAGCCGAAGCGGCCGGTGATGTAGTCCTCGGTCTCCTTCTTCTTCGGCTTCATGAAGATGTCGGAGGTCGGGCCGAACTCGATCAGGTCGCCCAGGTACATGTAGGCGGTGTAGTCCGAGCTGCGTGCGGCCTGCTGCATGTTGTGCGTGACGATCAGCACCGTGTAGTCGGACTTCAGCTCGTCGATCAGCTCCTCGATCTTGCC
>JBJOPV010000099.1:0-12001 GCA_046050625.1 Pseudomonadota bacterium
GGCCGCGGGTGCCCCCTGAGCGCGGCTGCCCGGCACGAGGATCTTCGGTCCCGCCGGCGCCGCGCCGCTCTTCGCGCCGGCCTTGGCCACCGGCCGGTTCGGCGCCGCCTTGACGCCGACCGGCGTCGAGTTCTTGCGCCGAGCGCTCTGGTAGCTGCCGTCGGTGGCGGGCTGGAAGGTCGGGATCAGGTGGTGCTTGCCGTTGCCGATCAGGTCGGCCCGGCCCATCTCCTTGAGCGCCTCGCGCAGCAGCGGCCAGTTGTTCGGGTCGTGGTAGCGCAGGAAGGCCTTGTGCAGCCGGCGGCGGCGCTCGCCGCGCACGATGTCGACCTTCTCGGCGCGCGCGGCGTCGCGGCTGATGCCCTTGAGCGGGTTCAGCCCCGAGTGGTACATCGCCGTCGCGGTGGCCATCGGGCTGGGGTAGAAGGTCTGCACCTGGTCGGCGCGGAAGCCGTTCTCCTTCAGCCACAGCGCGAGGTTCATCATGTCCTCGTCGCGGGTGCCGGGGTGCGCGGCGATGAAGTACGGGATCAGGAACTGCTTCTTGCCCGCCTCCTCGCTGAACTTCTCGAACAGCGCCTTGAAGCGGTCATAGGTGCCGATGCCCGGCTTCATCATCTTGGAGAGCGGCCCGCCCTCGGTGTGCTCCGGTGCGATCTTCAGATAGCCGCCGACATGGTGGCTGACCAGCTCGCGGATGTACTCGGGCGACTTCACCGCCAGGTCATAGCGCAGCCCCGAGCCGATCAGGATCTTCTTGATGCCCTTGAGGTTGCGCGCGCGCTTGTAGATGCGGATCAGTGGCGCGTGGTCGGTGCGCAGGTTGGTGCAGATGTCCGGGTAGACGCAGCTCGGCTTGCGACAGGCCGCCTCGATCTCGGGGGACCAGCAGCCCAGCCGGTACATGTTGGCCGTGGGGCCGCCCAGGTCGGAGATCACGCCGGTGAAGCCCTTGACCTTGTCGCGGATCTCCTCGACCTCGCGGATGATCGAGTCCTCCGAGCGGCTCTGGATGATGCGCCCCTCATGCTCGGTGATCGAGCAGAAGGTGCAGCCCCCGAAGCAGCCGCGCATGATGTTGACCGAGAAGCGGATCATCTCCCAGGCCGGGATCTTGGTCGCGCCGTCGTGGCCGCCGTGCGCGTCGGCGTAGCTCGGGTGCGGGCTGCGCGCGTAGGTCAGGTCGAAGACCTGGTCCATCTCGGCGGTGCTCAGCGGGATCGGTGGCGGGTTGATCCAGACATCGCGCTCGCCGTGGCGCTGCACCAGCGCGCGGGCGTTGCCGGGATTGGTCTCCAGATGCAGCACCCGGCTGGCGTGGGCGTAGAGCACCGGGTCGGACTTGACCTGCTCGTAGGACGGCAGCCGGATCACGGTGCGCTCGCGCGGCGGCAGCTGGATGCGGCCAGAGAGCGCCCGCGCCGACGGCACGATGCGGATCGGCTGCGCGCCATCGGCCGCCGGGGCACTGCTGCCCGACTCCTTCGCGCAGGTCGTGCCCTGCTCGGCGGCCTGCTCCTCGGTGGTCTGGTAGGGGTTGATGAAGGCGTCGATGCGGCCCGGTCGGTCCACCTCGGTCGAGTCCAGCTCGAACCAGCCGGCGGCCGACGGGTCATCGGTGCGGCGCAGGAAAGCGGTGCCGCGCACGTCGGTGATGCGCTCCACCGGCTCGCGCGCGGCCAGGCGGTGCGCGATCTCGACGATGGCGCGCTCGGCGTTGCCGTAGAGCAGCAGGTCGGCCTTGGCGTCCACCAGGATCGAGCGGCGCACCTTGTCCTGCCAGTAGTCGTAGTGCGCAATGCGGCGCAAGCTCGCCTCGATGCCGCCGGCGATCACCGGCACCTCCTTGAAGGCCTCGCGGCAGCGCTGGGTGTAGACCAGCGTGGCGCGGTCCGGGCGCTTGCCCGCCGCGCCGCCGGGCGTGTAGGCGTCGTCCGAGCGGATCTTCCGGTCGGCGGTGTAGTGGTTGATCATCGAATCCATGTTCCCGGCGGCCACGCCGAAGAACAGGTTCGGTCGGCCCAGCGCCCGGAAGGGCTCGGCCGAGTTCCAGTCGGGCTGCGCGATGATGCCCACGCGGAATCCCTGGGCTTCGAGCGTGCGGCCGATCACCGCCATGCCGAAGCTCGGATGGTCCACATAGGCGTCGCCCGTCACGATGATGACGTCGCAGGAATCCCAGCCGAGCTGGTCCATCTCGGCGCGGCTCATCGGCAGGAAGGGCGCGGTGCCGAAGCGTTTCGCCCAGTACGGGCGGTACTGGTTCAGCAGCTTCGGGGGGCTGGGCGGCGCGGTCAGGGTGGAGGCGGTCACGGGTCGGGCCCTCTCGGCAGATCTGTCGGGGCGAAGGGGAAACCCTCCATTGTCGCCGCAGTCTGGCCCGCGCCGCCAGCCGATGCGTCGAAGGCCTCAGGCCGCGACGGATTGACCCGCATCAAGGCCGAAGAATGGCATCCAAATACCATTGCGGGTATCTGATTCCCCTCCACCCGCAGCCACGACGACCATGTCACAGACGAACTACCCCGACCTCACCCGCGACATCAGCCGCCAGCTCGCCGGCCTGCGCCAGACCCAGAAGGGCACGATGCAGGGCTTTGGCGCCTTGGCCGCGGCCTCGATGGCCGAGGGCGCGCTGTCGGAGAAGCACAAGGAGCTGATCGCCACCGCGATCGCGGTCAGCCAGCGCTGCGCCGGCTGCATCGGCTTTCATGTCAAGTCGCTGATCCGCCTGGGCACCACACGCGCCGAGTTCGAGGAAATGCTCGGCGTGGCGATCTACATGGGCGGGGGCCCGGCGCTGATGTACGGCGCCGAAGCCCTTCAGGCCTGGGAGCAGTTCGCGTCGGCCTCAGCCCTGGCGACCTGAGTCGCCCCCTGGGCGCGCCGGCGGCCGAAGACGGTCAGGCCCAGCAGGCCGGTGGCGAACATCGCTGCAGCGGCCGGCTCCGGCACCGGCGACGCCACCTGGATCGTCAGCTCCTGGGTGGTGTTCCAGGGCTGCGCCGCCAGCGCCACACGGCCGCGCAGGCCGTCGCTGAACAGCACCTCGACATAGGCATGGCGCAGCGAACTGCCGATACGGTCGATGGTCTCGCTGTCGATGCTGACCGGCGAAGTCGCGGCGATGCGATCCAGATCCAGCCCGCCGAAGCGCATCGACTGGCCACCGCCCAGACTCAGCCCGCCCCAGTAGGCCGTCGAATAGTGGTCGCTCGTGCCGGCGAGCGCATCGAGCGCCTGGTGACCGCCCTCGTAGCGCTCCCAGACACCGATGCCGGCCTCTTGAGCACCCATCGAGTACCAGAACCCGGTCAGCGTGATGCCGTCCGAGGAGTCGTTGAGGACCTGGCCGGCCTGCAGATACCCGTTGCCATCGAGCGTGATGACCGCCGCATGGCGGGTCTCGGCGGCGACGGACGTCGGGGCGGCTGCAGCGATCAGGAGCGCGGCCAGAGCGGCAGCCGTGGAGGCGATCTTCGTGCGAATCATGTCGGACCTTCTTGGTGGTGCATTCACGACACGCGGGGGCTCGTCGACCGAGCTTCTGGTGGGCCGGGTGTCGCATTCCCTTTATCTGCACCGTACCTAGAAAAATCTCGAAAATCACCGCCACAACACCCGCATACACGGGATTGACTCTTCAAAATTATTAAATAATTCATTTTAAATCGGAAATAATACACGGCAAAAACCCCCTGTTTCAGGGTTGACCAAAGATCACGACTTTGAGGCGGGATCTCTGCCGCGATGCCCGAAATCATCGGCCATCAGGCGGTGCAGGAAGTCGTCGCCGGCGATCGGGCGGCCGAGCAGATAGCCCTGAATCGCGTCGCAGCCCTGCTCGCACAGGAAATCGAGCTGCTCGACCGTCTCGACGCCTTCAGCGACCAAGCCGATCTCCAGCGCCCGTGCCATCGACACCATCGCGCCGACCAGACGGGAGCTGCCGGCATCCTGCGGCACCTGGCGCAGGAAAGAGCGGTCGATCTTGACCCGCTGCACCGGCAGGTCGCGCAGATAGGCCAGACTGGAGTAGCCGACGCCGAAGTCGTCGATGGCCACGCTGACACCGAGATCGGCCAGCCGCGCCAGCAGTGCCCGGGCCTGCACGACATCACCCACCGCCAAGCTCTCGGTGATCTCCAGCTCCAGCCGCTGGGCCGGCAGCGCGTGGCGTCGCAGCGCCTGCTCCACGACCGCCGCGATGTCGTCGCCCAGCATCTGCCGCACCGACACGTTCACCGCCACACCGATCGGCCGGCACGCCAGCGCCGACCATTGGGCCGCCTGGCGACAGGCCTCGTCGATCACCCAGCGCCCGATCGGCACGATCAGGCCGGACTCCTCGGCCAGTGCGATGAAGCGGTCTGGCGGCACCATGCCCAGCTGCGGATGGCGCCAGCGCAGCAGTGCCTCCGCGCCCACGACCTGCAATGTGTGGCCATCGAACTGAGGCTGGAAGAAAAGCTCGAGCTCGCGTCGCTCGAGCGCATGGTGCAGGTCGGCCTCGAGACGCAGCTGATCGACCAGGACTGGCGGATCCTGCCCGGCATCGACACGGAACTGGGCACGCCCGGCACGCTTGGCCTGGTGCAGTGCCCGGTCGGCGCGGACCATCAGGCCGATGTCGTCGACCCCGGCACTCAGGTCCGCCACCGCACCGGCCTCGACCCAGGCAACGCCCAGGCTGCAGCCCGGACGCAGGGTGTGGCTGCCGACCTGCAGCGGCTGGCCGAGGCGATCGACGAGCTGGCGCGCCAGGGCCTCGATCACGCCCTCGTCCGCCAGCACCGGTCCCTGAAACAGCAGCATGAACTCGTCCCCACCCAGCCGCGCCTGCAGGACTGGCTCGGCAGGCAGGCCACTGAGCCTGCACAGCCGCTCCCCGACCGCCAGCAGCACCTGATCACCCGCCCCGTGGCCGAGCATCTCGTTGATCTTCTGGAAGCGATCCAGATCCAGCTGGACCAGCACCAGCCGCCCGGCCTCGACCGGCTGCAACGCCCACAGGTGCAGCCGCTCGGCCAGCAGCTCCTGGAAGGCCTCACGGTTGAGCAGGCCAGTCAGCCCGTCATGACGGGCGATGCTGCGCAGCCGGGCATCGTCGTCGGCGACGATGCCGTCGAGCCGGCGGCATTCGGCCTCGCTGCGACTGGCGCGACGCAGCAGCCGCATCACCAGCGCGACGGCGGCAGCTGTCAGCGCCAGCCCGGACGTCAGCGCCAGCAGGGGCAGCGCACCCAGCAACGGCTCGACCTGCGGGCGGACCAGGCTCATGCGCCAGAGCCGCTCGCCGACCTCGAAGGTCAGGTCGCGCCGGTCACGGGATGACACCGGCAGCAGCGCACCGGGATCGGCATGGACCGGGCGGATGGGCTGAAGCGGATGACCCTCGGCCACGCCGCCCACATCGCTGAGCTGAAGTTGCAGACCCTCGAATTCAGCGCCGCCCACCCGGCTGACCTGCATCAGCCGGGCGGCGTCGACCAGCACCCGCAGATGGCCCGCCTGGTTCTCGCGCCGACTCTCGACGGAGCCGGGGTCGCCTTCTCCACCGCGGTACACCGGCGCACTGATCTGCAAGGCCACCCGACCATCGTTCAGGCGCAGCGGCGCATGCATGACCGTCAGGTTGCGATCGCGGCTGTCCTCGTCGACCGCCACCGCATCGGCCGAAACCGCCGCAACCACCGGCAGCGCGAGATCCGACAGCGCCTGACCGTTGGTGCCCAGGAACACCGGCCCGGCGCAGACCTGCGCATCAGGACAGTTCTCGTAGCGCACCGACAGCACCTCGGGCAGCCCCCTGGCGACCTGCAGCACGTCGAAATGCGCAGCGAACTCCTGGGCCGACACCTCCCGGCTGGCGAGGAACAGACCCTGGAAGCTGCGCGCCAGACGCTGCAGATGATCGACATGCCGCACCAGATGCTGCTGGCGCACCAGCACCTGCATCTCGAAGCGCTGATCGGATTCCTGGCGCTGATGTCGAGCCAGGGTCCACCAGGCCGCCAACGACAGCAGCAGGCCCAGCACCAGCACGCCAGCCACCAGCGGATGACGCAAGGCGGACGGATCCGGCTCGCGCCGCGTGTCCGACCGCGACACGGGCGCACCGACAGAGGCAGGGGAGGAAATGATCGACACGCCGCGATGTCGGCGAGTTCGGCCCGCCACTGAAACCGCAGCGAGCGCGGGCGCGCCTGCAGGCGACGAGACCGTTCAAGTTCATGCCCTGATCGGGCGATATGCAGGGCAATCACCGCGCAGATTCGGTCAGATCGGGCCAGAGCGCCGGTCGGACCCTCCCTTAACAGCAGGGGCTCCCTCATGCAGAGATCACAAAAGAATACTTTGTTGCGGTTATTCTTACAAAGAGAAACAAGTCGGCAATGATGACGCTCACTTCGCCGACACGCCCCCCGACGATGCTGCCCCCCCTGAATTCCACGCCTTCGACGACAACGCCGCCCCTGCGGTGGGCGCGGCCATGCGTTCTCGGGCCGATGCTGGCCCCTGCGGCCGCCAGCGCCTCGCCCGCCTGGCAGCTCGAAGTCGACAGCCTGCTCGGCCCGGTCTGGGCCTGGTCGCTGCTGGTGCTGATGGCCACGATCGTGGCGCTGATGGCGCTCTACACCGTGCGCCACTACGGCTTCACGCTCAACCGCATGTTCGGCCGCCAGCGCCACCCCTACGCCAGCCTGGTCAGCGCCGACTGGCCGCGGGTGACGATCTTCGTGGCCGCGCACAACGAAGAGGCCGTGATCGAGGACTGCCTGGTCAACCTGATGGGCGTCGACTATCCGCAGGACCGCATGATCGTCGTGCCGGTCAACGACCGCTCGAAGGACCGTACCCGCGAGATCATCGACGCGGTGGTCGAGCGCTATCCCGGCCGCATCCGCCCCTTCCACCGCACCGACGGCAAGCCGGGCAAGGCCGCGGCGCTGAAGGACGCCACCGAGACGGTGGACACCGACTTCATCATCGTCTTCGACGCCGACTACCTGCCCTCCAAGGGCCTGATCCGGCGGCTGATGGCGCCCTTCTTCGACCCGGAGGTCGGTGCGGTGATGGGCCGGGTGGTGCCGCAGAACTGCGGCGCCAACCTGCTGACGCGGCTGCTGGACCTGGAGCGCTCCGGCGGCTACCAGGTGGACCAGCAGGCGCGCATGAACCTCGGGCTGGTGCCGCAGTACGGCGGCACGGTGGGCGGCATCCGGATCGCGGCGCTGCACTCGGTCGGCGGCTGGCATGACGACGTGCTGGCCGAGGACACCGACCTCACCTACCGACTGCTGCTGGGCGGCTGGAAGACCATCTACCAGAACCGCGCCGAGTGCTACGAGGAGGTGCCGCAGAGCTGGGCGGTGCGCACCCGCCAGATCAAGCGCTGGGCCAAGGGACACAACCAGGCGATGTGGCGCCACACGGTGGGCTGCCTGACGCAGACCGACCTGAGCTGGCGCGAGCGCATCGACGGCGCCCTGCTGCTGGGCGTCTACCTGATGGCGCCGGTGCTGCTGCTGGGCTGGCTGGTGAGCCTGCTGATGTACTTCACCGTCTCGGTGGCCTGGAGCGCACCCGCCCTGGTGGTGCTGGCCTTCATGACGCACGGCGCGCTGGGCAACTTCGCCGCTTTCTACGAGATCGCCGCGGCCACCCACATGGACCGCTCAGGCCACCGGGTGCGGCTGCTGGCCTTCAACTGGCTGGGCTTCATCGTCAGCGCGATGGCGATCTCGCGCGGGGTGCTCGAGCAGGTGGTGCTCGACCGTCTGGGCACGCCGCAGCTCAAGTGGGACAAGACCGCGCGCTACCGCACCGCGTCGGCTCGCGCGCCGGGCACCCCGCCGGGAGCGCAGCCATGAAGATCACGCTGCTGCTGATCGGGCTGACGCTGCTGGTCATCGTGCTGCCGCTGCTGCCGGCGCTGCAGGAGTGGCGCCGCCCCAGCGATGTCACCCCGCTGCCGATCGACGAGGCCGATGCGCTCGAGCCCGACTACATGGCGCAGCGCTTCGGCCAGCGCCTGGACGACGCGGTCGACCGCGGCCTGATCGAGATCGGCGGCGTGCCGCTGGTGCATCTGCCCGCCGAGGCGGCACGCGCGCCCTGGCCGCTCGACGAGCGCGAGGTGCGCAGCGGCCGCAGCCGCCGCATCTGGCACAGCGAGGGCGACTGCCGCCTGCCCGAACGCCTGCACGGCCTGGCCGAGATCTCGTGTGCCGGCACGATGCAGGCCGCCGCTGGGCATACCTACCGCGCGCTGCGCGCCCGCCAGGCGCTGCTGCTGCCCGAACGGGTGCGGGTGCTGCGCTGGGCGCACGGCCGCCAGGTGGTGGTCGGCGACCGCAGCATGCTGGCCGGGCGCATCAGCGCCGAGCACTCGCTGCTGATCGGGCGCGAGGTGAGCTTCTCGCTGCTGCATGCGCCGGTGATCCGCTTTGCCGGCGCGGTCGACGCCGCTCATCGGCCCGACCCCGAGGGCCTGCCGGCCGCGCTGGGCCGGGCCGACGGACTGCGCCCGGGCGCGCCGGGTCAGCCGGCGCGGGTCGAGGGTGCGCTGATCGTGGCCGCGCTGCGCCACTGGGACAGCGATCTCGATGTCGACGGCACGGTGACGATCGGCGAGGGCTGCCGCGGCCAGGGCCGGCTGCGCGTCACCGGCGCGGTCCAGGTCGGCGCCGGCGCGGTGCTGGCAGGCAGCCTGGCCGCCGTCGGCGAGATCTACATCGCCGCCGGGGCCGAAGTGCAGGGCCCGCTGATCTCCGAGAGTGCGATCGTGCTGGGCGCGGGCTGCGTCATCGGTCTGCCGGGAGCCCACGCGACGGTGCGCGCGCCCCGCATCGAGATCGGCAAGGGCGCGGTGGTGCACGGCACCGTCTGGGCCGGCCAGCGCCGCATCGACATCGACACCGCGCCGCCCGGAGCCGCGGTGATCGGCTATGACGCGTCGGTGCGCTGGGACAGCATCGCCCGGCGCGGTCTGGCCACCGCATCGCTCGTGCTGGCGCCGCGCTCGCATCACCAGGGCGATCTGGTCTGCCAGGGCGATCTGGAGATCGGTGCCCGCAGCCGCATCCAGGGCAGCCTGAAGGCGCATGGCGACCTGGCCGTCGGCGCGGGCACGCGCATCGACGGCACGCTGGTCTCGCCCGGCGAGATCGTGCTGGGCGCGGGCAGCCGCATCGCCGGCTCGGTGATGTCGGAGGCGGCGGTGGTGCTTGGTCCGGGCTGCGTCGTCGGCTCGCCGCAGCATCCGGCCACGGTCTGCGCGCCGCGCATCGAGGTCGCGCTCGGCGTGGTGGTGCACGGCACCGTCTGGGCCGGCAGCAGCGGGGACGCCCCCTCGCCGCTGCTGGATGCCAGCAGCCGTGACGACGATGCACTCGACGAGCGCACGCCGCTGGCTCCGCTGCCCGGCCAGGCCGCCGCATGACAGCCCCACGACGCATGACGGCCGCCCTCACAGCATGACCGACCCCCGCCCCTCCCGCCCCTCGCGCTCGCCTCGGCTCTCTGGCGAGGGCTGGCGCCGCGTCAGCGTCGTGCTGCTGCTGGTCGGCGCCGCATCAGCCGCCCACTGGCATTTTCGCCAGGACGCCGCCACGCCGACCGGCAGCGCCCGGCTGATCCTGGTGCTGCCGGACACCGAGGCCACCGACCCCGCACCCCAGGCCGCCTGGCAGAACGCTGCCGAGGAGCTCGGCCTGAAGCTCGAGCCGATGAGCGCCTCCGAGCTGGTGCGCCAGCGTGGCGACGGCCAAGGCGATGCGCTGATCCTGGCCGATGCCCTGCACCGCCGCATGAGCGACGCGCTGGTGATGACCCTGCGCGAGCGGGTGCGTGCCGGCGATCGGCTGATGCTGGTGCACGACGCCGGCCTGCAGGACATCGACGGCCGCTACCGCGAGGAGCGCTCGCGCCTGTCCGATCTGGCTGGCGTCGACTACGGGCTCTACGGCGAGCTCGGTGCCGGCATGCTGCGCGAGACCGAGGTGCAGGTGCAGCCGGGCCAGATCGCGGCCCTGGGCCTGCCGCCGGGCAAGCTGGTGCGCGGCGTGGGCGATCTGCCCTACAGCCGCTACCGCCCCGAGCCCGGCCCGGACGGCGAGGCGCTGCCGGTGCTGGCCGGCTACCGCTACGGCCGGATGCGTCATGCCAGCTTCGTCACCCGAGGCACCTTCGACGGCACGGTGCTGATGCAAGCGCCAGACGGCAGCCTGATCGCCGGCGAGCGCCCGGTCGGCCGCGGCCAGGTGCTGTTCGTCAACCTGCCGCTGACCCCGCTGAAGCTGGCCACCGACGGCCTGCTGCTGCACGGCTTCCTGCAGCATTTCGCCCGCGACCTGGCCGGCCAGCCGCAGCTCTCCGCAGTGCCGGATGGCACCGGTGCGGTGGTGATGAACTGGCACATCGACGACCGCAAGGCGCTGCCGGCGCTGGAGCGTGCCGACGCGCTGGGCGCCTTCGCCAAGGGGCTCGGGCCGTATTCGGTCCATCTGACAGTCGGCCCGGATGTCGATCAGCCCGGCGACGGTCGCGGCATGGATCTGGCGGCCAACCCGCAGGCGCAGGCCTGGGTGCGCCGCCTCGCCGCCGAGGGCCACGAGATCGGCAGCCATGGCGGCTGGATCCACAACTGGTTCGCGGCCAATCTCGACACGATGGCGCGCGAGGCCGCCGAGGCGATGATCGACCGCAACTCGCTGCTGCTGACGCAGTTCTCCGGCCGGCCGGTGCGCGAGTATTCCGCGCCGGTGGGCCATCACCCGGCCTGGGTGACCGGCTGGCTGCGCCAGCGCGAGATCCGCGCCTTCTACTTCACTGGCGACACGGGCATGGCACCGACCCGCAGCTTCCAGGATGGCCGGCGCCCTCGGCCGGACATCTGGAGCTTTCCCGTGTTGGGCTTCGGCAGCCACGCCTCCTTCGAGGAGGCGCGCGCGGCGGGCACGCCCGAGCAGGTCATCGCCGACTGGCTCGACGAGGTCTCCGACTTCTGCGCCGAGCAGGGCACCTTGCGGCTGGTCTATTTCCACCCTTTCGGCGTGGTGATGTATCCGCAGGCCTTCCAGGAATGGCTGCGCCACAGCCGCGAGCTGACCGCCGCCGGCCGGCTGCGCTGGATGACGATGGACCAGTACAGCCGCTTCGCCAACCGACGCCTGCGCACGGTCTGGTCGCTGGCGCCCGAGGGGCGTGCGCTGCAGCTGCAGGCCCGCCACCCGGAATCGCTCGAGGGCATGACCTGGCTGCTGCCGACCGCGCGCTACGCGCAGCCGATGGTGCTCAGCGGCAGCGCACAGGTCGAGCGCAGCGGCACGCAGTGGCGGGTGCGCGCCGCCGACGGCCGGGCGCTGAAGGTGCGCGTCGAGCCGCTTCCCGCCTGAATCCCCCCTCCCCCGAATCCATCACGAAAAACCAGAGAGCGCGTCCCCGATGAACCCGAGCCCCTCCCCCGCCCCGATCCTCATCTCCGTCGGCACCCGCCCCGAGATCATCAAGATGGCACCGCTGCATGCCGAGCTGCGCCGCCGCGGCCTGCCGGTGGCCTGGGTGCACACCGGCCAGCACCGCGAGATGGCCCAGCCGCTGTACGAGTTCTTCGGCATCGAGCCCGAGCACGAGGTCGAGCTGGCGCGCCGCAGCGGCGAACTCTCGCACCTGAACGCGCTGCTGCTCGAAGGCCTGTCGGCGGTGTTCGAGCGCACCCGCCCGGCCGCGGTGCTGGTGCACGGCGACACCACCAGCACGCTGGCCTCGGCGCAGGCGGCCTTCTACCAGGGCGTGCCGGTCGGCCATGTCGAGGCGGGCCTGCGCACCTTCAACCACCGCGAGCCCTTCCCCGAGGAGATGAACCGCGAGCTGACCGCGCGGCTGTCGCGCTGGCATTTCTCGCCGACCGCGCGTGCGGCCGGCAACCTGGAGCGCGAGGGCATCCGCGCCGGCGTGCACGTCGTGGGCAACACCGCGGTGGACGCCGCGCTGCAGG
>JBJOPV010000100.1:0-11881 GCA_046050625.1 Pseudomonadota bacterium
GCTGCTGGATCACCGGCTCGGCCACGCCGAGCTCGTTGATGCGGTTGTGCAGCGTGTTGATGTTCTGCGTCAGCGCCTGCTGCTGGACGTTGCGGACCGCCTCGGGCTTGATGCGGCCGATCAGCCGCGGCTCGGCGGCGTCGCCCGCCTCGCTCCAGAGCATGTCGGCCTGGGCCAGCGTCAGCGCATCGCGCGCCTTGGCCAGGGTCTCGCGGTCACGCAGGCGCACCTCGATGCTGTCGCCGCTGCGCTGGATGCCGGCGTGACGGATCGACTTGTCGCGCAGCAGCGTGCGCACGTCCCCCGCCAGCGACTCGGTCTTCTTGGTCAGCGCCGCGGCCATGTCGACCTGCATCAGGAAATGCACGCCGCCGCGCAGGTCCAGGCCCAGGTACATCGGCTGCGCACCCAGCCCGGTCAGCCACTGCGGCGAGCGCGACACCAGGTTGAGCGCGACGATGTAGGCCGGATCGGCCGCATCGGGATTGAGCGCGCGGATGATCGCGTCGCGCGCCTTGAGCTGGGTGTCGGTGTCGCCGAAGCGGGCGCGCACCGAATTGCCCTCGAGCTGGACGAAGTCAGGCTTCAGTCCTGCAGCCTGCAGCGCCTGCTCGACCCGGGGCACCAGGCCGGCATCGACCTTCAGCGTGGCCTTGCCACTGGAGACCTGGACAGCGGGCGCCTCGCCAAAGAGGTTGGGCAGCGTGTAGAGCAGGCCCACCACCATCGCGATGGCCAGGATCAGGTACTTCCACCAGGGATAGCGGTTCATCGTTCAGCCTGAGAGCAAGAAATCAGCACGGAAGCGGCGCGATGGCTTTGCTTACTTGATCGAGCCCTTGGGCAGGACCTGCACCACCGCGCTGCGCTGGCACTGGACCTCGACGCCCGAGGATACTTCCAGCGACACGAAGGACTCGGCCACCTTGGTGACCCGGCCGAGCAGGCCGCCGGCGGTGGCGACCTCATCGCCCTTGGCCAGCGCGTCGATCATCGCCTTGTGCTCCTTCTGCTTCTTCATCTGGGGCCGGATCATGATGAAGTACAGCACCACGAACATCAGCACCAGCGGCAGCAGCTGCATCAGGGACGAGCCGCCTGCGGGTGCGGCACCAGCCGCCTGGGCGTAGGCATTGGAAATGAACACGTTCGGCTCCTGCAAAGGGGAAACAAGGGACAAAGCGCACGATTGTAGGGGTGTCCTGAAACCGGCCGGACCCCGGGCGACCCCACCCGCCCGGGCCGGGGGTCAAGGCGGCAAAAGCGGCAACCGATATCGATGCCATGGACCGCCCTCTCGCGCCCCCTGTCGCCGATTCCCGCCTGTCACGCGCGCTGAGCGCCAGCGCCTGCGGCACGCTGCTGCTGGTCGTGCCGGTGCGGCTCGACGAGATGGCCGCCCTGCTGGGTGCGGCCCTGCGCGAGACGGTGCTGCAGGCGGCGGCCCGGCAGCTCGAGCCGGTGCTGCGCACCCTGCTGCCCGCCGCAGGGGCCGAGCTGCATCGGCGCGGCGACGGCTTCCTGGTGGTGCTCGGCGACCCGCCGCCCGAGCGCGTCGACGCTGCCGTGCGCATGCTGCTGGACGCGCTGGACATGCCCGTGGAGGTGGCCGGCCAGCGTTTCTGCCTGGGTGGCTGTGTCGGCCGGGTCGAGTTCGATGCGCAGAGTGGCCACGAGGCCACCACGCTGCTGCGCCAAGCCGATCTGGCCAGCCTGGAGGCCCGCCGGCTCGGTCGCGGCCACAGCGTCCGACACGAAGCGGCCACCACCATGATGGCGATGCGCCGGCTGCGCGCCGAAGACACCCTGCACCGCGGCATCGACCAGATCCGGCTCGACCTGCTGTTCGAGATCCAGGCCGACATGTGCACCGGCGCACTGACCGGCGCCGTGGCGCTGCCGCGCTGGACGCCGGCGCTGGGGACAGGCTCCACCGCCGACAGCGTCCGCGGCTGGACGGCAGTGGCCGCCGATGCCGGGCTGACACACCGGCTGACGCTGATGCTGCTGCATGGCATCTGCCGTCAGGTACGGCAGTGGCGAGATCAGGGGCTGGACGTGCCCAGCCTGTCGGTCGATCTGCCACCCGGGCTCTGGCAGGACCGCACGCTGGTGCCGATGGTGCTCGATGCCCTGGTCGACCAGGGCCTGCCCGGCGGCACGCTGACGCTGCTGATGCCGGGACAGGCCCTGTCGGGCGATCCCGACCTGCTGCGCAGCATGCTGCGTTCGCTGCGCGCCACCGGTGTGCGCATCGGGCTGGCTCGCCTGGGCGATGCCGTACCGGTCTCGCTGGACACGCTCGGTCGCCTGCCGCTCGACGAGCTGACGCTCGATGCCCGGGTGCTGGAGCGCCTCGGACAGCGCGACGGCACCCGCATGGCCGCCGCCCTGGTCGGTCTGGGCCGTGCGCTGGGACTGCGGGTGGTCGCCGAGGGCGTGCGCAGCGACGAGCAACTCGATGTCCTGCGCGCGCGCCACTGCGACGAGTTTCAGGGGCCGCTGCTGTCGCTCCCGGTTGGCGCCACCACGATGACGCAGGTGCTGATGCACGCCCGGGTCCAGCACCGGGTGGTGCTGGACAGCGCGACCGGAACGAGCACCGGCACGGGCAGCAGCGCTCCCTCGGAGTCGACCCGCAGTCCGGCTCACCGGACGGGCCGGGTCTCGATCACTGCTGCAGCAGGTTGAGCACGTACTGGCCACTGGCGCCGCCCGTGCCACCGCTGGCATAGACCACACGCACCAGATAGTTCACCGAAGCCGTCGTGCCGTTGCGCACCGTGACCGTCTCCGGCAGGCCGGCTGCCCGCGTGCTCGAGGCCAGCGCGGAGGTGCCCGCGGCGTTGTACAGGTAGAGCTGGTAGTTCTGCGTGCTGGCCGTGTGGTTCAGCGTCGCCGACAGCGTGCGACCCGCCGCGACGCTCACCCGGAAATAGTCGGTGTCGGTGGTCGAGGCCACCGTGCCGGCGATGCGCGCATGGGTCGCGGCGATCACGCTGGGCGTGGTGGCGGTGTTGTTCGCCTCGACCTCGGTGATCGCCGTCGGCAGCGAACTCGTGGCGGTGTCGACCGCCTTTTTCGCGTCGACGATGCCGGTGCCGATCGTCGTCGTCGTGCCCGGGCTGACCGGGAAGGCGCGCGCCGAACTCTTGAGCATGCTCTCGACCTGGTCGGGCGTCAGCGCGGCGTTCTTGGCCAGCATCAGCGCAACCACCCCGGCCACGTGCGGCGTGGCCATCGAAGTCCCCCCGTAGGACGCATAGCTGTCGGCGCCGGGCACGGTGGTGCCGGCATTGAGCGTCGACAGGATGCCCGAGCCCGGTGCAGCCACATCGACGATCGAGCCGTAGTTCGAGAACGAGGCCCGCGCCCCGGTGCGCGTGGTCGCGCCGACGGTGATCACGCCGGCGCAGTTGGCCGGGCTGGCGTTGGACGCATTGACGTTCGAGTTGCCGGCCGCGATCACCAGCATCGCGCTGCGCGAGCGGGCGGCATTGATCGCGTTCTGCATCGTCGTGCCGCAGGCGCCCGAGCCGCCCAGCGACAGGTTGAGCACCCGCGCCGGATAGGCATTGGCCGGAATCCCGGACACGGCGCCTCCCGAGGCCCAGACCACGCCGGCCGCGATGTCGGAGGTGTAGCCGCCGCAGGTGCCCAGCACCCGCACCGGCACCACCTTGGCCGAAGGGGCCACGCCCGCGACCCCCAGGCCGTTGTTGGTGACGGCGGCGATGGTGCCGGCCACATGGGTGCCGTGCCAGCTGCTCGAGCCGGAACACCAGTCGCCCGGGTCGCTGGCATCGGCGTCACGGCCGTTGCCGTCGTTGGCGGTGGCGGTGTCGGCGATGAAGTCGTAGCCGCCGACGATGTTGGCCGCCAGATCGGCATGCGGCCGGTAGCCGGTGTCCAGCACCGCGACCCGCACGCCCGCGCCCAGCGAGCGGTCCCAGGTGGCCGGCAGGTTGATGCCGCCCACCGCCTCGTAGTAGTGCCACTGGCTGGCGAACTGGCTGTCCGACGGCACCCACTGCGGCAGCATCACCAGATCGGGCTCGACCGACAGCACCTCGGCATCGGCGGCGGCCATCTCGCTCGACAGGGTGCGGATCTGCTCGGGCGTCAGCGCGCGGCTGGCGCGGAAGACACGGCTGCCATCATGCCCGTCACGCCGGAAGGCGACCGTCGCGCCGAAGCGGCTGACCGCCTGCTCGGCACGCTGGCGATCGCGCTCGCGGCGCTCGGGCGAGCGGACGGCCGTGGCCGCCGAGAACAAGGTGGGGCGGTAATGAACGATGAACTGGTCGGTCATCTTCGGCGCGGTCAGCGCCGTTTCGCCCGCCTGGGCCGACACGCCGGCCAGCGCCAGCAGCACGCCGACCATCAACCGATTCGGAACCAAGGGCGAGACAAGGAACGGGACACGATACGACACGGGGTTTCTCCTCCTGAGAACCCGCATCGTGTCCAAACCAAGGTCGGGCCTTGTTTCTGTCCCAGATGTCTGCATGCACAAATTCACACTTCAACACAAATGTGAAAAAAGCAGCCGTGCGCCCGTTGTTTCCCGGAATACCCCGAGTCAGATCGGCGTCGCGCCCTGAGATGCGGCGCGCGCCGCGAAGGCTGCGCGCTGCGCCGCGATCCGGTCGCGCGGGTTGACCTTGGCGACCTGCTCGTCCAGGCGCATCTCCTGGATGAAGCGGCTCGGAAAGGCACGGCGAATCTCCCGCCCGCGCTTCTGGCGCAAGAGTGTCGTCACCAGCAGCGTGCGCCGCGCGCGGGTGATGCCCACGTACATCAGGCGGCGCTCCTCCTCCAGACGCTCGGTGGTCATCTCCTCCTCCTCGCGCTTGAAGGGCAGCGTGCCCTCGTTGATGCCGACCAGCACCACATGCGGCCACTCCAGCCCCTTGCTGGCGTGCAGCGTCGAGAGCGTCACCACGTTCTGGTCGGCCTCGCCACGCTCGGCCAGGCTCAGGATCACGCTGATGGTCTGGGCGACATCAAGCACGCTCTTCGTCTCGGACTGCACCTGACCGCTGCCGTCCTCGGCGATCTCGCCGCCGCAGCGCCGCGCGATCCAGTCGATGAAGTCGAGCACGTTGGACCAGCGCGCCGCCGCGACCTTCGGGTTCTCCTCGCTGTCGAGCAGGTGCTGCTCGAAGCCGATCTCGCCCAGCCATTCCGTCAGCATCGGCCGCGCCGCCTCGGCACCCACCGTGTGGCGGGCGCGGTATTCGAGGTCGTTCACGTAGCGCCCGAACTCGTGCAGCGAGCCGACCGCCTTGGCCGAGAGCGCCGTGCCGATCGACTCCTGGAACAGCGCCTCGAACAGGCTCACCCGCCACTTGCCGGCGAAGTCGCTCAGGGCCGCCAGCGTCGTGTGGCCGATGCCGCGCTTCGGGGTGGTGATGGCGCGCAGGAAGGCCGGATCGTCGTCCTGGTTGACCAGCAGCCGCAGCCAGGCGCAGAGGTCCTTGATCTCGGCGCGGTCGAAGAAGCTCTGGCCGCCGGAGACCTTGTACGGGATCTGCGCCTTGCGCAGCGCCTCCTCGAGCTTGCGGCTCTGGTGGTTGGCGCGGTAGAGGATGGCGAAGTCCTTCCACTCGGTCGAGCCGGTGTGCTCGCCGGCGGTGTTGGCGCGGATGGCCAGGAGGCGCGCGGCCGCCCGCTCGGCCTCGTGCTCCTCCTGGTCGCATTCGATGACCTTGACCGGCTCGCCCTGGCCGAACTCGCTCCACAGCTTCTTCTGGAAGATCTTCGGGTTCAGCGCGATGACGTTGTTCGCGGCCGTCAGGATGGCGCCGGTGGAGCGGTAGTTCTGCTCCAGCGGGATCACCTTCAGGTTCGGGTAGTCCTGCGGCAGGCGCTTGAGGTTCTCGATGGTGGCGCCACGCCAGCCGTAGATGCTCTGGTCGTCGTCGCCCACCGCGGTGAAGAGGCCCTGCTCGCCCACCAGGGCCTTGAGCAGCTCGTACTGGGTCGCGTTGGTGTCCTGGTATTCGTCCACCAGCACATGGCGCAGCGTGCGGCGCCATTTCTCGCGCGCCTCCTCATGCTGCTGCAGCAGCTTCAGCGGCAGGCCGATCAGGTCGTCGAAGTCCACCGCCGAGTAGGCCGCCAGCCGCTCCTCGTAGAGCTTCATCACCCGCGCGGCCACGCGCTCGTCGTCGTCCTGCGCGGCGGCCTCGGCCTGCTCGCAGCTCAGGCCGTTGTTCTTCCACAGGCTGATGGTCCACTGCCAGCGCCGCGCCACCGCCGCGTCGGTGGTGCCGCCGGCGTCCTTCAGCACGCCCAGCACGTCGTCGGCGTCCAGGATCGAGAACTTCGGCTTCAGGCCCAGCCGCTCGCCGTCCTCGCGCAGCATGCGCACGCCCAGGGAGTGGAAGGTGGCGATCACCAGGTCCTTCGACGCGCGCGCGCCCACCAGGGAGCGCGCGCGCTCGCGCATTTCCTGCGCCGCCTTGTTGGTGAAGGTGATCGCGCCGATCTGCTTCGGGGCCAGGCCGGCCTGCAGCAGCCGGGCGATCTTGTGCGTGATCACCCGCGTCTTGCCCGAGCCAGCGCCCGCCAGCACCAGGCAGGGGCTGTGCAGGTGGTGGACGGCTTCGAGCTGGGCGGGATTGAGGGTCGAGGGGGCGTCGGCCATGGCGGGGCTCCGGGGACGCAGCAGCAGGGACTGCGGGCAGCGATGATAGCCAGCCGCTCCCGGCCCGTCGCGGGCGGCCCACAATCGGCCCATGCAAACGCCCCCGCCACCGCCCGCGCCGACCCAGCCGCGCAACCCGCTGCACGGCCTGACCCTGGAGCACATGCTGACCGCGCTGGTCGCCCACTACGGCTGGCCCGGCCTGGCCGAGCGCATCGCGCTGCGCTGCTTCAGCGACCAGCCCAGCCTCACCTCCAGCCTGAAGATGCTGCGCCGCACGCCCTGGGCGCGCGAGAAGGTCGAGGCGCTCTACCTGTTCATGCTGCGCGAGCAGCGCCGCGACGCCCGGCAGAATCAGTAGGTCTTGTACGGCAGGAACTTGCCGCTCATCGTGATGCTGACGCGGTCGCCCTTCGGGTCGGGCTCGCGCTGCAGGTCCATGCGGAAGTCGATGGCACTCATGATGCCGTCGCCGAATTCCTCGTGGATCAGCTCCTTGAAGGTCGTGCCGTAGACATTCACCAGCTCGTAAAACCGATAGATCAGCGGATCGGTCGGCACCGAGGTCGGCAGCGAGCCCTTGTACGGCACCACCTGCAGCCAGCGCGCCTCGGCCTCGCTGAGGTCGAACAGGCGGGCGATGACCGCGGCCTGCTCGGCGTCGAGCGTCATCTGGCCCAGGCAGGCGGCGGTGACCCACTCCTTGCTCAGGCCCACCTCGCGGGCCACGTCGGCCCACTTCAGGCCCCGGGCCACCTTGGTGGCGATGATCTTTTCGGTCACGTCGAGTCGGTTCATGGCGCAGGCCTCCATCAGGGTCGCGGTTCACATCGGAACCTGTCCGGAGAGCGGCAGCTTGCACCACGGCGGTGCAACCCCTTGCTCCTCATGACAGGCCGACGGGAACTGCAAGCGATGTGCCTGCGCCCAGCGCCGCTCCAGGACGGAGCGGTGGCTCAGCCCTGCACTTCCGGCCAGACAGTGTGGAAGAACTGGCCCGCCGGCCGGTCGGTGCGCTCGTAGGTGTGCGCGCCGAAGAAGTCGCGCTGGGCCTGCAGCAGGTTGGCCGGCAGGCGCGCGCTGCGGAAGGCGTCATAGAAGGCCAGCGAGGCCGACATCGCCGGCACCGGCACGCCGGCGAGCATCGCCTGCGCCACCACCCGGCGCCAGGCCGACTGCGCGCCGTTGAGCGCCGACTCGAAGTACGGCGCCAGCATCAGGCTGGCCGGCGCGGGGGCGTCGGCATGGGCCTCGGCGATGCGGTTGAGGAACTGCGCGCGGATGATGCAGCCGCCGCGCCACAGCCGCGCGATCGCGCCCAGGTCGAGGTTCCAGCCCCGCTGCGCGCTCATGGTGCGCATCAGGTCCAGGCCCTGCGCGTAGCTGACGATCTTGCTGGCGTAGAGCGCCTGGCGCAGCAGCTCGACCCACTCGGCCACCGGCAGGTCGATGCGCGCCTCGGGGCCCTGCAGCCGGGCGCTGGCCGCCAGCCGCGTGGCCTTCATCGACGACAGCACGCGCGCGTCCACCGCCGCGCCCATCGTGCTGACCACCACCGCGTTCTGCGCCGCGTTCATCAGCGTCCACTGGCCGGTGCCCTTCTGGCCGGCCTTGTCGAGGATGACGTCGACGATCGGCGCGCCGGTGTCGGGGTCGCGCTGCGCCAGGATGCGCGCGGTGATCTCGATCAGGTAGCTGCGCAGCTCGCCGCGGTTCCATTCCTCGAAGACGGCGGCCATCGCGTCGGTGTCCAGGCCGGCGGCCTGCATCAGCGCGTAGGCCTCGCAGATCAGCTGCATGTCGCCGTACTCGATGCCGTTGTGCACCATCTTGACGTAGTGGCCCGCGCCGCCCGGGCCGATGTGCGAGACGCAGGGCTCGCCGTCGACCCGGGCGCTGATGGCCTCGAACATCGGGCGCAGCGCCTCCCAGGCCTCGACCGGGCCGCCGGGCATGATGGCCGGGCCCTTGCGCGCGCCCTCCTCGCCGCCGGAGACGCCCGCGCCCACGAAGCACAGGCCGGCGCCGGCCAGCTCGGCCGAGCGGCGCTCGGTGTCGGCGAACAGGCTGTTGCCGCCATCGACCAGGATGTCGCCCGGCGCGAGCAGCGGCGCGATCCTGGCGATCACGTCGTCCACCGGCGCGCCGGCGTTGACCATCATCAGCACCTTGCGCGGCGCGGCCAGGCTGGCCACGAAGTCGGCCAGCGACGCGAAGCCATGCAGCCGCCCGGTGGTGTCATCGGCCACGCTGCGCGCCACCGCCTCGGGCGAGCGGTCGTGCAGGCTGACGTCGAAGCCGTGGTCGGCAAGGTTCAGGGCCAGGCTGCGGCCCATCACCCCCAGGCCGATCAGGCCGATGGGATGCTTGGTGGTCATGCGGGAGTCCGGTTCTTTTGGGGAAAACCCTCGATTTTCCATGCAGCCCGCTGTCGACCGGCTGTCAGGGACTCCCGGGGGCTCAGGCGTCGTGCGGCCAGACGGCGCCCGCCTCGGTCAGCATCGCGTCGAGCGGCACGTCATGCGGCTCGGCCTCGAGCCACGGGATGAAGCCGTGGCCGTAGCCGATGCCGGCGGTATAGGGCATCGGGTCGAGCGAGGCCAGCGTGCGGTCGTAGAAGCCGCCACCATAGCCCAGGCGCACGCCCTTCGGACCAAAGCCGACGCAGGGTACCAGCAGCAGCTCGGGGTGGAACTCCTCGGTATCCTTGGGCTTGAGAATGCCGTAGGCGTCCTCCTCCATCGGGCAGCCCGGGTACCAGACATGGAAGCGCAGCTGGCGGGTCTTCTTGTCGATGACCGGCAGACCGATGCGACGCGAGGAATCGCTCTCGCTCCAGCGGTAGAGCGCCGGCAACGCATCGAACTCCCCCTTGATCGACCAGAACGCGCCGATGGTGCGCTCGCGCCGGGTCAGCAGCCAGACCATCAACACCTCCTGCAGGTGCACCGAGCGCTGGTGGCGGTCGCTCATCGACATCCGCTCGGCCTGGAGCTGCTTGCGCAGCACGGCCTTGTCGCGGGGCGGATCGGGCAGCTTGAAGGGCGTGGAGGTCATCGCGTGCGGCAGCATGAGCGTTGAGGGGCGGGGGTCGCCAGATTGTGCGTGGCTTTGATGCACCGCGGCAACCCGGTCGGGGCCTCGTGTTTGGGGCCTGACCTACACTGGTTTTCTCTGCTGCCGCTCTCGGCCTTCCCTCATGACACGACCCTTCTCCTTGCGCCGTGGCGCGGTGGGCGCGCTGCTGGCTGCCGCCAGCCTGCCGCTGCTGCCCCAAGCCTGCTCCGCCCAGACGACCGACGGCGCCGGCATCGTCGAGACGTCCCTGTCGACGCGCACGGCGCCGATGCGCCAGCTCGACGAACGGCTCGTGCAGGCCCGCGAGGCGCTGCGCAAGCGTGATCGTGCCCGGCTGCGCGCACACCGCGACGCGCTGGTCGAGGCCGGACACCCGCTGGCGATGTGGGCCGACTACTGGGATCTGAACCTGCGCCTGGCCGAGGCCACGCCGCCCGAGCTGGAGGCCTTCTACGCCCGCTGGCCGGGCAGCTATGTGGAAGACCGGCTGCGCAACGACTGGCTGCTGGAGCTGGGCCGTCGGCGCGACTGGCGCAACTTCGCCGTCGATCATCCGCGCTTTCGCATGAACGACGACCGCGAGGTGAGCTGCTATGCGCTGCTGCTGCGCCACCAGGCCGGCGAGGACGTGCGCACGGCCGCCCGCAGCGCCTGGTTCGCGCAGCGCGACGGCGGTGACGGCTGCACGCTGCTGGTGGCCGCGCTGCTGGAGGCTCGCCAGTTCAGCCCGGCCGATGTCTGGCTCAAGGCCCGCCAGGCGGCCGAGGCCAAGCGCACGGCCGCCGCGCGCCAGGCGCTGAGCCTGCTCGATCAGGACGGCTCGGCGCTGGGCGAGATCCTTGAGCAGCCGCAGCGCTTCCTGGCCCGGCGTGCCGATGCCGGCACCCGTCCGGGGCAGGAACTTGCGCTGATGGCGCTGGCGCGGCTGGCCGCGACCGATCCGGCGCTGGCCGCCACCGAGCTGCAGTCGCGCTGGCAGGCGCAGCTGCCGACCGAGGCGCAGTCCTGGGCCTGGGGTGCGGTCGCGCGCCAGGCGGCGATGAAGCTGATGCCCGAGGCCGACGGCTGGTTCCGCCGCGCCGGTCTGGCCGAGCGCGAGGTCGAGTGGAACGACGAATCCCTGGCGTGGCGGGTGCGCGCCGCGCTGCGCAGCGAGGACGCCGGGCGCTGGGGCCGCATCCTCGAGGCGATCGATGCGATGAGCCGCCCCGCGCAGGCCGACGACGCCTGGATCTACTGGAAGGCGCGTGCGCTGCAGGCCACCGCCCAGCCGGGCGCTGCCGCGCTGCTCGAGCGCATTGCCGGCCAGTACAGCTTCTACGGCAAGCTCGCCGCCGAGGACCTGGGGCGGCCGCAGCAGCTGCCCGCCCGTCCCGCACCACTCTCGGCCACGGAGCGGGCACAGGCGGTGCGCCATCCCGGCCTGGACCGGGCGCTGGCGATGATCGGCCTGGGCCTGCGCAGCGAGGGCGTGCGCGAGTGGAACTTCTCGCTGCGCGACATGAGCGACCGCCAGCTGCTGGCCGCGGCGCAGCACGCCTGCGACAACGCAGTCTGGGACCGCTGCATCAACACCAGCGAGCGCACCCGCCAGGAAGTCGACATGACGCAGCGCTTTCCGATGCCCTTCCGCGAGGACGTGCTGGCCGCTGCGCGCGAGGTCGGCGTCGATCCGGCCTATGTCTACGGCCTGATCCGCCAGGAGTCGCGCTTCGTGACCGATGCGCGCTCCGGTGTGGGGGCCTCCGGCCTGATGCAGGTCATGCCAGCCACCGCGCGCTGGACCGCCCGCCGCCTGGGCATGCCCTACACCGATGCGCAGATCGCCGACAAGTCGACCAACCTGAAGCTGGGCACCGGCTACCTGAAGCTGGTGCTCGACGACTTCGGCGGCTCGCAGGCGCTGGCGGCGGCCGGCTACAACGCCGGCCCGAACCGGCCGCGGCGCTGGCGCGAAGGCCCGGTCATGGAAGTGGCCGCCTGGGCCGAGAACATTCCCTTCACCGAAACCCGCGACTATGTGAAGAAGGTGCTGTCGAACGCCAGCTACTACGGCGCGCTGATGGCCGGGCGCGCGCAGGTCACGCTCAAGCCGCGCCTGCAGCCGGCCATCGGCCCGCGTCCGGCCGAGGCGCCGGCGGAGAACCGCCA
>JBJOPV010000101.1:0-11686 GCA_046050625.1 Pseudomonadota bacterium
CGGTGCACAAGGCCTCGTCGGTGTTCTTCCCCTCGGTCGAGGCGCTGCGCCGCACCGAGTGGATCGACGGCAGCGGCTACACCTACGGCCTGCACGGCACGCCCACCACGCTGACGCTGCAGGCGCGGCTGGCCACGCTGGAGGGCGCGAACCACGTCCTGCTGGCCCCCAGCGGGCTGGCGGCGATCACGCTGGTCGACGTCGCGCTCTTGGCCTCGGGCGACGAGCTGCTGCTGCCCGACAACGTCTACGGCCCGAGCCGCAGCTTCGCCACGCACGAGCTCCAGGCCTGGGGCATCGCGCACCGGGTCTACGACCCGATGGATGCGGCCTCGCTGGAGGCGGCGCTCACGCCCGCCACCAAGCTGGTCTGGCTGGAGGCGCCGGGCTCGGTCACGCTGGAGTTCCCCGACCTGCGCGGTCTGGTGCGGCGGGTGCGCGAGCGCGCGCCGCAGGCGCTTGTCGCGCTGGACAACACCTGGGGCGCAGGCCTGGCCTTCGACGCCTTCGACCTGGGCGAGGGTCTGGCGGTGGACCTGACGGTGCACGCGCTGACCAAGTACCCCTCGGGCGGCGCGGACGTGCTGATGGGCTCGGTCGCCTGCCGCGACGAGACGCTGCACCGGCGGCTGGCGCTGGCGCATGCGCGCCTGGGCCTGGGCGTGGGGCTGAACGATGTCGAGGCGGTGCTGCGCGGGCTGCCGTCGATGCGGCTGCGCTACGAGGCGCAGGACGCCGCGGCGCGGCGCATCGCGCAGTGGGCGCTGGGCCGGCCGGAGTTCGTGCGCGTGCTCAGCCCGACGCTGCCGGACTCGCCCGGCCATGCGCACTGGGCGGCGCTGTGCCGCTCGGCCGCCGGGCTGCTGACGCTGGAAGTCGATCCGCGCTTCGACCGGGCGGCGGTCGAGGCCTTCGTCGAGGGCCTGCGCTTCTTCCGCATCGCCTGGTCCTGGGGCGGGCCGGTGAGCCTGGCCGTGCCCTACGAGGCCCGCGCGATGCGCAGCCTGGCCACGCCGTTCCGGGGCACGCTGGTGCGCCTGTGCATCGGGCTGGAGGCGGTGGACGACCTGATCGCCGATCTGGCGGCTGCGGCCGACGCGACGCTGAAGACCTGAAGGGTGGAAGGTTCGCGCATGCATCTCCTGTCTTGGAATTCCTGGTCCTGGGGGCGCGCGCTGCAGCGGGCGACGATCGGGCTGGTGGTGGCGTCGGCCTCGGCCTCGGTGTCGGCACGGGCGCCGGTCGAGGCTCAGGACGGCGAGCCGGTCTTCACCCATGTCGTCACCCGCGAGGAGACCCTGATCGCGCTGGGCCGGCGCCTGCTGGCTGATCCGCGCCAGTGGCCGCAGCTGCAGCGCCACAACCGGATCGCCGATCCGCGCCGCATTCCGACCGGCACGGTGCTGCGCATTCCGCTGCACCTGCTCGCCACCGAGCCGGTGCCGGCGCGGGTGCTGTCGGCCACTGGCGAGGTGCGCGACCCGCAGGGCGCTGTGGTGACCGCCGGCCAGGCCCTGCCCCAGGGCGCCCGCCTGCTCGCGGGCGACAGCGGGCAGGCCACGCTGCAGCTGGTCGATGGCACGGTGCTGCGGCTGCGTGCCGGCAGCGTCGTGCAGGTCGAGACCTCTCGGCGGCTGCCCCGCTCGGGCGGCACGCTGTCGGGTGTCCAGGTCGATGCCGGTCAGGTGGAGGTCCAGGCGCAGAAGCGCTCTGGCGCCGGTGCGCCTGGTTTCCAGATCAGCACGCCGCAGGGCCTGCTGGGCGTGCGAGGCACGGCATTCCGGGTGAGCGTGGACCCCGGCGTGGCCATGACCCGCAACGAGGTGCTTGAGGGGCAGGTGATGGCCGAGGGCCGCGACCGCCGTTCAGGCCGCAGCGTGGTGGCGGCGGGCTTTGGCGTCGCGCTCGACCGCACGGGCCGGGTCACGCCGCCGGTGCCGCTGCTGGCCCCGCCCGATGTCTCCGCCTGGCCGGTGTTGCAGGATCAGCTGCTGGTGCGTTTTGCGGTCCGCTCCCAAGCGGGTGCGGTGGCGCACCGGGCGCAGGTGGCCGCCGTCTCCGACCCCGCCTTCGATCAGGTGCTCCAGGACGTGCGCACCACCGGCCCCGAGCTGCGCCTGGCCGATCTGCCCGACGGCGACTACCGGGTGCGGGTTCGCGCCGAAGACGCACAGGGGCTTCAGGGCCTCGACGCCCTGCATCTCTTCACGCTGAAGGCCCGCCCGGAGCCGCCGCTGCCGACGAGCCCCGGACCGAAGGCTGTGCGCTCCGGGGCACGGCTCGAGCTGGCCTGGGCCACGGTCGAGGAAGCCCGCAGCTACCGCCTGCAGCTGGCCCGCGGCGAGGACCTGAGCGAGCCGATCCAGGATCTGCGCGGCATGGCGGGCACCGCCTGGCAGATGGACGGGCTGGCGCCCGGGGTCTATTCCTGGCGCCTGGCCAGCGAGCGCAGCGCCACCGACCAAGGCCCCTTCGGCGCGGTGCAGCGGGTCGAGCTGCGGGCTTTGCCCGCGCCGCTGCCGCCGCCCCGCATCGGCGAGGACAGCCTGAAGCTGGCCTGGGACGGACTGCCCGGCCAGACTTTCGATGTCGAGTTCGCGCGAAGTGCGGACTTCGCTGTGCTGGCGCTGGCGCGGCGTACCGAGCAGCCGTCGCTGGAGCTGACGCTGCCGGGCACCGGTCGCTACTTCGTGCGGCTGCGCGCGCGCGATCCCGACGGCTTTGTCGGGCCCTACACCGCGCCGCAGGCCTTTGTCATCCCGAACTGCTTGCGCGATGGCCAGCGCCGCTGCGTTCGCGGGGCGGACGGGGGTTCGGTGCTGATCGCGCCATGAGCGCTGCGGCCGGGCGGCCGCGCGGGCCCGCCGGTGCCGGGGTCGCGGTGGTGCTGGCCGCGCTGGCCTTCGTGCTGGCGCTGGGCGGCTGGACCTGGCGGGCCGACCGGCTGGTCTACGACATCGGCCTGTCCTTCTGGCGCCGTCCGGTGCCCGCGGGCATCGTCATCGTCGCGATCGATGATGCCAGCGTGGCCGCCATCGGGCGCTGGCCCTGGCCGCGGGCGGTGCACAGCACGCTGCTGGCGCGGCTGGCTGCAGCCCGACCCCGGGCGATCGGCCTGGACGTGACTTTCAGCGAGCCCGATGCCGACCCGGCGCAGGATGCGCTGCTGGCGCGGCAGCTGGCCGGCGCGGCGCCGGTGGTGATGTCGGTGGACTGGGTGATCGCCGGGCCTGGCCAGACCCCGCAGCTGCTGGCGCCGGTCACCGGTCTGCCGCCCGGCGTGAGCCTGGGCACCGCCGAGGCCTCGGTCGATGCCGACGGGGTGATGCGTCATGCCTTTCTGGGCGCCGGGCCGGCCTTGGCCCCGCTGCCGCACATGGCGCTGGCGCTGCTGCGCGCCGGTGGCGAGACGCCGGCACCGGGGTTGCCGGTGGCCGTGCAGGACGAGCAGGTGCCGGTGGCCGGTCGGGCGCCCTGGCTGCGCCAGGAGCGCTTCCTGGTGCGCTATGCCGGCCCGCCCGGTCACATCGAGCGTGTCTCCTATCTGGACGTGCTGCGCGGGGCGGTGCCGCCTGAGCGTCTGGCGGGTCGCTATGTGCTGGTCGGCATGACCGCCACCGGCCTGGGCGACACCGTGGCCACGCCAGTCAACCGCCAGCACCATGCGATGCCGGGCGTCGAGGTGCTCGGTCACACGCTGTACACGCTGCGCAGCGGCGACACGGTGTGGCCGCTGTCGCCGCTGGCGGGTGCGACGCTGTCGGCGGTGCTGGTGCTGGCGCTGCTGGCGGGCATCGAGCGGCTCGGTGCCGGTCGGGCGTTGGCGCTGGCGGTGGGCGCGGTGCCCTTGGTGATCGGTGCCAGCCTGGTGGCGCTGGGGGCGGGGTTGTGGTGGAGCCCCGTGTCCTGGGCCCTGGCCGCGGTGCTGGCCTATCCGCTGTGGAGCTGGCGGCAGCTGCAGCAGGCGGTGGATGCGCTCGATGCCGAGATTGGCCTGCTGGGGCCGGAGGCCGGACTGAGCCCGGGCGCGCCGGTGCCACCGGCCCCGCGCCGGCGCGACGCGCTGGCCCTGCGACTCGATGCGCTGCATGCGGCCACCGACACGGTGCGCAGCGCGCGGCGTTTCCTGTCGGATGCGCTGGCCGGCCTGCCCACCGCGATGGCCGTGACCGACCCACGCGGCCGCGTGTTGCTGGCCAATGCGCTGGCCGCGCAGCTCTTCGAGCTGGAGCGTGCCGAGGACATGCCCGGGCTGGAGCTGCCCGGTCTGCTGGTGGAGTTCGTGCCGGCGCCGGGGGCGCCGGTGGCGGACCTGGAAACCATCTTCCAGCCCGGACCGGCTGCGCCGGCTGCCTGTGTGGTCGAGGCCCGCGCCGGTCGCCTGGGCGATTTCCTGCTGCATTTTGCGCCGGTGCTGCTGCTGGGCCAGCAGCGCTGGGTGGTGACCTTCTCGGACGTGAGCGCCATTCGCCAGGCGCAGCGCCGCCGTGACCGTGCGCTGGCCTTCGTCTCGCACGACCTGCGCTCGCCGGCCAACGCGCTGATGCTGATGGCCGACCTGTACCGGCGCGGCCGCATGGAGATGACGCAGGCGGCCTTTCTCGACGAGGTGCAGCGCCTGGGTGCACGCACCCAGCAGCTGGCCGACGACTTTGTCCGGGTCGCGCATGTCGAAACCCGGCCGCTGCAGTGGCAGGCGACGGCGCTGGATGCGCTGCTCGACGAGGTGGTGGCGGACTTCCGGCCCCAGGCGCTGGCGGCGCAGGTCCGGCTGGGCTGGCAGACCGAGCTGCTGGGCGCGCAGTCCGCACCGGTCTGGTCGATGGACCGGGCGCTGGTGCAGCGTGCGCTGGGCAATCTGGTCTCCAACGCGATCAAGCACAGCCCCGCCGGTGGCGAGGTCATCATCCGGGTGCGCCTCCAGGTCGACACCGACATCGGGGCGGCGGATGCGCTGTCGCTGACGGTGTGCGACCAGGGGCCGGGTCTGTCGGCGGCGCAGCGCGAGCGGCTGAACCAGGGCGACGACGGCCTGCCGGCGGGTGATGCGGGTGGCGTCGGCCTGGGGCTGCAGTTCGTGCAGATCGTGGCGCGTCGCCATGGCGGGGGGCTGCGTGCGCTGCCAGGTCGTGCCGAGGTGACCGGCCGCTTCGAGCTGGTCCTGGGGCGACCGGGTGCGGCCTGAGCGCGGATAATCCCGCCCCGTGACTGCCCCGACCGTTCCCCCGACCGCTCCGACGCCGGCCCGCCCGCCGCGTTCTTCCCGTCCGCCTCGTGCCACGCGCCCGCCGGTGCCGCCCAACCCGGTGCCGCCGATCAGCTATCCCGAGGGTCTGCCGGTCAGCGCGCGCCGCGACGAGATCGCGCGGGCGCTCGCCGAGCACCAGGTCATCATCGTCTGCGGCGAGACCGGCTCCGGCAAGACGACGCAGCTGCCCAAGATCGCGCTGGAGCTGGGCCGCGGCCTGGGCGCGGGCGGCGCCGGCCTGATCGGCCACACGCAGCCGCGCCGCATCGCCGCCTCCTCGGTGGCCAAGCGCATCGCCGACGAGCTGAAGTCGCCGCTGGGCGAGGTGGTCGGCTACAAGGTGCGCTTCCAGGACCGGCTGCAGGCCGGCGCCTCGGTCAAGCTGATGACCGACGGCATCCTGCTGGCCGAGACGCAGACCGATCCGCTGCTGCGCGCCTACGACACGCTGATCATCGACGAGGCGCACGAGCGCAGCCTCAACATCGACTTCCTGCTCGGCTACCTGCGCCAGATCCTGCCGCGCCGGCCCGATCTGAAGATCGTCGTCACCTCCGCCACCATCGACGCCGAGCGCTTTGCGCAGCACTTCGCCTCGCGCCAGGGTCTGGCGCCGGTGATCCTGGTCAGCGGCCGCACCTTCCCCGTCGAGCAGCGCTGGAAGCCTTTCGAGGAATCGAAGGAGTTCGACCTGAACGACGCCATCGCCGATGCGGTCGACGAGCTGTGGCGCGGCACCGCCTCGGGCGACATCCTGGTCTTCCTGCCGGGCGAGCGCGAGATCCGCGAGGCCGCCGACCATCTGAGGAAGCACCTCAGCCACCAGCCGCTGCACCGCAACGCCGACATCCTGCCCCTCTTCGCGCGGCTGTCTCAGGCCGAGCAGGACCGCGTCTTCGAGACCGGCGGGGCCAAGCGCATCGTGCTGGCCACCAACGTGGCGGAAACCTCGCTCACGGTGCCGGGCATCCGCTATGTGATCGATGCCGGCACCGCGCGCGTCAAGCGCTACAGCTACCGCACCAAGGTCGAGCAGCTCCAGGTCGAGGCCATCAGCCAGGCCGCGGCCAACCAGCGCGCCGGCCGCTGCGGCCGCGTGGCCAACGGCATCTGCATCCGGCTCTACGACGAGAAGGACTTCCAGGGCCGCCCGCGCTTCACCGACCCGGAGATCCTGCGCAGCTCGCTGGCGGGTGTCATCCTGCGGATGAAGTCGCTGGGCCTGGGGCTGGTGGAGGACTTCCCCTTCATCGAGCCGCCGCCGCGCAAGGCCATCGCCGACGGCTATGCGCTGCTGGGCGAGCTCGGCGCGGTGGACGAGGCCAACGAGCTCACGCCGATCGGTCGCGAGCTGGCCAAGCTGCCGCTGGACCCGCGCGTCGGCCGCATGATCCTGGAAGCCCGCAACCGCGAGGCGCTGCAGGAGGTGCTGATCATCGCCAGCGCGCTGAGCGTGCAGGACGTGCGCGACCGCCCGCTGGAGGCCCAGCAGGCCGCTGACGAGAAGCACAAGAAGTTCGACGACGAGCGCTCCGAGTTCATGGGCTACCTGAAGCTCTGGAAGTGGATCGAGGAAGGCCGCGGCAGCCACGGCCACGCTGACGCGGCCAAGGCCGGTCAGAAGATCGACAGCCACAAGCTCAGCAACCGCCAGCAGGAGCAGCGCCTGCGCGAGAGCTTCGTCAACCCGCGCCGGGTGCGCGAGTGGCGCGACATCCACAGCCAGCTCCACACCGTGGTGGCCGAGCACGGCTGGCGCCTGAATGGCACGGCTGCCACCTACGAGCAGGTGCACCAGTCGATGCTGGCGGGCCTCCTGGGCAACATCGGCTGCAAGGCCGACGATGACGAGTGGTATCTGGGGGCGCGCGGCATCAAGTTCTGGCGCCATCCGGGCGCGCACCTGTCGAAGAAGCCCGGGCGCTGGCTGATCGCCGCCGAGCTGGTGGACACCACGCGCCTGTTCGGGCGCGGTCTGGCGGCGATCGAGCCGCAGTGGATCGAGCCGATCGCTGGCCATCTGCTGAAGAAACAGCTGCTCGAACCTCACTGGGAGAAGAAGGCCGCCGAGGTGGTGGCCTTCGAGCGCGCCACGCTGTACGGCATCGTCATCTACAACCAGCGCCGGGTGAACTTCGGCAACGTCGATGCGGTGGCCGCGCGCGAGATCTTCATCCGCGAGGCGCTGGTGGGGGGCGAGTGGGAGACGCGGCTGCCTTTCCTGGCGCACAACCACAAGATGATCCGCCAGGTCGAGGAGCTGGAGCACAAGTCGCGCCGCCAGGACGTGCTGGTCGACGAGCACCTGATCTTCGCCTACTACGACGCGCAGCTGCCCCGTGAGGTGGCCAGCGGCGCGAGCTTCGAGCGCTGGTACCGCCAGGAGCAGAAAAGCAACCCGAAGCTGCTGCACCTGACGCGCGATGAGCTGATGCGCCACGAGGCCGCCGGCATCACCACCGCGGCCTTCCCGAAGACGATCCGCCTCGGGGGCATCGACTGCACCGCGACCTATCTGCACGCGCCGGGCGACGCCAAGGACGGTGTCACCGTCACCGTGCCGATCTACGCGCTCAACCAGGTCAGCGAGGAGCGCTGCGACTGGCTGGTGCCGGGCCTGCTGGAGGCCAAGGTGCTGGCGCTGGTCAAGAGCCTGCACCAGCGCCCGCGCTCGCGGCTGATGCCGCTGGCCGAGTTCGTCGCCGAGTTCGTCGAGCTCAACCCGTTCGCGCAGGGGCCGCTGCTGGAGACGCTGCTCAAGGCGGTGCGCGAGCGCACCCAGCTGGCGGTGCAGCGCAACGACTTCAAGCTCGACATGGTGGCGCCGCACCTGTTCATGAACTTCCGCGTCGTCGACGAGCACGGCCGTCAGCTCGGCACCGGGCGCAACCTGGCGGCGCTGAAGGCCGAGCTGGGCGGGCAGGCACGCTCGGCCTTCCAGGCGCTGGCGGCGCTGAAGGTGGCCAGCGCGCCGGCCGCGCCCGTCGCGCCGGTGCCTTCGTCCGCCGCGGCGGGCGGCCCGGTGCGCCGGGGCGCGAGCGCCAGCCCGACGCCGCCTGCGGCGCCCGAGCCGCTCGCGCCGCAGGCCTACACCGCCTGGACCTTCGGCGAGCTGCCCGAGCTGATGGAGATCCGCAAGGCCGGCCAGACGCTGATCGGCTTTCCCGCGCTGATCGACCGCGGCACGCAGGTCGAGATCGAGGTCTTCGACGAGCCGGCGGCCGCGGCCCTCAAGCACCGCGCCGGCCTGCGCCGGCTGCTGGCGCTGAACCTCAAGGAGCCGCTCAAGTACCTGGAAAAGAACATCCCCGACCTGCAGAAGATGGCGGTGGCCTTCATGCCGCTGGGCACGCAGGAGGAGCTGCGCGCGCAGATCATCGAGGTGGCGCTGGACCGTGCCTTCCTGGCCGAGCCGCTGCCGCATGACGCCGCCTCCTTCCAGGCGCGCATCGACGAGGGCCGCACCCGGCTGAACCTGATCGCGCAGGAGATCGCCCGCCAGGCCGGGGCGGTGCTGCTGGAGTTCGCCGCCGCGCAGCGCAAGCTCAAGGACGCCCGCGCGCCCAAGGACGTCGCCGACGACCTCGCCGCGCAGCTGCAGCGCCTGATGGGCAAGCGCTTCATCGCCGCCACGCCCTGGGCGCAGCTGCAGCACCTGCCGCGCTACCTCAAGGGCGTGCAGCTGCGGCTCGACAAGCTGCGGGGCGATCCGGCGCGCGATGCACAGCGCCTGGCCGAGCTGCGCCCGCTCGAGCAGCGCTGGAGCCGGCGCGTGGCCGAGCTCAAGGGCGCGCCCGACGCTCGCCTCGACGAGTACCGCTGGCTGCTGGAGGAGCTGCGCATCAGCCTCTTCGCGCAGGAGCTGAAGACGCCGCAGCCGGTCAGCACCAAGCGGCTCGACAAGGTCTGGGCGCAGATGGCGATGTGAGATCGGGCGGGTGTGACACGGCAGTCACGACCTTGGTCGTGACATTGTTCACGGGCTTCCGTCAGAATCGGAACGCCATCGAACCGGTGGCGCCATCCGTTCTGGAAGGACATTGACCATGGGTCTCATCGGCACGATCGTGATCGGCTTCCTGGTGGGCTGGCTGGCCCGCGCCCTCTTGCCCGGCACCCAGGCGCTGGGCTTCATCCTGACCACGCTGCTGGGCATCGGCGGCTCGCTGGCAGCCGGCTATGCCGGGCAGGTGCTGAACTGGTACAGCGTGGGTCAGCCGGCGGGCTTCATCGCGTCGGTGGTCGGCGCGGTGGTGCTGCTGCTCGTGGTCGGCAAGCTGCGCGGCGGCTCGACCTCGGCCTGAGGCCCGGCGTCGGCGCGGTCCTGGCGGCGCGGATCGGCCTTCAGGAAGACCTCGGGGTGGGGCGCGAAGTCGGCGTGCAGCGGCAGCAGCGCGCCGCCCAGCGCTCGCGCGTCCGAGCCGATGCTGCCGGCATGCAGGCGAGGGCGGCGCACGCCTTCCCAGCAGTGCAGGTCGAGCGCATCGCCAGTCTGGGCGATCAGCCGCCCCAGCAGGCGGCGGTCGATGACGCCATCGATGACGATGTCGTCGATGTCGAGCACGCAGATGGCGCCGACGATGGCCATGGCCAGCGCCCGTGAGGCATTGCCCAGCCAAGCCTGGGTGTGCGCGTGCCAGGGCAGCTCGAGCGCGCGCCCGTCCAGCGTGGCCGAGGGGTCGAGCCGGGCGGTCTCGTACAGGCGCTGCAGGTTCAGCAGCGAGGCCGCGCCCAGCAGCTGCGTGCCGGGCGTGCCGGTGCCGGGCACCGCCAGCGGCATCGAGCCGATCGCACCGGCATTGCCCTGTGCGCCGGGGTGCAGCCGGCTGTCGAGCACCAGCCCGCCGCCGCTGAAGGTGTCGACGAAAAGGTAGAGAAAGCTGGAGAGGCGGCGTCCTTCGCCCCCGACCAGCTCGGCCAGGCTGGCGGCCACCGTGTCCTTGGCGACATGCACTGGCAGGCCGGTCGCTGCGGCCAGATGGCCGGCCAGGTCCAGCGTCTCCCAGGCCCGGGCCTGGGCCTCGGGCATGTCGAACAGGCCGGTCCAGCCGCCGATCGACAGCGGTGTGGCCACGCCGATGCCGCACAGCCGCTCCGGCCGGTCCAGGGGCCGCAGGCGTGCGGTCAGCGCTTCGCGGCAGCGCCGGATCATCGCCAGCAGTGCCGCGGGCAGGTGCTCGGGATCGGGCCAGGCATAGGGCAGGCCCTCGCGGTGGTGGACCTGGCCGAGAAAGTCGACGAGCAGCACGTCCGCATGCTGGCGGCCGACCTTGACGCCGATGGCCCAGGCGCCGTCCGGATCGAGCGCGATCGGCACCGAAGGCTGGCCGATGCGTCCGCGCAGCGGCTCGCGCTTGATCAGCAGACCGTCGTCGAGCAGCGCGTTGACGATCATCGAGATCGTCTGCGTGCTCAGGCCGGTCACCCGCGCCAGCTCGGCCTTGGGCAGCTCGCCGTGCAGCCGGATGGCCTGCAGCACCACCCGCTCGTTGAACTGGCGCATGCCGTTCTGGTTCGAGCCGCGCGGCGGGCGGCGGGACGAGGGCGTGTCGAGGCAGGTCAGGTCCGGATTCACGATGGCGCAAGGCCCGCACGAAGGCGGGCCAGTCTCGAGGAATGAGGCAGGTGGTGCCGGCCCTCAGGCGTCGAGCGGCGCTCCGATCACGCCCTTCTTGAACAGGAAGTTGCCGTAGGGCTGCAGGTCGGAGGTCAGCACGATCGCGAAGGCCTCGCGGACACGATCATAGAACGCGAACCTTTCCACTGCTTCGCACTGGGCGGAGAGGGCATGGCCGTCCTGCTCGAGCATCGCCACCACATCGCGTTGCAGGCGGCTGCGGTAGTCGGCCGGCATGGTGCATACCTGCATGTAGGCCACCGGCTGCTCGACCGCCGCATCCAGGTTCATCAGCGACAGCACCGCGCGCGAGGCCCGCAGCACGTCGGCGCCGGGCAGGTGGATGACCGGCTTGGGCCGGCCTTCGGTGGCCAGCCGGCTGGCGGTGAAGTTGGCGTCGGCGATGACGATCGCGTCGCCGTGGCCCATCTCGGCCAGGACCTTCAGCAGGTCCGGCGTCAGCAGCGGATCGATTCCCTTGAGCATGGCGAGAAGTCTCCGAGGTTCAGTGCGCCAGGCATTCGGCCGGAATCCGGTCCGGTGGCATGGCGCCGGTCATCACCGCCACCGTGTCGCTCATGCTGATCTTCTTCGGGTCAAGCACCGCGGCGCGCCGGCCCAGACGGGCGACGTGGATGCGGTCGGCGATCTCGAAGACATGCGGCATGTTGTGCGAGATCAGGATCACCGGCAGGCCCTTGTCGCGCACCCGGCGGATCAGCTCCAGCACCATGTTGCCTTCCTTGACGCCGAGCGCAGCGGTGGGCTCGTCAAGGATGACCACCTGCTTGGCGAAGGCGGCGGCGCGCGCCACCGCCACG